>DASXTB010000449.1:0-37281 GCA_036505615.1 Acidobacteriota bacterium
AAAGTATCAGTTCTTGAAAAGCATCCAGCGTGTTTGGTTCAGGGTTGGAGTTTCGCTCAAAGCCGGCTACGGCTTCCGCGCTCACGGGAAGCCAATGCAGCTCTGGCAGTGGCGTAGCAGTGAATGCCGGGGCCAGCGCCACGACGGCAGCGGCTACGACTGCCACTGTGGCTAAACGGCAAAAATTATTCATGCTACTGCTCCAATCCACTGATCATACGGGTGGCCCTATGTGGCCGCCCGCCGCAATAGCTCACGGATGATCCAACCAAAAATTGCTCAGATTCCCGCGGACGCACTTCGAAACGGAGCCCAGAAATCGCGCTGGATTGTGCAGCGGGCGACCACCCAGGATCGCCCGTATGGATTGGCTGCCCGTATTCCGCAATTCGAAATACCGAAAATCCGCAAAAAAGCAATTCTCAAGCCTACTCGGGAATCACGGGCAGCAGGATGTAAGAAGGATGCTGCGCGTCGTGGTACACGGTTTGCTGCGCCGAAATATACCTGGTTTCGGTTTCGTTGTGACCACCAGTGTTCAAATTCCTCGAGAACCTGGGAAAAGCTGCCGACGTGACTTCCACTCGCAAGCGCCTGCCGGCAGGAATCGTAATGGCGGTTTGCCAGAGATCGATCGGGTATGCATAAATCTCGCCCGGATTGAGCGCTTTCGGTTCCTTCATCGAGTTACGAAAACGCGCGCGTATCTTCCCTCGGGTTAACCCGAACATCTTGCCGTTTTCATCCACTTCCATCAGACTGACAAACCAATCCGTATCCCTGGCCGAACTGGAAGCGTGCAACACCGCCGAGACTGGGCCGGCAAATGTCAGCGGTTTTTCCAGTGTGTCTGAAACATAGACCAGAATGTCCTGGCGTGCTTCGGTAAGCTTCCGATGATAGTCCTCCGCTTCCTGCTTGCGTTCCGCGAGGGATCGAACCCTCTTTTCATTTTCCTCCGATTCTTCATACATGCCTGGATCGGGCGTGGGATCGCCTGGATCGTACCTGTAGCGGTCCGCCGGAGCATCGGCGGCCGGAATCTGCCAGGAGAGTTTTCCATCTCCCTTCGCCGAATTCGCTTTTCCTCCGCTGGCCAGATAGAGCTTTCGGAACTGCGTACCTGGCAGAGGATATGTTTCGCCGTGCAGCCATTTGTTCGAGCCCATTACAAACAGGTCGACTAGCGGCTCTTTGGCGATGCCGTTGTCAACGCCCTTAAGCCAGTAGTCGAACCAGCGAAGGTAGAGGCGCTGCAGATCGATGATGGCCTCCGGTCCAAAATCACGATCGCCGATCCTCCGAGTGGCCGTATCGCTGTGCCCCCACGGTCCCAGGATCAGTTTCTGATAAGGATGCTTATAACTGCTCATCTTAAGGTAGTTCAGTTTGGAGCCGATGCCGTCGCCGTCAAACCAGCCGGACTGATGGAATACCGGCATGCGCGCATCTTTCAGATGATCGAGAAAATTGGCCGGCTGCCAGAAGCTGTCATTGCTGGGATGCTCGATCCATTTGCGCCAATACGGATTTTCTTTGCCCAGGACGGCTTTGTCCAAGTCCACCACAGGAAGCGACCGCAAGATTGTCTGGAACTTTCTGTCCATGGTTTTGTACAGTGCTGCCCCCGAGATGTCGGCGGTGGCCTTGGACTCGAGAACATCGGCCCACCAGATAGCGCCCCACAAAAAAAACGCCCCGTATTCATAGGGAACGTTGTAGAAGGGATCCGGCGGTGAAACATTAGGAATGATGGTTACCAGATGCGGCGGATGCTGGCTTGCGGCCCACCATTGCACCCACCCGAGATAAGAAGCGCCGATCATGCCCACCTTGCCGTTTGAAAATGGCTGCTTCGCCAACCATTCGATGGTGTCGTAACCGTCGGCGGCTTCATTCATGAATGGTTCCCACACTCCCGGCGAACTAAACCGACCACGACAGTCCTGGATGGCGAAGACATATCCGCGACGCGAATAGAAGCGGGCCTGCAATTCCGATACTTCCTTTTTATAGGGAGTGCGAACCAGGATGACCGGAGCTTTTTCAAGACCTCGTGGCCGGTAGATGTCGGTGGCCAGTTTGATCCCGTCGCGCATGGGAACGCCGATGTTGGATTGAACCTCAACCTCGTGCTTTGGCGTCGAGATCAAAGCGTCTGGTTCCGGCGCCTTACGCAGTTCCTCGTATCCCTCACGCACAAAGGCGGCCTTTTGCGCCGGCACGTCGGCAAGATAAAGCTTGCCTGTCTCATCCACCCAGACATGCAAGTCTACTCCGGGAAGGCCGTAAATAAACCTGGTGAGCACCAAGTCTCGGCCGCCCACAGTGCGCTGTACCTTTTCTTTTGCTTCAAGAGTCGCATTGATACCGATTGCAGACAAGATGAGTACGGGAAATTCTTGTTTCCCTCCCTGACTTCGATCGTATCGGCGCACTGCCTGGCTGATCAGGGCCGGCGAGTAGTTGTCGAACACTAGAACTCCAGCCCGTGTTTCAAATGTGGTGGTCTTGTCCCTGAAGGTCCGGCGGACTGACGGTCCGTCGCGCGTGAGAGTCATGACGCCCAGCGCTGATTCGATTACAACATCCTTCCACCGCCCTTCACTGTCCGGGGTGATCTTCAGGTTGGTATTGGCGTTTTGTCCGGCCACAGAGAGAGTGGCTCGATTCTCGAAAGATCCGTCGCTTTTCCAGTTTGACTGTACCGTGCCAACCCGTTCTTCGTTCAAGAACAAAAGGAATGTGGCCTGGTCCTGAAAGCCGGAAAGAGGCGCGGGCAAGCCTTTGGGCGCCACAGCAGGGGCGGTCCCCGACCGAACTGAACGTTTCAATGACAGGGGCAAGGTCGCGGCGCCTTGCGTCCATTGGCCAACGATTTCGTTTCCATCGGCGCTCAGTTTCCCTTTATAGGAGCCGCCGATGGACTTCAGTTCCAGTGTTATTTCATCAGCGCTGTAAGTGACGGCGGTGATCGGTATGTTCTGAACACCCTGATCAATGCTGTCAAGGGTGCCACTGAGGGTCCCTTCAGAAGTGCGGGAAAGCTTTATAAGGAGGCGCAACTTGGCCGCGCCTGTTTCGAGCGTCCCCTCCCACTCCCCCTGAATCCCTCTTGATGCACCACGCTCAACCTGTGCGGACCTGATTTCAGAATTCAAGTAGGCTACGCTGGAAATGAGAAAGGCGGCAGCAAGCAACAGCCCGCAGAAACCTGCAGCTAGGATCTTGATGTATGATTTTTTCATTACTCTCTCCGGTGTCAGGTCCAATCAGAAATAGGGTCGTGTGAAGCGGGTCCGAAGCGGGCCGGACAAGTTTTCCAGAATCGATACGGGATACTAGCACACCTGTGGTGAAATGCAGACGCGAAAGGGCGGGAGTTTTCACAGCGCGGCCGCGGTCTAATTCTGGATAACGCCCAAAGGCGAACGCGAGAAGAAATTGTAGCGCCGGCCTCTGACTAGCTGGAAGCCGGCGCTCCACTTTTGGACATTTTGGAGAGACGGCCGGTGGGCCGTCTCCCGCGCAATCTTTCATCGTGCAGGAGACGCCTCACGGAGGCGTCTCTCCAATAGCGCCGCTTCGCGGCGCCTGGCGCTGCGGACCAGCGCCTCGCCCGCTTCGCTACAAATAGCGGCGCCCGAAGAAGAGAACGTGGCATAATGGGGAAACTCCAAGCGAGGATACTGTGATGACTACTCCCGAGCGCACCGGTTTGAGCCGCCGTGCTTTTCTGTTGGGCGCCGGGTCGGGCCTGGTCGCCGGAGGCCTGGCAACCTGGGGCGGTCTCGAGCTGCACCACAGATACTTCCGGCACTACGAATACGTCCGGAAGCAGTTTACCGGAACCTGCATTGAAGATCCCAAACCCCTTTTTGCCCTTCCCGGCCGCTATCCGGGCAAGGTGGTGGAAGTGAAACACCCCCTGGCGGTCAGCAATTCTCAGATAAATCGAGAGCGGGTACGCGAGATGATCGAACGCGGAATGATGGAGCTGACCGGCGCGCCCGACGCGACGCAAGCATGGAGCAGCCTTTTTCAAAGAGGAGATCGCGTCGGCATAAAGGTCAACCCCGTTGGATGCGCTCGCAAGCCGGGAGAGATAGGTTCCATTTCCAGTTACGCATTGATCATGGAAGTGGTCGAAGGCCTGAAAGGGGCCGGGCTGGAGCCCAGAGATATCATTCTGTTTGAGCGCTATGCCATGGAGTTTCGCGCGGCCGGCTACCATCGGTTTTTAGAAACGGAGCTTCCTGAAATTGAATGGTATGCGGCAGGCGCACGAGCGGGCGATTGGCAGATCGACCTTGAAGGCCGGGATGCCGGCCGTAACAGCCGCAGACCTGACCCTGACAGCCACGTCTTAGGTTATGACCCCGATTTGTACCAGCGTTTCGATTACACTCATCCTTTCTACGACCACTCCGAAGGTCTCAGTTATCAGTCACACATAACAAAAATTGTTACCGGCGATCTAGTCAACAAAATCATCAACATTCCCACTTTAAAGGACCATGCATCGGCGGGAATTACAGTAGCGCTTAAGAATTTATCTCACGGTCTGGTGAGCAACGTGGCGCGC
Organism: Acidobacteriota bacterium; assembly: GCA_036505615.1. GTDB lineage: Bacteria > Acidobacteriota > UBA6911 > JACQSX01 > JACQSX01 > DASXTB01. The sequence continues at coordinate 4,586 of DASXTB010000449.1, forward strand.
ACACACGCCGGACGCAACAAAGAGGAAAATCGATGCGGCACATTCATTCCTCAAATCGTGGCGCTCAGACCGATTCGGGAAAAAGTAGTGCTGCACATCGCCGACGGTTTGATCGGCGTATATGAAGGCGGGCCGGGGAGTTGGAAGCCGTCCTTCAGAACATGGGAGTACAAGTCGCTGCTTTTTGCCACGGATCCTGTCGCCATGGATCATGTCTCTTCGGATATCTTGAATTCGGAACGAGCGCAGCGCGGATGGGCCCCAGTCGATCGAATGGGCATTGCCGACAGCGATCCTCGCGGATATGAGGCTTTCTTTCTGCGCCAGCCCGAGCATGTGGAACTTGCAGGAATGCTGAACCTGGGCGTTTTCGATCCTGCCAGGATTGAATACCGGAGAATCCAGCTAAGAACCTGACCGCAGCGATGTATGCGCTACTCCCCTTCGATGAAAGCCAGTGAAACATTTTTTGGGAGGGGATAGAATCGGCTCCACCTTTTTCGCCATGAATATTGACGAGTCGAGACTAGAGGTACTGTTAAGAGAACAAAGAGAAGAGTACCAGCGCTTTGTTGCGGTAGTCGCTGAAGATTTTAAATCAGGCCTGCAGCTACTTGCTGAGAGTCTATCGGATTTGCAGAAACAACTTACAAACCTTCGGGAGATGGTAGCAAAGAGCAGTGACGATCTTGAAATTGTCAAGATGGATATCGAATTCATCAAAAACGGACTGAAGAAAAAGGTTGACGTAGATGAATTTGCTGCGCTCGAAAAACGAGTGGCACTCCTGGAAAACCGGCGCTTAAATCGATCAAGCTAAGTTCTACAGACCATTTCGAGGAGGCCATTTCGGGGACAGACCCCTTAATTCCCAAAATCGGAGAAGTGTCTATCTCTTTTTTCGCGTCAGATCGATCTTGGGAATTAAGGGGTCTGTCCCAAAATTAGAAATGATTTCAAAGACTTTCCTATTCGTGTTCGTATTCGTCCCTGGAGTTGCTGTCTCATGCGCACCAGCGCGACATACAGCCACTACATCGGAGAAAACGCCGATGTTAACGGATCACAGGGGAGTTGATCCGGCCGCGCGCAAATCTCAACCTGACATCGTCGCGAAGATCGATTTTGACAGCAAAATCCGGCCAATCCTGGAGGCGCGGTGCCGGCCGTGTCACTTCCAGGGTGGCAAGATGTATGCGCGACTCCCCTTCGATCGCCCTCAGACAATACGCAGTCTCGGGACAAAACTGTTCTCGCGCATCAAAGACAAAGGTGAGCAGGCTCTCATTCGAGCCTTCCTTGCCCAACCAACCGACAGCGCTGCCGCGGCACCGAAGCCCCGGTGACTGGCCGGGCTGAGTTTCCCGCGTTGCTGCCGTCAAATAGTTTTGGATTGACACCGGCATCGCGAAGTGCTTCACTTGGGACCAATCCTACCAATCAAACTTTGCAGGAGGTCGAAATGAAAAGGCACAAAGCCATTTCTCAACAGCGAACCTCCAGTGAAATTGCGCGGAGCTCTCTCTTCCTGACATTCCTGTTCTGTTGCGCAACTGGAAACTTGTCAGCTCAGTCAATCTTGTCCACTATCCGTGGGACGGTGACCGATCAATCCAAAGCCGTTGTGCCCGGAGTCGAAGTGAAAATCACCGAAATAACCACCAACGTGGTGGCAAGAACGGTGCTCACGAATGACAGCGGAGACTACGAGGCTCCTGACTTGAAGCCCGGGGCTTATCGGTTGACTATCGAGATGCCCGGTTTCAAGACCTACGTGGCTGACAATATCTCGCTTGAAAGCGGTCAGGCGCGGCGAATCGATGCGGTGCTCGAAGTGGGCGAAACAACCGAGCATATTACCGTCCAAGCAGGCGCTGCAGTTATTACGACGGAAGGTGGCACCATTTCCGGCGTGATCACGGCAGAGCAATTCAAAGACGTCCCTCAGGTGGATACAGAATCACCCTACCCTGGACCCCTTGGTCTACTGGCCACCATGCCGGGAGTTCAGGGAGCAGGCTGGGACATCTCGGTTTCAGGTCAGAAGCCCTTACAGCTAACTCAGCAGGACGATGGCGTACAGAATGACAGATCGGGAAATCAATCCGTCAACATTAACACTTACGACGAGGTCCGAGTAGTGACCGTCAACAACACCGCGGATCAGGCCCGTGCCGCCAGTTTCAACGCAACATCTAAGCGGGGCAGCAATGATTTGCACGGGATGTTTTCCTACAAGCACACCAATTCCGCTTTGGGAGCCCGGGAATTTTTTGAGCCTGAAAAAACCCCTTACAAATTTCATGACTTCTATGCTGAAGGCGGTGGACGCATAATTAAGGATAAGACGTTTTTCTATGTCGGCTGGACCCATATCCGCGTTCCGGCCGGGTCGTTTGTTCTCGCCAGCGTCCCCACGTTGAAAATGCGACAGGGCGATTTCTCGCAGTTCTCGAAGGCAATCATCGATCCGCTGACCGGCCAGCGCTTTCCCAGTAATACAATTCCCGCAAATCGGCAGAACGAGACATCACTCAAGGTTCAGGAGCTCTACATTCCCAAACCCAATATCGGAGGACCTGATAAATTCACCAACAATGAAGGGTACAGCTTCCCCTATCCGGATGACTACTATTTGGCGGATTACCCCTTATTCCGCGTAGATCACAACCTGACCAGGGACAACTCGCTGTTCTTCCGTTATCAGTATTATTGGTCTCCCTATGTGCTGGCGGTGAAGCCCGGCTTGCCTGGTTTTGCTCGAACTCGGACGCGTTACCACGATAAAGGCGTACTTTCGGACACGCATGTCTTCTCAACCAGAATCGTTAACACCTTCCGCTTCGGCTTCAACGGCAACAAGATCAAAGATGGCCAGACCGTGGATAATTTCACTCCTCCAAAAGGAGACGAAGCGGTAAAGAAGATCGGTTTGAAAGGAGTAAACCCGCGAGGCCTCAGCGCCATGGGATTTCCGAGAATGGACATTTCCGGATTGACCAGCGTACGGGCCATAGCCGGAGGCACTTCGGCAGATGATTATGATTTCTCTTACGATGATTCGCTGACGTGGTCGATGGGCCGGCACGTCTGGAAGTTTGGCGGGCAGTACAACAGATTTAACAATTTTAGAGCGCTCTTCGACGAGGGCACGTATGGCCGGTTTACCTTCGACGGGTTTTTTACCGGCATCGGCTACGCGGATTTCTTGCTGGGGATCCCTCGGAGAAGTGTGCGACTGGATCCGCTTCTGGATCGGCGTCGGACTGCGGGAGAAATGGGACTGTATGTGATGGATACTTTCAAGGTCAATCCTCGACTCACTCTCGATTACGGCCTCCGCTGGGACTATTTCGTCTCGCCCAAATTCAAAGACCGTCTGCAGTACAATTGGGATCCTGAGACCGGTATTGTTGTCGTTCCGCAGGAGACTCTCTCCCGAGTAAGCCCGCTGTTTCCAAAGAATATCAAAATTGTGCCGGGGGATGTCGTGCCCGAGGCAGCATTGAACGACTTTCGCCCGCGGTTTGGTTTCGCCTATCGGTGGCGCGAGGATTTCGTAATCCGTGGTGGGTACGGCGCTTACAGCGAGCGGCTCGATCCATTCAGCCGCCTCATCGGTCTAACGGGTGGACCTTTTCAGATCAGTGAGACTTATGACAATCGCATTGAAAACGGCCAGCCACTTTTTGCTTTTCCGGAGCCGTTTCCAAGCAGCCTCGCGGCGGCACGAATACCTTCGCAGAGCGTCAGCGGCTATCCCAGAAAGACTGAGAACGGGGTGATTCACCAGTTCAACCTGAGTATCGAGCGAGAGATCGCCAACACGGGATTCCGTATTTCCTACGTCGGGTCTCGCAGCCATGGTTTGAATTATTCGCTGAACATCAACAAGCCGAGGCCGAGTCTCGTCCCCTTTGCGGCTGACCGGCGACCCTATCCTCAGTTTGTCGGTGCCTCCTTTTTTCGGGACGACGGGAAATCCAGATATGACGCGCTCCAACTTGAAGCCAAACGGAGAGTGGGATGGCTGACGTTCAATGCCAATTACACCTGGGCCTCCAACCTGCACAATTTCTTGAACACCGAAAATCCCTACGATGTAACGACTCACTGGAGCCGCGATGACTTTACCCAGCGGCACCGGGCGGTTGTGACCACGATCATGGAGCTGCCCTGGGGTAGGGGGCGGCGTTATCTTGCTAACGCGCGCGGCGTAGTAGACCAGGTACTGGGAGGTTGGAAGTTACAGACGATGAGCTTTTTTGCCACAGGAACTTACTTCTCGCCCGCCTTTTCAGGATCGGATCCATCCAATACCAACACGTTCGGCGGCCTTGCGGACCGAATCGGCGACGGAAACCTGCCGCGCGGCCAGCGCACCGTCGACAGTTGGTTTAATCCCTCTGCCTTTGCCGTTCCGCCGCCGGGAAGATTTGGAAATAGCGCCCCCAATGTTCTCATCGGCCCCGGTATAAATGTTCACCACCTGGCTATGGTGAAGCGCTTCAAGGTGGGCGAACGTCTCACGCTGACATACAACGCCGGTATTTCAAATATCTTTAACCACCCTCATTTCCAGCCGCCACTAAACACTATCAACGAGCCGGATGCAGGTGCGTTGGTTGCGACTCCAGACTGGAATCCGGAAAAGACAAACAGCCGCCGCATGCAGATGCAGTTGAGAGTTGAGTGGTGAAGGCAGGACCAAAAAAACTTAAGCGATGCAACAAAGATTCTTTCGCTTGCTTCTGCAGCGGATGCAGTTGAACGCGCCGGAAAAAGACCTCCGCTCCCTCTGACTGAAGCAGAAGTTTCCCCTGCGTCAGGCTGGAACGAGTGGCTTTGTTGGCTATTGTTCCATTGACGAAGTAGGTCAGCGTATCCCCGTCGCAAAATGCCTCCAGCCGGTTCCACTGCCCGTATGGTTTTTCCAGATCCTGCTTACCGCGAAAATCCAATTCATCCTTCCAATCCGGATCGCGGCCGTACCAGTTGATTCTCCCTCCGTCAAAGGTCCGCTGCACGCCATTGGAATCCCAAACATATTCCCCTTTTGGATTTTGCTTTACTGTGGCGGTGACAGAGGGCAGGAGCCGCTGGCCTTCTTGGGAATGGCCGCGCACCAGAATGATGTCCCCGGTTCCTCCCTGAATCATTTGAAACTCAACCGACCGCATCCATGGCCCATTGAAATTCGGTTCGTAGGCGCCCTCCGGGTCCTGGCAGTGCAAAAGTATGCCACTGTCCTTGGTCTTGTTCTTGCGCGCTCCCCACGTCAGCGACCCCCAGCGGAACTCCGCAATCAAATGATAATTGGTATAGCGACGTCTGGTGATCAGTCCGCCGAAGTGCTGTCCACTGGATCGGATTGCGGGAGCGCCGTCGATTTGATCCACCACGGTGAAGACCTTGTCGGGATCCTCAAATTTGTAGTCGACGAGCCACGTGTAGAAGTTAGCCAGATCTTTTCCATTGAAAAGCTCGATTGCCTCGGTAGGAGCGACCACATCGTCCTGACTCGAGCGAGCTAGCGGAACAAAACCGGCAAGACTAAGAAGCGCCATTACCAGGAAAACGTTTGAAAAAAATCCCGGCATATACATCTTGTCATCGACTTTCATGGGTGCCTCACTGATCTGATTTAGACGGGGCCAGTTTGCAGTTTCTGGGTCGCGCGCCTGCAGCCATTCTACTCCAAGAATCTTGCCGGACCCGCTCCAGTAAATTCTCCATCACCCACACCTCTATGCTGCAGAATTTTGATACTGAACGATGGGCTCGCAGTAGTTCGATGCTAAAAATAGAAGGGGAGGCATCAACTGAGGAGAACATGAAGCGGCCAAAACGTGCCGAATTAACGAAGTTTGTAGTTCCCGCTACCATCATGCTTTCTTTTGTATCGTTCTGGCGGGCGGCAGCCATCGTTCTCTGTGATCTCGGATCGTCGGCTTATTATGTGGGCGGCATCACGGAGAAGGCCATCGGCAAGGCAGCTCCCTGGTTCATCCTTGGGATCATGCTCTTCTCTTACGCCGTCCGAGCGGTCTACATCGAGAGCTGCAGCATGTTCGTGCGTGGCGGCGTGTATCGCGTGGTCCGAGAGGCCATGGGGAGTACGGCGGCCAAGTTCTCGGTTTCGGCGCTGTTGTTTGATTACGTTCTCACCGGGCCGATTAGCGCCGTGAGCGCAGGTCTCTATTTGGCCGGATTAATAAACGAGTCGGGAGAATACTTTCATATCCCCTGGATGCAGGTGCCCAGTCAGTTGCTTGCGGCTGGCTTTGCCGTTCTGGTGACACTCTATTTTTGGTACACCAACCGCGTCGGAATTCCTTTTTCCAGCACCAAGGCATTGCGCATCATGCAGATCACGACCGTGATGGTGGTACTGTTGATCGGCTGGTGCCTGCTGACCATCTTTAGCAAGGGCTTCCAGCCTGTGCCCTGGCCCACTGTGGCAAATTTGCGCTTCAACGATGAAGCCCTGGGATGGCTAAAGGGGACAATTGCTCCCGGAATTGCGTTCGTTGCCATCCTCGTCGGGCTCGGCCACTCGCTGCTGGCGATGAGCGGTGAGGAGAGTCTGGCGCAGGTGTATCGCGAAATCGAGGCGCCGAAGCATAAAAATCTGATCCGGACAGGACTAGTGATCTTTGCTTACAGCCTGCTGTTTACATCTCTGATCTCGTTTTTTGCCGTCATGATCGTCCCAGACGCAGAGCGGAGTAAGTACTTTGACAACCTGATCGGCGGGATCTCCGTATTTCTGGTGGGCCCATTTGTGCTCCGGTTGGGTTTCCATGTTCTTGTAGTGCTGGTAGGCGTGCTGATCCTTTCGGGCGCCGTCAATACCGCCATTATCGGCTCCAATGGCGTAATGAACCGGGTAGCTGAAGACGGAGTCCTGCCTGGATGGTTTCGCGATCCGCATCCGAGGTACGGCACAACACACCGGATCATAAATCTCATTGTCGCCCTGCAACTGGCTACCATCCTGATCAGTCATGGCAATGTCTATATGCTTGGTGAGGCTTACGCCTTTGGCGTGGTCTGGAGTTTCGCGATGAAAGCCCTGGCGGTCGTAGTACTGCGCTTCACCGAACCGGCAGTACCGCGGTGGAGAGTCCCGGTCAACTTGCGAGTAATGGGGACGGAGATTCCCGTGGGATTGATCCTGATCACGACAGTGCTTTTCCTGCTGGCGGGCATCAACGTGCTGACCAAGAAAATCGCTACTATCTCGGGAGCTGGCTTCACCGTAGTCTTCTTCGTCGCCTTTACAATCTCCGAACGGTATCACAAGGAAAATCAGACGAAGGAACGGCCAGGCGGGAGGGAAGAGAGTGAAGAAGAGAAATTTCGGCTCGAGGTCGGTGATCATCTCTCTCCGGAATCATTATCGGTTCGGCCCGACAATATTGTAGTCGCGGTTCACGACCCGAATAACTTGCAGCATTTAAAAAAAGTGTTGGAAGAGAACGATTCGGCAAAATCTGACGTGGTGGTGCTATCGGTGAACCCGAACGCGCCACAACGCGCTCGCGAGGACCAAAAGCTGGCCGAGCGGGTGATGGATGAATGCGAAACCCGCGTGTTTAGTAACGTCGTACACGTCGCCGAAGAGGTGGGCAAGCCGGCCTTACTGGTCGCGATTCCCGGGAAAGATCCCTACAATCTGATCATGCAAGCGGCCCAGAAATTGCGTTCTTCCCGCGTGGTCATCAGCCGATCTTCGCATACCAGCCTTGATAAGCAGGAGCAGGAAATCAGGCAGGCATGGGAGCAGCTGCGCCAGCCTCGCCCTCAGATTTCTGTCCAAATTGTTCCGGATGATGACGAGCAGGAAAAGAGCCAGGTGGATCTAAACCCTCATCTCCCGGGCCCTCAGCAGTCCGACGGTGATTGAAGAAATCAGGCGCGAACTGACGAGAACTCCTGAGCCGAACGCCAATACCAAAACTAAAGATGCTGTGGAAATCTGGGAACAGACTGCTCACGGCAGCTTAGGAGACTCCCGAGATTGTACCTTAATGTGCAGTGGTGTACAATATGGGCAGTTTCTCTTGGAGGGCCATTATATGAAGACAGTCACTTTCACGGAGTTTCGGAAGAACGCATCGGCGGTCTTGGACCTCGTCGAAGAAGGCGAGACCATCCGTATCCTTAGACACGGCAAAGCAATTGCCAAGATAGTTCCTGCAGAGTTGCGCCAGGCCAAGCCCGCCTGGAAGCGCCGGGGCCTGCGTTTAATCGCGAAGGGGGCGTCGCTTAGCAGGGCCGTGCTGGAGGAAAGGCGGTCATCACCTTGAACGTTTTCCTCGACTCTTCGGCGCTTACCAAGCGGTATGTCCAAGAGCCCGGGAGTGATCGTGTCGAAGAAATCTTGTCCTCAGCATCGTCGTTAGGCGTTTCTGTAATCTGCCTTTCGGAAGTTGTTTCTGCGCTCTGCAGGCGCCACCGCGAGGGGAAGTTGTCGAAGCAACAATACTTGAAGGTCAAGCAGGCGCTATTCGAAGACATCGAAGATACCAGCGTTGTAAATGTCACGGACCAAGTCATTGCACGTGCTGTCGAACTTCTTGAGCGGTGGCCATTGCGGTCGTCAGATTCGCTCCACATAGCCTCCGCAGCCGAGTGGTCCGCGGACTTGTTGGTTTCGGCAGGCGAAAGGCAGTGCGCAGCGGCACGGGGTTATGGACTTCAAGTTGAGGAATTGCCCCTCGGTTAAGGGAACCAGACTGCGATTCTGGCGGCAAATTCAACCGTGCCGCAAATCTGGGGATAGACACCCTAATTCGGGGAACAGAATGATTATTTTCTGGACTCCGATTCTGCTGGCAAATCGACCCTCGCAAATCTGGGGATAGACACCCTAATTTTGGGAACAGAATGATTATTTTATGGGGCATGATTTTTCATTGAGATTTTCCGAATTAGGGTGTCTGTCCCCAGAACTCCTGCAGAAAGACGCTCCCCGGGATCAACACGGCGAAAGCAGGGGTTGCTCTGGCCCAGGCATACCATGATGGCTGGCGCTCCCGTCGCGTGTCGGAAACTCCTTGAAAGACAATTGCTAGATCCTCCCCCACTACCTCCGAATCCTGTAAAGATCGCCAAGTGTCTTTGTGGCCCCACCACTGTCTGATTCCTGTAACCAGCCACAGATAGCCGGTTAGTAGGCCAAACAACGATACGGCTCCCGCGCCAGTTGGAAAGCTCGGTGTGGAAAAAAAGAAGGCTTCCAGAAGAATCGCGTGGAAAATCAAAAGCCAGTCCGTGCGTTGCCCAAAAGTGTCGTCCTCGTGCTTTGCGAGGTCGAAGATCACTTGTCCAATAGATGGTTCATCGTTCATCGCACTCTTTGCCTCGCAGTTTAAGGAGCGTGCCAGAACACACCAAGACTCTTGCTGCACAAGACGAGGGAGGCCGCTGTGAGTTTACTGTTCGCTACTCGATCATTCGTGTAGTAACTGCCAACGGTTGCGGAGAATCCCCTTTCGTCCTCCACGTATAGGCGTGGTCCTTCCCTCCCAACGTCCAGCTGCGCACGATTATCGAGCTTCCCGGTTATGGTATTACGGATGCCATCAGTGTAGTATCCGGAAAAATCCACAGTCTATCTTTCTGGAGAAGCGCCCTGAAGACACCCCCTCATCGTATGCTGGCGTGTTTTGCATAGCGGCGCAGTCGGCGATCGTCTAAATTAAGCACATGTACAAGACGAAAGCTTACGCCGCTGCAAGTGCCGGATCTCCGCTTGCCTCCACCGCGATCGCGCGACGCGATTCAACTAAACACGACATACGGATCGAGATTCTTTTCTGCGGCATCTGTCACTCCGATCTCCACCAGGTCCGAAACGATGAATAGACACTTTCGCGTTTCTGGCAGCACTTTTCTCAAGTTGGAAGAACTGGGAGTGCCTTCCTCTGCCGTCCTGCGCAGAGCCGGGCTTCCGCAAGGATCTTTCGATCAACCGCGCGTGCTCCTCAACACCAAGGAACTCTTTGCCTTGTGGCGCGTCGTGGGCGAAGTCAGTACCAAGCCCGCGATTGGTCTCCTGCTCGGCACAGAGAGTAAGACCGAACGATTCCACCCCATCGGTCTCGCCGGCTCCTTCATTCGCGCTTTCCGCACTTGGGAAGGAGTTCCACCTGCTCGCTGGCGCGAAAAACAGCGGGCAAAGGCAGCGTCTTAACCTGGCTCATTTTTGGAAGGAGAAGTAATGCAAAAGCGCAAACTTGGAAAAAGCAATCTGGAAGTTTCTGCTCTCGGATTCGGCTGCATGGGAATGAGCTTTGCCTACGGTCCGGCCGCAGACAAAAAGGAAATGATTTCGCTGATTCGGACGGCAGAAGCTCGAAAAGCGAATCAGGCGTTGGTTGATTTGCTGAGCAAGGTCGCAGAACGAAAGAAGGCAACATCTGCTCAGATAGCCCTCGCTTGGCTCCTTGCCCAGAAGCCATGGATTGTTCCGATCCCGGGGACGACGAAGCTTCATCGCCTGCAAGAGAACCTTGGAGCGACTTCTGTCGAACTCACACCCGACGATCTCCGTGACATCGATAGCGCCTCTTCAAAGATCAAGGTGGAAGGGGCGCGGTATCCGGAAAGACTGGAGCAAATGACTGGCCGCTAAAGGTTGAAGGACTTGTATCGAAACCCGCAGGCAGGCACCCACGTTGGGCCGGTGCAATATGCGCAAGACGGATACGAGGCCTCCTTTGGCAGGTATGAGGTCGACGAACGCGCTCACAGCTTCACCTATCACGTTGAGGGCGCACTGGTGCGGACCATTATCGGCAAAGACCTGCCTGCTGCCTCCTGCTTCCTGCCTCCTGCCTCCTGCTTCCTGCCTCACGCAGCCAGCATGCCGTGCGGGTCGAGGACGAATTTCTTAGCTGCACCGCGATCGAAATCCTTGTAGCCCTGAGGCGCGTCTTCCAGCCGAATCACCGTGGCATTGACCGCCTTGGCAATCTGCACCTTGTCATGCAGGATGGCCATCATCAACTGCCGGTTATAACGCATCACCGGGCATTGGCCAGTAGTGAAAGCGTGAGACTTGGCCCAGCCCAAGCCGATGCGGATGCCTAACTGGCCGATCTTGGCGTTCTCGTCAATTCCACCGGGATCGCCGGTCACATAGAGGCCCGGGATTCCGACTCGAGCGCCGGCGCGCGCCACACTCATCACGTCGTTCAAGACCGTGGCCGGAGCTTCTCCTGCACCGGGGCCGTGCCCGCGCGCTTCAAAACCGACACAATCCACCGCGGCATCCACAACCGGTTCACCGACAATCTGTTCAACCTGGTCGGGGAGAGCGGCGCCTTGCCTGAGATCAATGGTCTCGCATCCAAAACTGCGGGCCTGCTGCAGACGTTCCGGGATCATATCGCCTACGATTACGACGGCCGCTCCAAGCAGTTGCGCCGAGGCGGCACAGGCCAGCCCCACCGGACCCCCGCCGGCAATCTAAACAGTCGATCCGGGTCCCACTCCGGCAGTGTAAGCACCATGAAAGCCAGTCGGAAAAATGTCAGATAACATGGTAAGGTCTCGAATCTTCTCCATCGCTTGATCGCGGTCGGGAAACTTCAGCAGGTTAAAATCGGCATAAGGAATCATCACATATTCGGCCTGCCCGCCTCTCCAGCCGCCCATGTCCACGTATCCGTATGCGGCGCCCGGCCGCGCAGGATTGACGCTCAAACAGATGCCGGTCTTGCCTTCCTTGCACATGCGACAACGCCCGCAGGCGATATTGAACGGGACGGAACACAAATCGCCCTTCTTGATGAACTCGACGTCGCGGCCGACTTCAATCACTTCACCTGTAATCTCATGCCCAAGAGTTTGTCCGACAGGCGCCGTAGTGCGACCTCGCACCATGTGCTGGTCACTTCCACAGATGTTGGTCGATACCACCTTGAGGATCACGCCGTGTTCGCACTTGCGATTCTGTTCCGGCAAATCCAGTTTTGGGTAGCCGATTTCCTCGACTGCTACTTTCCCCGGTCCTTTATAAACGACACATCGATTGCCTGCCATATTGGGCCTCCCTTCCATTAGCGGCGAGTTGTTTTTCTGGAAGATACTCCTTTTGGCGTGGGAAGACAATCGCCTGCTGGCACATAAAAAAATCAGAACCGCGCCCGTCAGGGCGCGCGGAGAATCTAACGAGATTCACCGGAATCTTTTCTAAGCTGCTGGCCGCTCACAGTATTCTGTAGGCGCCGAGGCGTTAACAAGATTCTGCGCGAGCCATGACGGGCCCGGTTCTGATCTCGTTTGAGAGCTTCTCAACGCAGCAACTTCGTGTATACAGCTCTCGCTTTCTGAAAAAGCGCCAGCATTTCTTCTCTATGACTGGGATCTCGGAACCCGGTTTCTTTTTTGTAGAAATCAATTTCACGGTCGATCCAGTTGATAAAGAACCGGGCATCTTCGGATGGAATTGGGGCGCTCGACCCGAACTGAATATAAATGGGACTGGTATGCGCAAAGCGTACCGTTTGACCAGGCCGCTCGAAACAGCGCGCCGCAAACCACCCGTCTCGCTGATATCTATTTCGAATTCTGTAACTAATCTGGCTGGATTCTTGGCTTCTTTCGTATTTTCCCCATTTGCGAGCTGCTGTCTTCCTGCCTCCTGCTGTCTGCTTCCTGCTTCCTGCCGTCTGCTTCCTGCCTCCTGCCGCCTTGCTCCTGCCGTCTGCTTCCTCGCGTCGTCCCGCATCGTCTTAAGGATGCGACCGCGGAAGATGATTTCCATTCGATCCAGTGGGCGAGGCGAAACGGCTTCGGCGCGAATTTTGACGCGCTGAGATTTCCCGCCATCAAATTGCAGCACGGAACCGAGTTCCTTCCCGTCGACGGTAAAGAAGAGCATCGGACCATTGGTCGCAAAACTGCGGCCCGCCTTCAAGGATTCAAACCACTTTTCATAGCTGAGCGGTCCCGCGACTTTCACATACACCCGATTGTAGCCCAATGGAGAAGCTTTCACGCCCGAAGCACTCCCCGCGGAGACCGGCAAGCGAAAGCCGCAGTTCAACCAGCGATAATAAACGTCCATGCTCCACAGGGGCATTCCCGCGACGGTGTTGAATTCAGGCCGGTATTTGGGAATCATTCCCCACTTGTCGGTTTCCAATTCCACCCCATGGCGGTTGAAGTGATTGTGGACAATTCCCGCAAAGTCTATGTGGCCCAGCGCCACCAGCGCCGCAGCGTCGCGCCACAAGATCTTCTCGGCGTCCACATAGCCTCCCTGTGCGTGGGCCAAGTGGCAATAAACGTCGCTGGGAGGATACAGCCGATATCCGGAAAACGGGATTATTGATCTCAGGCCGAGAAGATCAACGGCACCCGGGCCCTGTTCCAAGCGCTCCACTTCCTTGTCTAAAACGCTGTAGTAGTGGTTCAGGTCAACTCTTCTGATGGATTCCGAAGTTTGGGGCGGAGCCGAGCGTGGCCGATCTTCCCAGATCCAATCAGTCAGCGTGGGCGCAATATTTAGGTCTTCGGCTAGAAGCAGCGCCGGCACTTCCTCCAACGGCCGATGATTGTGTAAATCGCCCGAGTACCACCCATGTCTGTTCATAGAAATCCAGCGTCTCAGATGAACGGTGACCTTTGTCTTGCGGCCCGATAAAGCATCAATGCGAGTAGAGTCAGGGAGGTACTCGGTTCCTCGCTCGGCGAGCAGGGTGTGTACTCCTGGCGACAACTCCATCTCGAAACTTCCCGGTCCAATGAAATGGTGCTCCTTCCCCTTGTGGTAGGCCAGCAGTCCCGGCGGTGTTGTCGTCGATCCGTCACCATCGTCCAAATAGAGTCGCGCCGGCACCAGGCTCGCATCTTGATCGCGTATTTCCACTAGGACCCGGGCAGGCGCTAGGCCATCTCTGCTCGTTTGTTCTGCTGCGATGCTGTCTGGGGATATACGGGTCTGTTCTCCGAGAAACAGTAAGCAGACTGCAAGGATATGCGGCACCGGTTTCGGAACAGGCATAAGGTCGTCGCTTTCTGGGGATTCAGTTCATGGCTGGATGGATCCCCTGTATAAGTATGCGCAGTTTCTTGCCAGTCTCTGATAAAAACCAGAGGCCGGCACTACTGTGCGGTCTGATTGCTATGCAATCTGGAGGCCCTTTCAGCACATTTGCCGGCCCGTGTGATCCGTATTATCCGTGTCCTAATTCTCGCTACCAATTCCTCTGAAAATCTATTTCCTGCCGGCCCGCTTCAGGATTAAGCTGGAACTACGACTTCAGACCCGGGTGGCGGCAATGAATCTAACAAGTGTGAGAACCGGTTTCCCTCTTCCGGTGGCGTGTCTGCTCTTATTTCTGTGTGCACATGGTCCGATAACCGTCCTGTTGGCGGCTGCAGAATTCCCGCAGGAACAGAAGCGGGACGACGCTCCGGACATCGATGCACTGCGCAACCAGGCTATTTCGCTGGAAAACCGGGAACGTTATCTGGAAGCGGTGGCGATTTACCGCGCTATCCTGCGGATAAAACCCGACGATGTCGCTTCAGTGCGCCGGTGCGGCGAAATCTTTCTGCACCTGGAGAAATGGGAGGAGGCGTCGGAAGCATTCCGTCAAACCGTCCAGCTTCAACCAAGCGCGGAAAGCTACATAAACCTGGGCACAGCTTATTTCTATCTGAGGCGCTTCGCAGATAGTATCGAAGCATACGGCAATGCTTCGCGACTGGATCCGGGAAATGCGCAGGTCCATTTCCACTTGAGCGGCACGTATGCCATGCTAGGGAAATACTCGGAGTCCGCGCAGGAAGCGCGCCAGGCGGTGCAGCTGAATGCCAAATTTGCCGAAGCTTACAATCGGCTGGGCCTGGCCTATTCGCAGCTGGACCGGCACGCCGAGGCTGCCGAAGCTTACTTGGGAGCCGTTAAGATAAAGCCGAAGTACGCGGAGGCTTATAACAACCTCGGCCTGGCGTACGCGCAAATGGGCCGGTACGACGAAGCCATCGCCGCCTACAAGGAGGCGATTCGTTTGAGACCCGACCTGGTGGACGCTCATGCCAATCTTAGCGTGGCTTATTTTTCCAGCGGCCATTCAAACGAAGCAGTCGAATCGAGCAAGGAGGCGATCCGTCTGAAAGGAGAGGACGCCGAATTTTACAGCAATCTCGGCATGGTTTTCGCCAACCTGGGAAATCTCGAACAGGCGGTGGAAACCTATCGTGAGGTGGTCCGCCTTCATCCCCAGTCGCCAGAGGGTTTCAACGGGCTGGCTGCCGCATACGCAGGATTGGGACGGTACGCCGAAGCCATTGAAGCATTCCAGCAGGTGCTGCGGATCAGTCCCGAGAACGCTGAAGCGCATGCCAATCTCGGTGTCCTGTACGCAAAGGGCAATCGCCATAAGGAGGCGATCAGTGAATTTCAGCAGGCACTCCGGCTCAAGCCTGGATTGACAAGCGTCTACTCGAAATTGGCCGCTGAATATTCGGCGCTTCATCAATGGAACGACGCCGCCCGCAATTATGAGCAGCTCATTCGGGTGCAGCCGAATGACTCACGGGGGCATTATCAACTTGCCTTTGTGTTCCAGGAAACGCGGCAGTGGGAAAAGGCGATTCGCGAGCTCGAGATTGCGTCGAAGCTCAATCCAAAAGACACGCTCGCCCCGGCCGCTCTTGGATATGTATACGCCGTCGCTGGACGCACGCGAGAGGCCCAACGGATCGTGAACGATCTGAAGCGTCGAGCCGGGAGCGAAGAAGTCTCGCCCCTCCGTTTTGCGGTGGTTTATGCCGGTCTGGGGAAACGGGATCAAGTATTGAAAATGATTCAGCAGGCAGTGAAACAGAAAACACCATGCATCAGCTCCATTAAAGTCGATCCACGATTTGACCGATTTCGTTCCGATCCAAAATTTGCCAATCTGGCGAAATCATTAGATGCTCCGCCCTGCGCGGAATACTGAAGGTTCGCTATTTTAGACCGAGGGCAAAACATGAATACGCCATTGGCGGGGAGAGTCGCATTAGTAACCGGAGGGAGCGCGGGAATCGGTAGGGCGTCGGCCGTGGCCTTCGCACGGAAAGGCGCCCAGGTCGTCGTAGGCGCTCGCAGATCCCGCGAGGGAGAAGAAACGGTTCGCATCATCCGCGAAGCCGGGGGCGAGGCTAGCTTCGCGCAAGTGGATGTTTCCAAGAGCTCTCAGGTACGGAGTTTAGTGGAAACGACCGTCTCCAGATATGGGCGCCTGGACTTCGCCTTCAATAACGCCGGCATCGAAGGGACCCCCATGGTGCCTACCGCCGATTATTCAGAAGAGACGTGGGACCACGTGATCGGCACTAACTTGACGGGAGTTTGGCTGTGCATGAAGTATGAGATACCCCAAATATTGAAGCAGAAGGGCGGATCGATTGTGAACATGTCGTCTGTGGCCGGTTTGATCGGCGGCCCGATCGGAGCGGGATATCACGCGAGCAAACACGGCGTGATTGGATTGACGAAGACCGCAGCTATTGAGTACGCCGCGCAAGGGCTTCGCGTCAACGCAGTCTGCCCTGCTGTGATCGTCACGCCAATGGCGGAACGAATTTTCCAGGATCCAGAAATCGAAAAGCGCGTCACGGCTCTGCATCCGCTCGGTCGTGTGGGACGGCCCGAAGAAGTAGCGAATGCGGTGGTGTGGCTATGTTCGGAGGAAGCCTCTTTCATTACCGGCCACGCCCTGCCGATAGACGGGGGACTGGTGGCGCAGTAAGACCCGCGGCACAGAATCAATACAGCGAGCTATCCGCTCAGAGCAAATTCAGTAACCCGAGCGCAAGGAGGTGTGAAAAGATACTGAGCCGCGTGCGTGAGCAAGCGTGCTAGGCCGGCCTGTTCAATTAAGAGTCAGGCGGCGCTGCCGACGGCTTGCCTATCCATTCATCTTAGCGCCGAGGTCTTCGTGAACGAGGCTGTTCGCACTCCACTTACTGCTTGGGAAAGCTTCTATATCATCGTTGGCTCGGTCGCCGGGGCACTGACCGGTCTGCAATTTGTAGTCATGGCCCTGATCGCGGAGTCCCGGAGGCGCGCCACGCCCCCGGAGATTGCCGCCTTCGGTACGCCGACGGTCACTCATTTCTGCGCCGCTCTGCTCGTGTCGGCTCTCTTGAGCGCCCCATGGGCTTCGCTCTCAAATGTGGGGCTCGCCCTTGGAGCCTGCGGCATCGCCGGGGTCGTGTACGCAGTGATCGTCGTCAGGCGTGCCCGGAGGCAACAACGCTATCGACCAGAGTTGGAGGACTGGGTTTGGCACGCCGTCCTTCCACTTCTTGCATATGCGATGCTCTTCCTGGCGGCGGTTTTGCTGGCGCGGTATCCCGGACCGGCTCTGTCCCTCGTCGCTACTGTGACCCTTGGGATCGTGTTCATCGGTATTCATAACGCCTGGGACACGATCACCTATGTCGCAGTCGACCCTCAGCACGGGTCAGAGGAGACGAAGGGAGTGGAACAGCAGCGCCGCAAGGTAAGGCACTGATCTTATCTCGGTCAAATCCGGCGAAGCAGTTGTTGAATTTCAGGCTACCGAAGCGCCCGCCAATCCGGTGGGTACACTTCACGGCGGCATCCTCTGCGACATTGGCGACGCAGCGATGGGTACTGCCTATTCATCCAATCTTGAGGAAGGTGAATCCTTCACTACGCCTGAACTCAAGATCAACTTCTTAAAACCAATCTGGATAGCTCGCTTGAGCGCTGTCGGTCGCGTGGTCAATAGAGGCCCACGGGTGCGGGCGGCCACGCAGGGCCGCCCCTACAATCAAATTGATTCTTTCACAGTGCTGGAATCGTATGATTTAGGGATAACCTGGTGACGACATGGGAGCAGAGAATGAGCCGACAAGTTTTGGGAATCCACCACATCACCGCCATCGCCGGCGAGCCACAGGCCAACATCGATTTTTATGCCGGAATGCTGGGGCTGCGGCTGGTCAAGCTGACCGTCAACTTCGATGACCCGGGATCCTACCATCTCTACTACGGTGACGAATCGGGAAGTCCGGGAACAATCCTCACGTTTTTTCCCTGGCCCGGCGCGTTCCCAGGTCGGGCCGGCACCGGGCAGGTAACCGTGATTTCTTTCTCGATCCCGCCGGATGCCATGGGATATTGGATGGAGCGGCTCAAGAGCCGGTCCATCGAATTCACCGGGCCCGGCAAGCGCTTCGACGAGGAACTGCTCGCCTTCCGAGATCCGGACGGATTGCAGCTTGAACTGGTTGCCCACCAGCCTCAGGAAGGGCAGAAGCCCTGGGTTGACGGCCCGGTGCCTGAGCGGTACGCCCTGGGGGGTTTTTATGCAGCGACTATCGCCGAGGAAGGCTACGAGCGGACTGCCGGATTGATTACAGCAACCCTTGGCTTTCGCAGTAGTCGTGAATCGGGAAATCGCTTTCGCTACGAAGTTGGAAATGGCGGACCCGGCAGATTCGTGGACCTGCTATGCACGCCGGACGACCGTCGAGGCGTCGTAGCCGGTGGAACCGTGCATCACATTGCCTGGCGCACACCGAATGACAAAGAGCAACAAGCCTGGCGCGACCAACTGGCCAGGCTTGCCTACAATGTAACTCCCATCTTGGATCGCAAGTACTTCCGGTCCATTTATTTCCGCGAGCCTGGAGGCGTACTGTTTGAGATAGCCACTGATCCGCCGGGGTTTACCGTCGATGAGCCGCCAAAGGAACTGGGAACGCGCTTGATGCTTCCCGACTGGCTGGAATCTTCCCGAGATGAGATCCTCCGGGCCTTACCGCCGGTGCGCCTGACAATCCGCCCGGAGATCGCAGACAAATGAGCGCCGAAGACCTGGGCTTCATCCATCGGTACACTGCAGGCTACGGGCGAGCGTCCCAGTTAACATTGCTGTTGTTGCATGGCACGGGAGGGGATGAAAACGATTTGCTGGGATTAGGAGAGGCGTTGGCCCCGGGGGCAGCCCTGCTCAGCCCTCGGGGAAAGGTGCTGGAGAATGGGATGCCAAGATTCTTCCGCCGCTTGAGCGAAGGGGTCTTCGATCTTGAGGACCTGAAGGCTCGTACCTTGGAATTAGCCGAGTTTGTTCGTAATGCGTCGGTTGCTTATCACCTGCCTTCAGACAAAATCGTTGCCGCCGGTTTTTCGAATGGCGCCAACATTGCAGCCAGCATGCTTCTGTTGCGTCCTGACGTGCTTGCGGGCGCCGTCCTGTTTCGGCCCATGGTTCCGTTCATTCCCGAACAAGCTCCCGATCTATCCAACAAGAACGTCTTCATCGCTGCCGGCGAATTCGATCCGATTGTTGGAGTGGAACAGCCGGAACAACTTCGGACAATGCTTGGCCAAGCGGGAGCGCACGCCACCTTACGGTGGTTCCCATCGGGACACGCGATCAGCTCAGAAGAGGTTGTAGAAGCTCGAAGCTGGCTGAGCGGCTTGATACCTGTCTGATAGCCGTATGGCAACGCGTGACTTCAACTCCCTGCCGATGGCTCAGCCAGCCATTGTCGACTGGACGGCCGAGTCACATAAGAGACGAAGAGGAGCACCAGCAGTATCAGCGGCATGAACGCCTCCGGTCCGTCTTTGGCCAGATAATGCGCGACAAATGCTGAGATCCAAGCGAATGTGAACCCCGCATAGGCCCACTCTTTGAGCTTGGGCACGCCTGGGGCGAGGAGAGTGATTGCGCCCAGGAGTTTGGCGATCCCGAGAATGATCCGTAGTTGCTGCGGATATCCTACGTGGGCAAATCCCTGAACCGCCTGCGGACTGCCCCACAGGTAAGTGAACGCAGCAAAGACCGACAGCGCTGCCAACAGACCGGTGCTCACCCAATAACTTACTTTGCGTGCCATACAAGTGTCCTCCCGGCGCGAGCCCGGCGGATCGCCTGCAAAATGGCAATCGCCTCCTCGTCTCCCCAGGCGTGGATGACTTCCATCACGAGATACGCATCGCTGACCGGCAGCGGATCCTTGAAGAAATCACCGGCCTGGCTTCCCTCTCAGATTTGCCTTGGGACCAGCAACCGGGTAGACCTGGGCACGAGACGCTATAACCTTCCTTGGACTTTTTCAATACGACCTTACACTTCATCCCGCTCATTGTGGTTCATTTGTCAGTTCCAAGTCTAGCCAGCTAACGCCCCGGCATCAGCTGCTCCGAATCTTTATTTTTGAATTCTGGCTCCGTCCAGAATATAGCACCGCGGATAAGCCTCTTTTATTGCCGGTGGACCGGTCGTTGAAAACCGAAGACGCAATCTTCGTCCTTGCTCCACTTCATGCCAGCCCCTGGTGCCGTCGAGCCCCATCTTTCGCGCTGTCCGCCTAGCGTTGCGGTTCAGGCGCTCGCGAAGCGCAGCGGAGCGAGTCGCCATCAGCGCAAACGGCGAGCGGAACTGGAGAAGAGCGGTGCCATAAATGAGATCGGCGCTCCTGCAAGCAGGATTGCGCTCAAAGAGCAGTCCTGACGCCCTGGGACGGGGATCTCAACCCAGTACTTGGACCCGTGGCCACCGCTCCGTGGCGCAGCATACTAGAATTTTCTATCTTTGCAAGCTCAGCGATGACCGCCATCTAACGCTCCCGGGGAGAACATTCAATATTGAGCTGGGAAAGCGGATCGTCTTACAATATCAGCATCGTTCGAGATATCGTAGGAGGAGGCGTCATGGCCAAGTCGGTAGTTTCGACAAAGTACCAGGTCGTTATTCCCAAAGAGATCCGGAAAGAGATCGGATTGAAGAGTGGCCAAATTGTGCAAGTGATTGCGAAGAATGGCGTAATCGCCCTGATACCAGAACAACCTCTGGCACAGCTCCGGGGATTCTTGAAAGGGATGAAAACAGACAGGGTTCGTGACAAAAGGGATCGGCCATGAAGCTCGTGGATTCTTCAGGGTGGCTCGAATTTTTCACCGGAGGCCGCTTGGCCCATAGGTACGCCCATCACTTGTACGATCTCTCCTGTTCCGTCATGCCGAGCTTGTAACGAGCGATGCCGATTTAGGAAACCGATCCGGAGTGACCTACCTTCGAAAACATTAGAAAGCGAGGTAGAAAGAGCGCACCGACTTCATCCCGGACGTCACCGATTGGAGGGACCACGACTCTTACCAAAAAACATTTCGGCGATATCGGATTAAGGGAAAATGAGCTGATAGCCGACTACCACGAACGGAGCCGCCCCGACAATCTGAGCTACCGCGAACCCATAGTGACCTACCCAGGTCCCGCCGAAAGACCAAACCGCGGCTTTGTAAATCCGATTGGGCCACACGGGAAAGTACGGCGCTTGCCGGTCCGGTGGGTACCCAAAACCGCCGTCCCAACCCTTCCCCGGGGGCTGATCCACAGGCGTCGGGCCGCCAACGTAATAGCTGGGGTTATGATCATCCGCGTCCCAGCCATATGCAATATCTTTCCAGAAATAGTAGTAATACTTCTGCTCAATTCTCTGGTCTCTCCCGGCGAGGTCCCAGCTCAAGACGTAGATACCGAAAGCGCCATAGCTCTGAGCGTTTAAAAATGCATCCCACCGATAGTCGAAGGGCGTATATGGCCGAACTTGGGCCCATCCTGGACTAATCCGGGGAGTAAATTGAACCCAAACAGCACTACCAGCCATCGCCCAGACACCGATGCCCGATCCCGTGCCGCTGGCAACTAGATTGATATGGAACGACCCGTCCAATGCCGCGGCTGCTGCCCCCGGAGAACTCGTCCACGTATCCGAATAGGGCGGGCCGAACACGTCGAGGGCTGCGTCGCCGCGAATGATGTGGAAGCCTGTCCAGATGAGATCCTGAACTGGTTGGAGCGCTGCCGCTTGAGCAATACGAGCGCCTGGACGATCGCCTGCCCGATCCAGGGGCCGAAGCGGTTCCTTGCTTCGTTCCACGAAGTCCTGCAAGACCTCGCGATATACTTCGTCTTTCGCCTGAAGCGGCGCTTGTCCGGGCCTCAGCAGTTCTGCTAATTTTTGCTGCTGGCGAGCGGCAGATTGCTGTTCGGCACATACAGCCCGGAAATGGTCATCGAATGACGCTTTTGCTTCAGGCGCGACGTGTTGGAAGAGCTTGGCGTGAGGTTCACCGCGCGCATTGCTTTCGCGAATCAAAGGTTCGAGGCTCGTCAAAATGTTCATCCCATTTACTCCTGTCCGACCCACGTCACTGTAGCGTAACCAGGATGGGGACCAATCCACAGCCGCCGGACAGGGATCCGAGCGCCTTGCCCAGAACCGATCCAAATGCTCTCAGCGGGTCGACTGCCTTCATGGCGTGCCCCAGCGTATCCGAAGTTGTAAGTAAGTCGCCGACTTCTATCGGTCCGTAACCGGCATCAACTTTGCAAAATACCTTACCAAGTAATGCGATCGGCTTCCGATTGCCCCTTGGGTGCAGTCTGTCGAGCACGATACCAGGCTTGTACCCGCCGGCACCGGAAATGACGCCTGCCACTCGTTTGTCGTAAGCTCGCTCGCTTTGATGCAGTACACCGTCAGCGCCGAGCACCATTACGGTCCCAGGCTGAACCGGCTGCGCGTGATCGATCTCAAACTCTTCGGCACAGTCGGCGGAATTGATGAGCTTGATATCTTGTTCTACGGCCAGCTCGCCTGTGACGTAAACGTTTCCGGCGAAAAAGCCCGCATGCCCTACAGTCCCTTCTTTCTTGGCAAAAAGAGCGGCCCCTTTACCGTCCGGGTTGACATTGTAAGCGGCTACCGCAGCCGTCCCAGGTGAGTGTGTTTCCGCGTGTACAGCCTCGTAATCCTGGCTGACAGCGTACACGCCCACGCTCTTCTTGCTCTCGGCATAAACTCCTGCCCCAGCTCCCATGGTTTGGTTGTCGTTGATAGCCGCTACGGCCGCGCGGCCCGGAGCATGGCTTACGCCGCGCACTCCTTCGCCTTTATTGCTCTCTCCGTAAACTCCCGGTCCGGCTTCCGCGGTTCGATTGTCATTGATACCCGCTACGGCGGCGCGGCCCGGAGCATGGCTCACGCCGCGCACTCCTTCGCCGTTGTTGCTTTCTCCGTATACACCCTCGCCCTTTCCATCGGCCTTTCCTGTCACTGCAGGCAAGTTGCCGTCGTCCGACATGGTCCAGCCGTAAACAGCAGTCCCGGTATCGCTGATGCCCTGTACGCCAAGGCCCCCGGCTGTGTGCTGGCCGTAAACGGCCGCCTTATTCGGATCGTCGGAATAACCCGCCAACGGCTTCTTAACCATTGGCAGCGGAGGAGCTCCTGTTATGATTTTCTTTTTGGCCATTCTCTTATCTCCCTGTCATTAGTTCGCCGTTGTGATCTTGTGTTCGCGGGCTTGCGGTACAGGTGGATGCGTCCGCTTTAAGTCGGCCCGCACGCTCTCCAGCCGCACTTTACCGTTATCCAACACGCCGCGCACCTCAACCGGCAGGTTGCCGGGGTATTTGACAGTTTTTAACAAAAACGGACTCAGTGTCTTCGTCGTATCCAGTTCGCCGGTCAAAACTACCGTGCCGCTGCTTGATACGACCAAAATGGCCGCCCTTCGCTTTTTGTCGGCTGGCTGAGTAAGTACATAAAAAGGAACTGACCATTGTGCGTGGGGTACGCTCCGACGCCGCACGACGACACCAGCGAGCGTATTGTGCGCAGTGGCCTCGCGAAGGTTCTTCCGGCCAACCAAGGCCATTGTCGGGAGAAAAAACAGCGTAGTTCCCGTGCATTCGATCTTCACGGCCGATTCCGCTGAGAGCGGAAGAGGCAGGCTGGTGCTGATAACAGCCTGTATTGCCGACCAACACTCCTCCGGCTCCGCCGTCAAAATATCCAGCGACCTCGGCTCTTCCGGCTCAATGTAGGCGATACGTCTGAGAGGAATCGGAACGTTACAGCTATGCGTTAGGAGCAGGGCAAGACCCCGTGGAAACCTAAAATCACTGTCGATGGCCTTCTCACTCGTTCTGACTGCGACGTCAATTCCGGCGAGGGCCGCCGCGGCTTCGCCACGGGTCAGTTCGTCGGCCGTACCCAACACCTGCTGTAATGCGTTAATACACCGCGACGCTACTCGCGCCAGCTCGCTGGCTGCAGAAAAGCGGCTTCGGTCCGGCTCGTTGCTACTCAATAACATGCGGATAAGGCGATCTATATCGACCGCTTCCATAGGCCGCATCAGCCCGCTGGATGCGCACAGCAACGGCGGAATGTTCGCCGTCGCCGGCGGCCTGCCGCTTGCGTTCTTCATCCGTGCGCCTTTCACCGTACTACTCAGCCTCCGGTCTCTTCACCAAATTAAATTGGCAACCCATCCCGCATCATACAGTGATCAACCATGGTCTTCCTTTGGCGTCTGTTGAAGTTAACCATCCTTGAGGGTCCGGTGTAACTTCCGGGAAACATGACGTTCAACGGATCGTCCATCTTGTGATGCAGACCGAGATAGTGTCCCACCTCGTGCGCCAAATTTGTTGGCGTCCCGTCATAAGCCACCATCCCCACGAAACACCCGTTGTGTTTACCACGCTTATCCTCGCAAGGGCCGTCCACGGGCGACCATCCAGCCGCACTGTCTTCGGAATCAGACATCGCATTAAATTTGGGAACCGCGACATCGATGCCATCATTAGGGACGACGACCAGACTGGTCATATCCTCGGCTTCGCTGTGAGTGCGGGGACGATCGAGACCCCGCGCGTCGGCGGTGTTGACACCGAACCACTGTATCCGCCCTACGCCAATCCATTCGCGCCCGAAGATCTCGCGTGCGCGCAAGATTGCCCAATCCATCTGCTCGTCATCATCTTCTGTGAACTGGTCTACGCCCCACTCAATGATGTTCAAGTTGATATGTTTCCCACGGAGGCCATCAAGCATGTCTCTAACCGACGCGACTGCCGGCTCTGACAATCTCGACCTCGGGACTAGGGGACGATAGAACCCAAAGAGATCCCATGCCATGGACAACGCCCCCGAGCGACCGTACAACTGCAGGATCACATTACGGATGCTGATCGTACCCACGTCAACCCTTTCCCGTACAACAAGTCTTCGGGATTGTCAGAGCCACGAAGCTCGTTCGCCTCAGTGAGGTCTGACCATCCTGCAAATCGACTCAGCACTAGTTCCATCTTCGGCCCTCTGTGGTCTTCATTTGTTGTGCAGCACTTCCGTCAAAGGGCTGAACTCATTGATTAGCATCTTCCACAGAATATGTCTTGAAGTCGGCTCAGCAAAATGAAGGACGGTAAACCAGCATACCGATCTGATAGGCAATCTTGTCCATCCAGCAGTCGCCCAGATACGCGCCGGTGACTTCGACCTTTAACTCTCTGCTGGGTGGTTTCACGTCTTTTACCAACACCGTATCCAGCGCCAGGACAAACGGAGTGGTGTCGGCGTCCGTATCGCGATCCACGTGGGCAAACGCCACCGTCGCAATGCCCGATCCGGCAATGTAAAGGTCGCCGATCTGGAGCGGTGAGTCGGACGTAAATGTCAGCTTGAATTTGCCCTTGATGAGCGGCAGCGATTCGTCGTTTCTCCACCTCCAGGGCGGATCGGCCGTAAAATCTGCCACGCCGGTCCCGCTGATATAGCAGTTGGCGACACCATCTAACACCTGGACAGGTACCGCCAGCCATCGTGGGTTCAGGAATACATTGGGAGTGTCATCATCCGGCGGAAATAGGAAATGCGCCATGGTGTGCCTCCGATTTATCCGATCACCGGAAAGGTCATCTCGAAATCAAGTCCCACCTCCGACGGCGCGGCCGTCGTGAGCTTGACGTCATAAAACGGCGGCGCGAACGCCGACAGGGGGCTGAAGGGGCCGGGCGGCCCGGCGAGCGTCCCCGGCAGCAAATCGGGGACGATAATCAACGCCTTGTTGATCGGTAGCCCGGTAATGCTGTACGGCACCACCCACTCTTTGCCGATGTGCTGTGGCGCCACTGAGGTCTCAATGGTGAACTGAGCATCCCATTGCCACCCGGCTGGCAGCGGTTTCAGGGTCGCCGGGCCCACCTTGAACATGGCGCCGCCGTTTATCACCGACGTCACGGGGTCTCCGTAGAAATCCTTCCATCGGATGCTTCCCAAGACCATGCCCGGCACCGGGATCTTCGACAGCACCTCCACGTGATACGAAAAGCGGGACAGCACCGCGGGCTCGCCCAGCACGGCGATTTTCGCGTAGAGCAGCAACTCGCCCGTGTTTTCGTCGGCCAACACCGAGCATTCCTCGGTTGCGAACGTAAAATCCTCCTCTGCGTCGGCACGCACAGAGGCCAGGCTGGTGGTCGCCGTGTACTCCCAGTCGCCCGGGTAGTTGCCCTGCGGCGCCGGGACATTGAAATGCACCAGCACCTCCTCGTAATCGAGCCTCTTTTGCGAGTCCCACTCCGGAATTGCAATCCCACTGAAAATCTGCATCTGGCGCGGCGGATTGCCTACGTAGAACGTGAGGCTCCGGGGAGAAGAGACCTCGTTAGGATACGCAGGCGTGGCGTGAAGATTTTTCATCAATTTCTCCTGCAAGGAACACGGCGATTTTCTGCGCGGTCACTCCCTGAAAACCGATGCGGCGGCTGGACGAGATGAATCAGTAGCCGTCCCGCCCCCGATGAAGTGCCATGACGCTTCCTGTTTGGATCGGTCACACGGATAATGGGGCGAGCGAGAAAGACCTAGTAATCTCAGGCCGTTCCCATGTCTTCCGTTCAGCCCTTCTTCCGTCTATTCCTCCCTGAGAGATCACTGCGTTCTTAAATGAGATCATCGCCATATCGCCTCCTTCTGGTGTGAGAGGGTCATGAGTTTTCCTTTACAAATGAAAATTCCAATCAGAACCGTTAAAGAAGGTATTCCCTTGTAGCAGCGTGCGGCAGGGCGATGTAACTACCTTGATGGGTAGGTTGTGTATAGTTGAAAGCGACGGGTCCTTCGAGAGCGGCGCCGAAACATGTTAGAGCCCGGAGCGTCAGCGACGGGTCCTGCCGGACTAACAAAGGGTGCCAGAATAGCGTTTGCCTTGCCGGCTTAATCTGGTGGGACCCGTCGCTTACGCTCCGGACTCTGACGCTTTCTTGCCGTCCGGTGCGAGAGCCTAAACCAAATGCTCCCGCAGCGCCTTGGCGACGGCTTCGGTTTTGGAGTGGACTTGAAGCTTGGCGTAGATGTTCTTCAGATGAAATGAAACGGTGTTGACAGAGATGCCCAACTCGTGCGCGGCGGTCTTTTTGTGGTGGCCTTCGACCAGTAGCTTCAAAAGCTCGTTCTCCTGCGGCGTCAAATGATACGGGGCGGAATCCGGTGGCCGGAAGTCGCGAAATAATTTGATCACGCGCCGCGCTACCTCCGGCGACATGGGCGCGCCTCCTTCCACCACCTCTCTGAGTGATTCGAGCAGCCGCGCCGGGGGCGTGTTCTTCAGGAGATATCCCGTGGCTCCGGCACACAGCGCTTTGAATATCTGTTCGTCGTTATCGTAAATGGTCAAAGCGAGGATAGGCGCTTCAGGATAACGCTGGCGCAAGATTTGTATTCCTTCAATTCCCGACATACCCGGTAGCCCAAGGTCTGTCAGGATAACATCGGGGCAGTCCTTGCCGATGCGGGCCAGCGCTTCCTCCATGGTGCGATAGCTGCCGACACATCGAAAGCCCTGAGTCCCGTTAATCAACACTATCAAGCCTTCACGCACCTCGCGCAGGTCCTCGATGATCACGACGCTAATGGTGCCGCTGTTCGGTCTCGAAACCGGGCTTGGATTCGTGTCATGCATGACTTGGTTGCCAGGCTGAGCGCCAATTAAGAGTAGGAGCGCGGCCGTGCGCCCCTACGGAAAATTTATCAGGGCTTGGAGCGTAACCATCAGGCGCGCCAACTTATCCCGAAATCGAAGTGTTGTCACCTACACGTTGGAGTAGGACAAATTGAAGAGCACTGGCCGCGGATTCACGCAGATTAACGCGGATCCGTCGGAACCGATCCCAGTAGAATCCGCGTAGTCCGCGTTAGTCTGCGGCTAAATCACCTGAACAGACGGCGTGCTTTTGACAACGGGATTGCAACAGCGACTGTCGTTCCTTGGCTCGGCTTGGATTTCACAGTGAGTGTCCCGCGAAGCTTCTCCGCACGGCGCCGCATGCTCACCAAGCCCTGACCGTTACTCTCCGCGGTTGAGTCAAATCCTGCTCCATCATCAGCCACCCGCAACGTCAGCGCAGAATTCTCTATGCGGAAATCAACCTCCACACGCGAGCAGCGCGAATGGCGAGCGGCGTTGTTGACGGCCTCCTTGAAGATCAGCAGAAGATCGCGGCGCACGTCGGCGCCAAGCTTCAAGTCTTCGTCGGCTGAAGGCGCGTTGAAGCGCAGCTCGATGTCGCGGGGCGTGAAGCTTTCTTCCGCATGTTGGCGCATTCGCCGGGTGAGATCAAGCAGGTGGTCCCGTTGCGGGTTGATGGCCCAGACGATGTCGCTCATTGATGCGACCGAATCGCGTGAGATGCGCGCGATCGACGACAGCGGCCCGCCCTCCTCGCCGTCTCCATCGGCGTAGTGGCCGAGCTGCTGGCGGGCCGCTTCGCTGAGAAAGGAAATCTTGGTCAGGTTTGCGCCGATGTCGTCGTGCAGGTCGGCGGCGATGTGGGTGCGCATGTTTGCCATCTCCAGCAGTCGCGCCAGGCGATAACGATAGAGCCCATAGACCATCATGCCGAGCGCACTGGCCGCCAAAGCCAGGAACCACCAACGCTGCCAGAGCGGAGGCAGGATCGAAAATGTAATTGCCGCAGGAGTGGGGCTGAGGGCTCCATCCGAATTTACCGCGCGCACCAGAAACTTGTATTTTCCAGGGGCGAGATTGGCGAAATTCACGGCGCGTTGGCCGCCCGGCTCGCTCCAGCCGGAGTTCGTTCCTTCCAGCTTGTACTGATAGCGCAGCACCTCGCCTGGCGCGAAGCTCAAGCCGATGAAGTCAACCCGCAGCCGGCTCTGGTTTGCGGATAAATCGGGAAGCGTTATATCCTGCTCGCCCAGCGCCGATACAGGTTGCGCCTCGTCTCCGAAATTGACTCCGGTGATTAGAATCGGGGGCGGAGCAGGCGAACCGGTGGCTGAGGGGACGAACCGCGACAGGCCCTTCTGCGTCCCAAACCAAAGCGCACCGTTGCGATCACAAAACGCGCTCAGGAAAGCGCCGGATGCCAGCCCGTCGGCGCTTGTAAAATGCTTCACGTGCCCGGTCGCCGGATCCAATCGGTCCAGCCCACGGCCGGTTCCGATGTAGAGATGACCCTGCAGATCCTCCGTAATGACTTCGGTGCTATTGCTGGAGAGACCGTGCGCGGTCGTGTAACTGATAAAAGTCGGCCGCTCGGCGGACGGGTTGTCCACCTGAACCACCCCGCCGCGCGAAGAGGCAAGCCAAAGCCTTCCGGCTCGGTCCGAATAGATACACTGCACGAAACCCGGAGGCAGCCCATCTTTTGTACTGAAAAACGAGAAACTGCCGTGGCGATACCTCGCCGCGCCGGTGCTGAAGCCAATCCATATATTACCTGCTCTGTCTTGGCCGAAAGAGCGCGCCAAGTTGTCTTTAAATGATGGCAGGCCGGGAGAGTCCGTTAGACTCCGCACCTGGGCGTTGGCTCGTTCCCAAAGACAAAGGTCCTTTCGCGCGCCTGAGAAAATGGAGATCCACACGTTGCCGCTGGAATCCTCAAACAAGCGAAATACGGGCAATCCAGGCAAGCCATTCTTCTCGGTGTAGACGGCTAGCGGGCGCGCAGTCTTCAACTGCGTGAATCGCGGTAGAGCGGGAAAATGGTAAAGCCCAAAGCCGGTACCGAGCCACCACTCGCCGTTGTGGGTCTGCAGAGTCACGCCTTCGCCAACCCATCCCAAGTCCTTTATCGCAGGCGGAGCAAACCAGGTGAAACTCTGCCCGTCGAAGCGGCCATATCTTTGCAGATACGCCGACTGATCCATATGGAGCAGGTTCAGCCTGGCGCCTTCAAAGACACTTTTTTGCTTAACGCCAAGAACGTTACCTCGAAAGCAAATTCCACCGGCGCGATCTTCAAAGACGGCATTGACTCCAGCCACTCCATCCTCTTCGTCATAACTGACCAACGCGTCACGCGCCAGTTTCATTGCGCCCGCGATGCTTGCCAGCCAGAGATTCCCGCCCGGGTCTTCGCTCAGCCCAGTAATTTCGTGGTAGCTCAGACCGTTTCGGGTCGTGTAGAGATGGGAACGCTGGCCGGACTCTTCATCGGGGAAGAACTCGACGAGCCCCTTATTGGTCCCGAGCCACAACTGGCGTGAAGAGCTTTCAAAAATCTGGAATATCCAGTCGCTGGGCAGTCCGTCAGCGAGGGTGTAAGAGCGCACGATCACGGGTGGACGATCACTTTCGTCGGCCGTGAAGCGGAAGCAGCCGTGACTCCGAGTCCCCGCCCATAGTTGGCCTCGATAGTCTGCGAGCAAAGCGTGGATGGTTTCGTCCGGCAGGCCGTCCCTATAGGTATAACGCGTTACCCTGCCGTCTGCCCAGCGGCGGTAGAGCCCGCTCATGGCGGCGATCCACAAAGAGCCGTATCGGTCCTCCAGCAGATCATTGACAAAATGTTGCTCTGCATATTCGGCCGGCATGCCGATGTCAACCGATCGCAACGCAAAGCCGCCATTGGCCCGATCCAGGCGGTACAGTCCTTTGAACGTTCCACACCAGATCGTAGCGTTTCGATCTTCAAGCAACACGGTGATGCCTTTGGCCATTCGATCTTCGCCATCTGGTGTGATGACACTAAACATCGGAACAGTCGTAGCCTCGCTGGCGTAGACTACACGATTAGCCGGCACACCTTTCGGATTGAAGCGCACCAGGCCACCGTTTGTCGCAATCCAATATTCGCCCGAGCGCGTCTCTAGAAAATCGTTAACTTGGGGATGCGGCAGACCGTGGTCCGTACCGTAATTGTTGAAGGTGTAACCATCGAAGCGCGATAGCCCGTCCGCCGTGCAAAACCACAGAAAGCCGCGCGAGTCGCGTACGATCTTATTGATTTGGTTATGGGCCAGCCCGTCGGCGGTTGTGTACGCCTTAATCGGCAACCTTTCAGCTTGGCCTGCAAGTGGAAGGGCCAGAAGCAGGACCAGCAGTCCAACGACATTCCGTTGGCTTACGCGCGCGGCTCGGCATATTTTCTCACCCGTTGGAGATGTGAGGCCAGGATGGCTCGCTATGGATTGAAATTCCACGTCGAATTATCGACCACTCCGCGCATTTTCGGCTGCCTAAGCGAGGATTTCCTTGACCACTTTGCCGGATACGTCCGTTAGGCGAAAATCGCGGCCAGCGTGGCGGAACGTCAGCTTTTCGTGATTGAGTCCTAGCAGGTGAAGAATGGTTGCGTGAAAATCATGTACGTGAACTTCATTTTCGACCACTTTGGCGCCGTAATCGTCCGACTTGCCATAAGCAACTCCTCCCTTGACGCCCCCGCCGGCCAGCCAGGATGAATAAGCGGCGTTCTGATGGCTCCTGCCATTGGGCCCGTCGGTGAATGGAGTGCGTCCGAATTCTGTTGTCCACACGACCAGCGTGTCGTCCAACATGCCGCGTGATTTCAAATCCTTCAGCAGGCCGGCAATCGGCTTGTCCACGTTCCTTGCCAGCGGGCCGTGGGTCTTCATGTCGCCGTGAGCGTCCCAATTATTGGAAGAACCCACGTCAATCAGCTCGATGAATCGCACTCCCCGCTCGGCCATCCGCCGCGCCACCAAACACTGCCATGCAAATCCTTTCGTGCTTCCTCGCTCGAGACCGTACAGCGCCAGTGTGGCATCGGTTTCTTTCGAGACATCAAGCGCGCTGGGCATTTCCATCTGCATGCCGAACGCGGTTTCAAAAGACTTGATGCGGGCAGCCAGTGCCGCATCGGCGGAGCGTTTCTGCTGATACTTGCGGTTGAAGCGATCCAGCAAGCTCAGCTCCCGCTGCTGAATTTTGGCCGAGGGTGAGAGGCGATTGAGATTGGGGATCGGCTCAGGTCCAGGCAGAACTCTCGTCCCCTGATGACATCCAGGCAGAAAATCCGAGCTCCACACCTGGCTGCCGGCGTAGGGCAGTTGCGGGGCCAGCACGACAAAGGACGGCAGATTTTGATTTACCGTCCCCAACCCATAGCTCGCCCAGGAGCCGATGCTGGGGCGTTTCACTGTCACCGAGCCGGTGTGAATCCCCAGCGTCGCCTGGAAATGATCATTGTGGTCTCCGCGCATCGATCGGATCAGGCAAATATCATCCATGCATTCAGCTATGTTCGGGAACAAATCACTTACCTCGACGCCGCAGTTCCCGCGCGGCTTGAATGTCCAAAAGGGCGGAAGGTAAGGACGGCTATTAGGCGACTTGCTGTTTGGTTTTCCGGCGTCAGCAATCAATCTTGGTTTCGGATCGAATGAATCGACGTGCGACACGCCTCCCGGCAGGTAGAGAAAAATCACCCGTTTGGCTTTACCTGGAAAGTGCGGGGCCTTGGGAGCCAGCGGGTTCAGGACGTCAGACCCGTGCAGTTCATCGGCGAGCAATTGAGCGATGATGCCGGGCAACAGAATCGAGCCGCTGACCAGCGATCGAACCATCTGCCGCCTGGAGCAAC
>DASXTB010000450.1:0-3498 GCA_036505615.1 Acidobacteriota bacterium
CTACGGTCTGTCGGTCGACAAAGGCGATCAGGTAACGGATTGTTCCGTCGGACGCGGTGAATTTTCTCTGGATCGCCGGTAAGCCTACAGAATATCCTTGTCGATCGAGGCTGCGTCGCAACTCCCGAGACAGGGTCGAAACCTCTTCGACCAATTCAAGCCGCTGACGGTAAATCGCGTCGAAAAGTTGGTGCCCACGAAAAGAGGGTTCGCCAATTTTCTCGACAATCGCGGTAAGTTCCTGCAGGTCACGGCCTAAAAGTGACTTTTGCAACGGAGGCTTCATGAAGCTGCTTGGGTCCTCGTCGATTCTAAAGGAATTTGTCGGCTCAAAGGGTCAGGAGACGTACCTGGCTGATCTCTAGGCGAATGGTTCCGCTAAGTTGCTGATTTAATTGCGCAATCCCTGCAATTAGCGGGCTTCGGCAGCGTATGTAACAATACAGGCTCCGGTCTTTGGACAGAGTCTTTGTAGAACCATGGTGGAAGAGACCCGCAATATACATCGGGAAGTGCTGCCTAACGGCCTCGTGCTTATTACCGAGGAGATGCAGCACATTCGCTCGGTCTCTGTGGGAATTTGGATCAAGACCGGATCGAGGGACGAAGATCTGCAATGGAATGGGATTTCCCATTTCATCGAGCACATGGTCTTTAAGGGAACGCAGCATCGCTCCGCGGAAGGCATTGCGCGGCAGGTCGATTCAATCGGCGGCAACATGGATGCATTCACGGCCAAGGAGTGCATCTGTTTCAACGTCAAAGTTCTCGATGATCACCTGCCGATTGCGATGGATGTGCTCAGCGATCTTGTGCTTAACCCAGTATTTGATGTTCAGGACATCACCCGCGAGCGAGGCGTCATTCTCGAAGAAATAAAAATGGATGAGGACAACCCCGACTATCTCGTGCACGAGATTTTCACTCAAAACTTCTGGAAAGATCACCCGCTGGGCAAACCAATATTGGGGACCAAGGAGACTGTGAGGCGATTCGAACGTCCGCCCGTAATCGAGTTTCATCAGGAGCGTTTTGCCCCGGGCAACTTGATTATCTCGGCGGCGGGGAACCTGCGGCATCAGGAATTCTTTGACGTGGCAAGCAAATATTTCGCGCAGATGAAGCCGGTGAAAAACGGCTTCCTGAGCTCGAAACCCCAGATTGTGCCGCGCATCATCATGCGGAACAAGAAGTCGCTGGAGCAAGTACAAATTTGTGTGGGAGTGCCTTGTCATCCTATCGCGCATGAGCGCCGTCACGCTTCATACATCTTGAATACGCTGCTCGGGGGCGGAATGAGTTCGCGGCTGTTTCAAAACATCCGTGAACGTCAGGGCCTCGCCTACGCTATTTACAGTGATCTAAATCCGTATCGGGATACCGGCTGCCTTTCCGTTTATGCCGGCACCTCGCGCGAGTCCGCCGGTAAGGTGGTGCAGTCAATCGTCTCTGAGTTTAAGAAGCTGAAAACTGCAACGGTGCCGGACGACGAATTGCGGCGATCGAAGGATCAATTGAAGGGCAGCCTGATGTTGTCGCTCGAATCCTCTACCTCGCGCATGTCCAATCTTGCACGTCAGGAAATGTACTTCGATCGCTTCTTCAGCCTCGACGAACTGATTGAAAAAATCGAGAGCGTGACCGTGGAAGAAGTCCAGGAACTTGCCAACGAGTTCTTCCGGACCGACTCTATCGCTGTAACTGTGTTGGGCAATTTGAACGGTCTTCGGCTCACGCGCGACCAACTGGCCTGCTGAAACAATTTAAGCTGGAGTTCAGCTTCGCCGCTCCGCGTCGTACACGTCGCCAGCAGTGGCCCTCCCGCCAGCATCTAAATAGATAACTGACGCAGGCACCTATTTTCGAAGATGATTAGCAACAGATGGGTGGCTGCTATGGATCGGAGGGCATCTATGGCACAGGTGATTGAATTTTACGTTCCCGCGAGCTTTCACAAGAAAGTAAAGTGGGTACCTTCGGAACGGCGAGGCAAGGTCATCGAGTTCCCGAGCCAGATACGCAAATCGGCGTAAGTTGAACAACTTGTAACTGGAAAGAAGTCAGGCGCCCGAAATACATGTTTCGGGCGCTCTTTTTTTGGTGAAGATATTCGATCCAAGAGACCAATCTCTTGCATTGCGCCTCAGGCCACCGGCCTTCGACTGAGGTATTCTTTCCTTTGGCTGGCATCTGTAGTGATTTCGAGGCATACTAGCGGGAGCGCCCGCTCCCCACGGGCAGGAGGGTTTCGGTAATGCCCCTGTTGGAGGAGAATACCCAGTCCGAGATTGAGGTTGACCCGAGTGTTCTTGAGGAGGGGGGCAATCAGCGCCAGCGCAGGCAAATGTTGTTCGCACTTGCGTTGCTGCTGGTAGCGTTGATTCTGGTGCTGCTTAAGGACCGCGAGTTTTGGTTTCCGCCATCCTCTGCGAGTGAAGCGGAACAGGCCGAGGAGACGGCGCCTGATGCCGATACAACATCGCCCACCGAAAAGCAGACTACTGGCACGCCGCCTGCCGCATCAGTACGACCTAAGCCGAAGCAGCATCCCATCCCTTCTGGTGGAGCGCTGTCCGCGGCCCAGGCAGTGCCACCTCCGGTAGTCGCAACACGTGCTGTGCTGCCTCCGCTGGAAGTGGAGGTAGTCGCCGGAGACGAGCATCGCACGATCCCAACCGCAAGTGGTTCGGTGAGAGTTGACCTGCAGGCGCGAGCACCCTTCAGCGGCGACCAGACATCTGCACGGCCTAGCAGCCCGGTCGCAAGTAATGCTGGCGGTGCGATGCCCAGCGCTACGGGTCGTATTCGGATAACCCCCAGCGCCGCGGAGATCGTTTCACGGCCGGTCGAGCCGACTTATCCGTTGCTCGCCAAACAAATGAAGGTACAGGGTGCGGTGGTTCTGGATGCTCTGATCGGGAAGGATGGAAACATTCAGGCGCTGCAGGTGGTAAGTGGCCCGGACATCCTCTCCGGTGCAGCTCGCCAGGCGGTAAAGCAGTGGCGCTTCCGGCCGCACCTGCAATCCGGGGAGCCGGTTGAAACGGCAGCTCGCATCACCGTGAACTTTACTATCTCCACGCAGTAACATGGTGCATATCGCGGATGGCATAAAGGATCGAGGGCGAGCCATGTCGATTGGTTCTGCTCTTTGGGTTCTTGCCTTTCTCGTTGTTGGACAATATGCCATTCCAAGCGGTGCGCAAGGAGCACGCCCCATGGCATTTTCGATTTCAAGTGAGAGCTTCAAGAGCGGTAGTGAGATACCCAAGAAGTTCACGTGTGATGGAGCCGATATCTCACCGGAATTGTCCTGGACAGCGCCGCCCTCAGGCACAGAGTCTTTAGCCCTTATTGCAGATGACCCCGATGCACCGGCCGGGACCTGGACTCATTGGGTTGTTTTCAATTTGTCGCCCACAACAACCCACCTGACAGAAGGAGTGAACAAAGTGGATGAACTGCCGGGAGGCGCTCGCCAGGGGCGGAACGACTTCC
>DASXTB010000451.1:0-5666 GCA_036505615.1 Acidobacteriota bacterium
TAACTTCACAGGATGCTAAATTCTTGAAGTCGCTGAAAATCAGCCCTGAATAGTTTCACGCGTCCACTCGGATTATTCACAAAACATTCATCCTAGCGCGGCCGGGCCGCAACCAAGATGACGGGATTGTTGGTCACAACCCTCCGCCCTTTACGGACGGGGCCACTCAATGACGGCTCTTCGAGCCTGACACAAATACTCGAAAACTTACCGATGACTGATGACCGATGACGGCTTTTACGCGGGCGCTGCAGGGCTGATGTTTCTGCGGTGAACATTTTGAATAATCCAGATAAGCCCCTGTACTCACCGAAAACCCCTCTCACTCAAAATCAAATTCGCGGATTTTGGGCCGCTTGGGGCGGGTGGGCGCTGGATGGAATGGATTCGTTTATCTACGCGCTGGTCATGGTTCCCGCCCTGCGCGAATTGCTTCCCAAATCAGGAACCAGCGCTACCCCTGCTAATATCGGTTTTTATGGCGGTCTTCTGTTTGCATTGTTTCTGATCGGATGGGGCATGTCGCTGCTCTGGGGTCCCGTTGCTGACAAGTTCGGCCGAGTTCTCACGCTCATGATCACTATCCTTTGGTATTCCATTTTTACCTTTCTAGGCGCCGTTGCCGCAAGAGTATGGCAGCTAGCCCTTTTCAGACTGCTTGCAGGAGTGGGAATCGGCGGCGAGTGGTCCATGGGCGGCACGTTCGTCGCTGAAGAATGGCCCGAAGACCGACGCAAGATGGCGGCCGGCTGGATGCACACAGGATATTATTTTGGACTGTTTCTGGCTGCCATCGCCAATGGGACTGTAGGCGCGGCTTGGGGCTGGAGGGCAATGTTCGCAGTGGGTGGACTTCCCGCGTTGCTTGTCGCCTGGATTCGTCGCGGTGTGACCGAACCGAAACGGTGGCAGAACAAGATGGCCGAAGCGGACAAAGCATGGAAGCTCAGCCGGTCTTTCATGTTGCTTTTTTCGCCCCAGTACCGCCGGCGGACGCTGCTCAACGCCACTTACCTCTTGGTGTCAATTACCGGACTTTGGGCCGGATCTGTTTACGTTCCTGCCTCTGTATTTCATCTGGCGTCAAAAGAGGGATTCAGTGAGCTGCAAGGCACGCGCCTGGCTTCCTACGGCACAATGCTGCTGTCGATAGGCACCATTCTCGGATGCCTGGTGCTCCCCATCCTGGCCGAGAAAATTGGAAGAAGATCAACTCTGGCCGTCTATTTTCTATTGATGTTCCTATTCATCGCTTTCGGATTCGGCTACATTTTCTACCTTGAGCGCGGAGCGCTCTTTTGGTTCATGCTCTGCCTGTTCTTCCTGGGAGTAGGCGGAGCGAACTTCGCGATGTACACGCTTTGGCTGCCGGAACAGTATCGCACTGAATGCCGGGCCAGCGCGTTTGCCTTCGCGACCTCGGCGGGGAGATTTGTGGGAGCCGCGATTACTTTTGTGGTGGGTGCCGGGGTCTCACACTTCCACACGATTGGAACGCCTGTGGCGCTGACATCGCTGGCTTTTCTAATAGGACTGCTGCTTTTGCCCTTTGGCGAAGAGACCCGAGGGAAACCTCTCCCAGCCTAGTTCGACAAGTCGGTGAAGCCGTCCGGTTTGATCAAGCAGCCTCGGAAAGCCGCTGCCTTACGATCGCGACTATGGCACGATCAGCCCCTCTGCGTTGGCGAGCTTTCGTTGAGTACGATCGAATGTGTAAAACGTATCTGCCTGCAACGCTAAAGCTGATGCAACATGTAGCACATCGAGCGAGCGAGTGCCCAGTCGCGGCGTCCGCCTGCGGGCGATTTGCTTGGCCTTGTCATACACCGCGGGGGGCATTGGCTTTGACAAGAAGACACCCGTCTCGATATCCGTTTTAACCAGGGCGCGCGCTGCCTTAACGGTAGAAGGCAGGAGCTCGACAACCAGACTGGCGCGACGGAGCACGGGCAGAGTAGAATCGCCGTCAACTTTGAATAGGAAATTACCGGAAATATCTCATGAATGCGTGTCGTGATTGGCCTTGTGCCCGGAAGGACCGGAGCTCGAAGGTCGCCCTCCTTCTTTTGTTGCCAGGTTTCTTGGCTGCGGCAAGCGGAATTTCCGGGTCGACGCCGTCCGATGTGGATCTCTCGCTGGCTATCGTGGTAATTCCTCCGGCTCTTTCCGGCCCCGAGCAACAGGCGGTGCGAATGCTTGTGGAAGAAGTGGAAAAGCGCACCATGATCCATTTGAAGGTTCTGACGGAGTTTCCTGCTGGTCCCACTCCCCTGATCGTCGTCGGCCCAGCATCGCAGTTGCCAACTTGGTGTCCTTGGTGCCTTGGTGGAGGAAAAGACAGTAACCACGCAGACACCAAGACACAGTTTGCCGGCCGGGCTGAGGGTTATCGGATTTGGGTTGACAAGGCAAGCCGAGCCGCCCCCACTGTCCTGATCGTGGGTAACGATGCTCGCGGCGTACTTTTCGGTGTGGGCCGATTGCTGCGCGAGTTGCAGATGACACGTGGAAAGGTTGTTTTGCCTGGAGAGCTCAGCATTGCCACCGCGCCCAAGTTCCCGCTGCGCGGCCATCAGCTTGGATATCGTCCCAAGACGAATTCCTACGACGGTTGGACTCCCGCGCTCTGGGAGCAATACATACGTGATCTTGCCGCTTTTGGAACCAATGCTATTGAGTTGATACCGCCCCGGTCGGATGATGCGCCCGACAGCCCCCACTTTCCGCTGCCCCCAATGGAAATGATGATCAGGATGTCAAAGCTCGCGCATGATTACGGGTTGGATGTATGGATCTGGTACCCGGCCCTGGACGCCGATTACTCCAATCCAGCGACGGTTGAGTCTGCTGTGAAGCAGTGGGGCGAGGTGTTTGACAGGCTGCCGCGCATCGACGCTGTGTTTGTCCCCGGCGGAGATCCCGGTCATACGGAGCCGAAGTTCTTAATGGCGCTGCTGGAGAAGCAAACGCGCTCGCTACACCGCTCTCATCCCACGGCCCAGATGTGGGTTTCGCCTCAGGGGTTCAACCGGCAATGGATGGAAGAATTTTGCGCGATCCTACAAAATCAAAAACCCGCTTGGCTCAACGGTGTTGTCTACGGCCCGCAGGTCAGCGTTTCTCTGCCGCAATTGAGGGCGGCGGTTCCCCAACATTATCCGATCCGGCTCTATCCTGATATCACGCACAGCCTGCGATGCCAGTATCCGGTTCCCGCTTGGGACCTGGCTTACGCGTTGACAGAGGCGCGAGAAGTGATCAACCCGCGTCCCATAGACGAGGCGGCGATCTTTCGCGCCTGTGCCGGCTACATGAACGGATTCATTGCTTACTCGGAGGGCTGCAATGACGATGTAAACAAAATCGTCTGGAGCAGTCTCGGCTGGGATCCGGAGAAGAGGGTTGACGACATCCTGCAAGAGTACAGTCGTTATTTCATTGGAGCAAACCGCCGCGACGATTTCACGGCGGGCCTCCTGGCTCTCGAACGCAACTGGCGGGGACCACTGGCGACAAACGAATCTGTCTACAGAACGCTGGAGCACTTCCAAAAACTGGAGAAGACGGCCACTCCACAGGAGCGGCTGAACTGGCGCTTTCAACAGGCTCTCTATCGCGCCTACTACGACGCCTACGAACGAAGTCGTTTGATTTACGAAACTGATCTGGAAAGAAAAGCGGAAGAGAAGCTTCGCGCGGCAAGTCAGATCGGGACCCTGGCGGCACTGGATCAAGCGGAGGCTATCCTGAAAACAGCGAATAGACAGCGGGTCTCTGCCGATTGGCACGCCCGAGTGTTTGAGTTGGCCGAGGCGCTTTTTCAAAGCATTCGGATGCAACTGAGCGTAGAACGGTATCAAGCCATATCTGTAGGCCGTGGCGCCAATTTGGACACCATTGACGTTCCGCTGAACAACCGGGTGTGGCTGCTAAATCGATTTTCCCGGCTGCGTGCCCTTGTGAGCGAGAACGAGAGGCTGGCGGGAATTGAAGAGATACTTCGCTGGACCGATCCGGGTCCCGGCGGATTTTATGATGATCTTGGAAATCCGCTCCGCCAGCCGCACCTGTTAAGCGTTCCGGCAGTGGGAGAGGCTTCCTACGAACAGGATCCTGAATTCCGCAGTTCGCCCCTGATCGGATTTGCGCATCGTCCCGAATGGCGGCTTTCGTGGTGCGATCATGCAGACGCTCTCTTTGATGCCCCTCTGACGATGCGCTATACCGGTCTGGATCCTAAGGCGCATTACAAGCTGCGCATTGTGTATGCCGGTGACAACTTCTCAACCCGGGTTCGCCTCCT
This sequence comes from Acidobacteriota bacterium, assembly GCA_036505615.1. Lineage (GTDB taxonomy): Bacteria > Acidobacteriota > UBA6911 > JACQSX01 > JACQSX01 > DASXTB01. The sequence continues at coordinate 4,304 of DASXTB010000451.1, forward strand.
GGCCGATGACCGTTTGGAGATCCATCCGCTGATCAAAAAACCAGACCCCGTTCGGCCTCTGGAATTTGTTATCCCGGCTGATACCACGGGGGATGGGGAACTCGTGCTGACTTGGTACCAGGAGCCGGGAAAAGGAGGCAGTGGCCGCGGCTGCCAAGTCGCTGAAGTCTGGTTGATTAGGCAATAGTCGGTGGTCCGTAGTCCGTGGTCAGTTGTCTGGTTGCCAACGTCCCGCAAACGAGAATGTAGGAAGCCACGGCAAAACCCGGAGGGTTTACAGAGCATAGCCGGCGGCAAAGCCCGTCCCGCCCCCGGGACGGGCGCCGCCGCCGGTTGGCGTCGCCCGCAAAAGACGCGGGCTTTGCCGCCGGCTATAATCTATAAACCCTTCGGGTTTCGGAGGAACCGACCACAGACAAAAACCATGCTCAAACCGAACAAAGTAAAACAGACTCTGAAGAGCGGAGGGATCTGCTTCGGCACCATGCTGAGAATCCTTCATTCTCCGCACGCCGTTCCTCTTTGTGCCTCTGCGGGGTGGGATTTCATCATTCTGGATATGGAACATGCCGACTTCAATTCCGAGACCCTGGCCGGAATGTGCGTGACTGCCAAGTATGAGCCACTGGTGTTGCTGGCGAGAGTGCCCGACAAACTGTACCATCAACTGGCCAAGCCACTCGATCTGGGAGTAGAAGGGCTGGTAATTCCGCGGGTGGAAAGTCGTGAGGAGGTCCGCCATATTATCGACTCGACAAAGTACTCTCCCATGGGTCAGCGCGGCGCCAGCATTTCAGCTCCAGTGACCCAGTTTCGTCAACATGATGCTGTGGAATATTTGCAGGGGGCCAACCGAGAGACGCTGATTGTCATTCAGATTGAATCGGAGAATGCAGTTGAAAAGGTCGAGGAGCTGGTGTCGGTGGAAGGAATCGATGCTGTGCTGATGGGCCCGTTTGATCTGTCACAAAGCATGGGAATTCCCGGACAGACTTCTCACCCGCGCATGATCGAGGCCATAAAGCGTGTTATAGAAGGCTGCAACCGCCATAATGTTGCGCCGGGAATCCATCTTTCTGCCGTTGATGCTGCGGCCGAGTGGGTGAAGGCGGGCATTCGCTTTCTGACCTACAGCTACGACATCAAGTTTCTGATGGATGCGTCTCGAGACGTGCTGCGGCAGTTGCGCGCCATCCAAGGCATTGAACAGCGAGGGACGCGAGGGTGAGAAGTTGTAAGTGAAATTTTGAACCACGGGGAACACTGGGAACACAGGGAACACAGGGAGATAGCGTGTTTACGTGGAACGGCGTTCGCCATGAATGATTCGGGCTCACGGCTCTGTCGAACTACCTTAGCGGCG
>DASXTB010000452.1:0-52122 GCA_036505615.1 Acidobacteriota bacterium
AATAATCGTCCTAATCACGTGCCTCGCCGGCGGCATCCTTTTGTCACAGGAAACTCGCGCCACGATTGCGGGACGTGTAACAGATCCGACCCGGTTTGGCAATTTCCCGGAATTGCAGAAAACGGACCCGCTGCTTTACCAGCAATTGTCGACACTGGGCTTCTTTACCAGCCGGACCATAGCCAAGAACCAGCTATTGCGGCCATTTCCACACATGACCGGCTTGACCATACAGGGAGCGCCGCTCGGAGAGAATAAGTACAACGCGCTGCAGCTCAGATTTGATAAGCGCTTCTCCCACGGGTGGGCATTCAATACTCATTACGAGTGGTCGCACACGATGAGCAAAGACTGGTTCCCCAACGAATTCGATCCACTGCCGGACTGGCGCGAGAGTGACTTTTCGAGGCCCCATCGCTGGGTGGCGACATCTATTTGGGAGTTTCCTTTTGGGAAAGGGAGGTGGCTACTCAACGATACGCCGATTGCAAGTTCCGTTCTTGGAGGCTGGCAGCTGGGAACCATCTGGCAAATGCAAAGCGGCGAGTGCATCGATTTTGGCAACGTCTTCTATTACGGGACGAACCTCCACGATATAACTCTTAACCGGGGAGAGCGCAACAGGGATCGCTGGTTCAACACAAGTTTGTTTGAAAGGGACAGCACCAAAACAGCTGCAAGCTTCCACCGCCGCGTATTCCCAAATCGTCTGAACTGGTTGCGCACGGCGTCGTTGTATCAACTGGATGTGAATATTCAGAGAACCGTTGCAATCAAGGAATCATTTAAGGCTCTGTTTCGGGTAGACCTGTTGAACGCTCCTAATCACCAGGTTCTGGGCAATCCCAACGTTGATCCGACCAGCGCCAGCTTTGGCAAGATCAATGACTACGTCAATACACCACGTTACATCCAGTTCCAGTTGCGGTTAGTGTTCTGATGGAATGGTATCGGGATTCCAGAGAACTTCTCAGGAAGATCGTGAGTTGACCCACTGTGTCGTCAGTGTAACAAGTTGTAAGAATCTTGTTTTTTCGACCAAGTTTCGGGTGAACGGAGCAACTACGGCCGCTGAGCCGTTGAACACGGCTCCGAAAATCAGCAGGTGCTCTATGATCTTTTTCAGCTTAAGGGTGCGATGCGCCAGCATGAACATAAGCCTAAAAAAAGCCCCGCGGAAATCAGGAATTCAAAGGGACTTAAGGCTAGGGTGCCACGGTTTCTAGCCGATAAGATCAATGAGAGATGCGTTTTCCGGAAAACGGACGCTCAATTCTTTGGCCAATACAACCGCCTCGGCAGAAGACTTCTCCTGCTTGAGTTATATCCAAGAGACTGAGCACACGAATGCTTGTTTCCAAAGAGGAGCAAATTATGCCAACGCACAAAGGATCACAGCACTACCGCCAAGCGGCGCAACACCACGAACAAGCCGCACACCATCTCCGTGAAGCAGCCAAGCATCATGAGGCGAGCAATCACGAAAAGGGCGGATACCACGCCTACATCGCTCACGGCTACCATCTTCATGCGATACAACATGCTGAGGAAGCCGGGAAGCATCACGCGACGGAACTCACCGGCAAGAAGAGAAAACGAAGTTAGTGTTCAATTAACGGGTACAGTCCGGCACGTTCATCGCAATCGCGCCTCCCTGATTGCCTTGATTGCATGGTAACGAGGATCTCGAACGATCATCTGACTTACCTGATCGCGCAACTCCTGCCAGTCATGAATGAAATAGCCAGCCTTATCTTTCGCCATCACTTCGGCGCGCTTTTCTTCGAGGATTGCGATCATCGCCTGAGTATTCTTTCGATCCTGCTCGTTCTCCTTGCAAGCAATCGACTCGAGTGTCTTCGCAACGCGATCAAACTCCGCACTCACGCGCGCCTTGATCTGCTCTGCCCAGGACCTGATTGATGGTGCCTATCAACTCGTTCGTCTCAGCAACCCGGCTACATCGGGCAGCTAAACTGGATCGACAATTTCTTCCGCCATCGACCGGCTCGCTGGGTTTTGGTGCTCCGCCCTCGTCTTCCCACCTTCAATCGCATTTTCCATAACAAGAATTCCTCAATACAGCAGGCGCTTTAGTACATCCCGCCCATTCCCCCGCCGCCGTGCGTCATGGCCGGCTCTTTCTTCTCTTCCGGAATCTCCGAAACCAGAGCTTCCGTGGTCAGCAGCAGACCGGCGATCGAAGCAGCATGCTGCAATGCAGTACGGGTCACCTTGGTGGGGTCGATGACGCCTGCCTTTACCAGGTCTTCAAACTTCTCGGTCTCAGCATTGAAGCCGAAGTTCAAGTCTTTGCTTTCGCTTACCCTGCCGACCACAACGGCGCCTTCATGCCCGGCGTTGTTGGCAATCTGTCGGAGCGGCTCTTCCAGCGCGCGACGCACGATGGCCAGGCCGACCGCTTCATCGCCCTCCAGCTTCAGCTTGTCGAGAGCCCTGGTAGCTCGAATGAATGCGACACCGCCGCCCGGAACGATCCCTTCCTCTGAAGCTGCCTTAGTAGCGTGCATGGCGTCCTCGACTCGCGCCTTTCTCTCCTTCAGTTCGGTTTCAGTCGCAGCCCCTACCTTAATGATCGCTACTCCACCGACCAGCTTAGCCAGCCGTTCCTGCAGCTTCTCGCGATCATAGTCCGAGGTTGTTTCCTCAACCTGCGTGCGAATCTGCTTGACCCGACCCGTGATGTCAGACTGTTTGCCGCGGCCTTCGACAAGGGTCGTATTGTCCTTGTCGATAGTGATCTTCTTGGCTTGCCCGAGATCTTCAATCTTGACGTTTTCCAGCTTGATCCCAAGATCTTCGGAGATCACCTTGCCGCCGGTCAGAATGGCGATGTCTTCGAGCATTGCCTTGCGACGATCGCCAAATCCTGGCGCTTTTACCGCCACAGCCTGTAATGTTCCGCGCAGTTTGTTGACCACCAGGGTCGCCAGTGCTTCGCCTTCCACATCCTCGGCGACAATCAGCAGCGGCCGGCCCGCCTTGGCGACCTGTTCCAGTAGCGGAAGCAGATCCTTCATGGAACTGATTTTCTTCTCGTGCAACAGGATCAAAGCATCTTCCAGAGTGCACTCCATGCGCTCCGGATCGGTGACAAAGTAAGGCGAGAGGTAGCCGCGATCGAACTGCATTCCCTCCACGACTTCCAGCGAGGTGTCAATGGTCTTGGCCTCTTCGACGGTGATCACGCCGTCCTTACCGACTTTGCCCATCGCCTCGGCAATAATATTGCCGATATTGGAATCGTTGTTTGCGGAAATCGTTCCCACCTGGGCGATCATTTCCTTGCCGCCCACCGGCGTGCTCATCTTTTTTATTTCAGCCACGGTGGCCTCGACCGCCTTGTCTATACCGCGCTTCAGGGCCATCGGATTCGCCCCGGCAGCGACGTTCTTCACGCCTTCCCGATAGATGGCCTGGGCCAGCACGGTGGCCGTCGTGGTTCCGTCTCCGGCAACATCACTGGTCTTGCTTGCAACTTCGCGCACCATCGATGCGCCGATATTCTCCAGGCCCTCCAGCTCCACTTCTTTGGCGACGGTCACGCCATCCTTTGTGATGACCGGCGAACCGAACTTTTTTTCCAGGACTACGTTGCGCCCCTTGGGTCCGAGTGTGATCTTCACGGTGTCGGCGAGCCGGTTCACTCCACGCAGGAGAGAATGGCGCGCGTCTTCACCATGAGTTATGTTCTTTGCAGTCATAATCTTGGTCTCCTTTTCTTTATAAACAACTTTAATCTAAACAACTCTAAGGTATTCAAATGACAGGATTACCGTACCCGTTGTTACGGGCCGGTTCCCTGGGACTGGGGTCCTCCACCACACCTCGGCGCGGAGCTCAGTGATATCCTGTGGCATTCGCGACGAGCTTCGAAAACGGCATACGGGGTTTTGTCATTTCGAGTCAGACCACTGTTTGAATTTGCCGAAACCCCACAGCACGAGTCCCAACAGCATTACTGCCATTCCAACGTACCCTGCTCGACCCGCCCCACTTCCAGTTTCAAAAGGCGCCCACATTAGCAACGTTCCGATTGCGGTGAGTAGAATTCCCAAAGCCTGAACTCTTTTATCTATGCGTCGATCTGAAATCGCGGATCGAAACACGCTGCTTTGTTTGGACCCATATAACAGGCCTCCGCATTGGTTACAGACGGCGGCTGCACTTTGAATTTCTTCCTCGCAGTAGGGGCACGTTTTCATTCACTCACCTCAGTCAAGGCAAGCCGCGACACGGTGAGCGGAATCAGCAGGGGCAAGGCAGCTGGGTGCCGCGATATCTGGAGCGTCACTCCTGGACTCCCTCCGCGCGGTGCGTAGTCTCTTCAAACTCCGCTTTGCTACTCTTAAGACTTCCTCTGTTCGATCAGACATGCCAACCTCCTCGGGTTGTCGCCTAAGACTTGCGGTGCCAGACTACCGGGCATAGCCCAGATTGGCAGGCGGTGGGCCCGAAGGTAATCAACTTCTTTGGCGGATTTTTTGGCGCAGAGGGCGTATCATGCGCCCAGGTAAGGCCAGTCAAAAACAATCCAAACAGAAAAGCTAGGCCGACAACAAATTTCTTCAACATATTCCCCTTCTTGCCTGGGAATGAGGGGCGAATATGGCCCGCCCCTCTCCGAACCAAAAGACCCGTCGGCCTTAGGGTGTTACAGGAACCGCGATTTTGTGGAAGGTCGAGTTGGAAACTTCATATGTCTCGACTTTAGGCGTTCCGTCAACCACTCGCGCCAGAATCTTAACCACTTCCGGATAGGTTCCGCGGTTGTAAGCTTCGGCGTTCTCTGTTCGGTCCCACAAGCTGATTCCAAACGCTTCGGTTCCGCCCGGGACGACGAACGTGATTTCGTCCTGGAACCCCTTCTGTTTTCGAAGCAGGGGAATGATTTCCTTGTCCAACCTCTGGGTAAAATCGGCGACACTATTGGGCTTCAGGTGCATGGAAACTCTGCGAGCAAACATATCAACCTCCTTGGGTTGAGTGGCCAAGAGACTGACTTCGATTAATCAAATCTAGTTAATTCTAGTTAAGACTACTCGAAAAATCCTCCCAGCCATTAACCATTTTAAGTACATTAACTTAAATCTGTCAAGCTAAATCTAGATAGCCTTTAACGAATTAATCGAGAATGGTTAATCAAAAACAAGATCTTCCAGTAAACTGAAGGAAGGCTTAGAGGACCCTGTACTACGTTTCACCGATGGATTGCGTGATCCGGTGGAGCGCCTCAAGTCCGTCGATGTCCTGCGTCAGCTCGGGCACCCGAATCAGTTTAGGAATTCGATTGCCAAACTCGTGCTGTGCTTTCTCCCAGGCGCGCTGGTGGGCGACACTGACATCACGATACCACTCTACCGCTTGCTGCATCAGAGGCGGGCCATCCGGAGAGAGTGACGACTCCAGCGGCGGCCAGATCCGGTTCATTATCAGACTTTTTACGGGGAATCTTCGTTTCTTCAATTCCCGCAAGAAATATTCGCCATCGCGGTCCGCCTTCAGCGGGGTAGTGACAATACAGAACGCAGTGGTCCGCGGATCACGCAGTAAGGAAGCACTGTGCGTTGCTCGATCCGCATACCCCTCGGCGATGTTGAAAAAAACCGAATAAAAATCCAGTATCTGGCGAACCAGTGTCGCACCCAGCAAGGACTCGACCCGGGAATACAGCTCCAGCGACTTTCGGCTGAGCTTGGATAAAGGTGACCGCTCCCACCACTTGTATGTACGACCCACCAGTTGAACCACGGGAAAGGAAACCAACTGCACAAAAAACTCTGGCTTGTCCAGGAACTCAAAGGCATGTCGAGAAGGCGCTGTATCGACGACGATGGTATTAAATCCGTCCTTAAGAGCCTGATCGAGGCGCTCGATCGCAAGTAATTCCGGCAGGCCAGCCAGCGAAGCAACCAGCAACTGGTAGATAGGGTGCTTCAGGACGACGTCTGCCTGCTCCTGTTTCGAGTACAACTGGACCGCACGGTTCAGCGTCGCGCCTACATCGAGCATCGCTGCCCACAGTTCGCCCTTCGTAGAAAACGAGTCGAGTGGGACTTTCTGCTGTCCCTTCCCGGGCTTCAACTGCAAAGCGGTGCGGAGGCGAAGCGCCGGATCAATCGTCAGCACCAGACATTTGTCTCCGTCCAGAGCTGCCTGCAATGCAGCGGCTGCTGCCACAGAAGTCTTACCCACTCCACCAGTGCCCAAGAAAACCCGGATTTTCATAATGTCAGCCCAAGCGGAATTTTGCCCAGGCAGCCAGCCAATGAAAAAAGCATTTCCAGGTCCGATTTCCAGTTCCGCACGCGCTGAATCGTATGAAATGTTGTTCGGATCGATGAGTGAAGTTCGTCAAACCGGTCTCGCTCGATACGATGGCGACCCAAAATGAATTCCAAATCGCTACTGCCGGCGCCGGCATTCCCGAATTGCTCACTCAGGTTCTCGACTACTTCCTCTGGCGCCGACAAGAGCGGTGAGACGAGGTTGCATATCAGTCCTGCTGGCCGGATATCGACTTCGTAGCGCAGTTTTTCACACAGCTCAATTGTCTCCTGTACAGCCATTTCCTCAAGAATGGCGACTGGGAAGAGGGACAAGTTTGCCCGCTGGGAGAAAAATCCGGTCAACTCCTTTCCTTTTGCAGCAAAGGGCCCAGTCAAGTAGACGTCAAACTTCTTGGTCACTTTGAGCGTGTCGAGGAAGTGTCCCGTGGCCGGAGCATCCCAAATCAGGATATCGAAGATTAGATCCTCCTGCGAAGGGTGTTCGGCAAGCTCCTGCAGCCTGGCCAGGAAAGCGAGTTCCTTAAGGCCAGGGGCCACTTCAATCAGACTCTGGTAGATTTTGCTGTTGAGCACTTTTTTTGCGAGGAAGGAAGAGCGGACTTGCTCCTTGACCGTCCTGGCCAGCACCTGGCGAGGGTCCACATGGATGATGAACAGATTGGCGGCTGCCGCAGCATCGGCTTCCTTCAGGCCTTCCAAAGAGACAGTGACAGCTAATTCCGACAGTGGATGCGATGTCACAACCACCACTTTTTTCCCCACCCTGGCGTGCAGGAGACCGAAAGCCAGACTGAGGGTGGTTTTGCCCACACCTCCCTTGCCGCAGAAAACGACGATTGGTTTCTTCATTGAGAACTTCTCAGCCAGGGGGAAACCTAATTGATCCTGGCGATGAGGATAAACAGAATGATACCGGAAATAGCTGCAAGGACACTCGCTGAAATCTGCACTGCCGGCGAGGGGGACCGAAAACTGACTTGGAGCGCTGCGAGGAAAACCGCAAACGCCAGTAGACAAGTTACCAAATTGATGGTGCGTCCCCTCCGCTTCGGTTCTTGGGGACGTGCTTCTGTCGCGTCCACTATCAGGGAAAGATCGTTGTCTCGAAGCTGCTCGAGAGTGAGACCCATTTGTCGCGTCGTCTCAAAAAACAACAAGCCGGTTCCCATCATCCACTCGCGGGCCTTCTCTACGGACGCGATTTCCGAAAGGCGAAAACGCAAAATTCTTCCCATCACGGGCCAAAGGGATTCAGAAACCAGGTCCATCGAGGGAACAACTTTGCCATTATAATGGCCAAAGATTGTGACCAATCGATGGAAAAGTTGTAGGAACAGCGGGGCCCTGATACCAGTGCCGGCAGCGGCGCGCCAGTAATTTTCAAGCGAGATAACCGATTCCGGAGTCATCGCTCCAATTTTTAACATCGGTTGCAGACTGGAAAATTCCTGCCACAACAGGCGCTCCGACTGGCCCTTCATGATTCGGGACAACATGCGAATCGCGCGCGCCGTTTCGCCGGCCACCGAGGAAGCAGTATATTGCAACAGCTCAAAATTGAATTCAGCGGGCACTGCTGCTACTGCCGGAAAGACCTGATAGGCAATCCCTTGATCCGGCGTCAAAAGAAGGTTGCGCGGATCAAAGTCACTGGGTACAAACGAGAGGAAGAGCGCCTGTTCGAGGAAGCTCTCCACGAAAAGCTGCAGCGATCTGCGCACAGCCGAATCGCGTCGCCCGATTTCCAGACTGAACGGTCTTCCTTCGCGCCACTCATAAACCAGCGCTTTGTCTGATTGGAGTTCCGGAATTAACCTAGGCAGGCGAGAGACACATCCAGAAGGCGCGGCCTGGAGATTCTTGAGAATCCCTCTTTTACGCTCGATGTCAGATTGAAGAAGCAACCACTGCTGGAATTCCTCCTGGACGGACGACGCTCCCAGCAGGTGCTCGGCATCATCAACCAGAAGATGGATGCCGGCACAGAACCGTTTCCACGATTCTTCCTTGAAGAAGTCCTTGCCCGTCTTTTCGAAAATTTCAATGACAACCCGCTGACCCTGGTAATTACCACGGAAGGACTCGAAGCAGGCGCCGGCGTGCAGTGGTTCCAGATTCTGGAGTCGGCGTCCCAACTCCGTCTTCATGACGTCAGAGAGGACGGGCCGCGCCTCCGGCGGGATCTTCAGAAGTTCAGATAAATAAAAACTGGGCAACAGGTCTGCCCGTCCAGCCAGAAAACGCCCGAAGATGCGATACAGGCCGCCCAGTTCTTCAAGGGCAAGACGAAAACGCACGTCCCGCGTGAACGACCGAAAGTGCTGGTCGGCCTGCTGCGATTTCAATAAGCTGGACGGAATAAGCCCGTACTTCCGCCAAATTGCTTCCGGGTCACTTTTCCGCTCTCCTCGCTGACCCGATACTGCCGGCGGTCGTTGTCGGATGGAGGCGGTCGCTTTCAAATGACCTCCGGACCCGGTTGCCTACTTCTTCTTGGACTTGGACAGAGTGTCCGCTGCTGACTGCGGTTCTGTGCTCTCAAGACCCTCTTCGACGGTTTCAGCGCTCTTGGTCACCAAGTCGGCCACCGAGTCCGAGGTTTTCTTCATCAGATCGGATGTGGTGCGCAGCACTTCCCTCGGATCCACAACATTCATGCCCTCAAATGTGCGATGCACTGCTTCTTCAGACATGCTGGTCACGGATTTCAGCGTGTCGCGCTTCCGTTGATCAATTTCTTTCGACACTGCGCTGGTGAAGGCGTCCAGGCTCTGCCTGAACCTGTCCATGGTCTTGGAAACATCTTCGGTCCCGCCCATGGTATTCATGGCGTTCTCCAGCTGCTCCATACCAAATAGCGTGACGGCCGTGGAAAACCGCATCATAGAAACAATTAATTTTTCCATATTTCCTCCCGAGGATTTATCTTCTGCCATGTTTCGTCTCCAAGAATGCAGATGGATAGATTCACGTTACTGAGCACTCAGATTACTGAACCGCTGAACTGCCAGGCAGCCGTCACCACGAGTTTCAAACTGTAACGGTTAAGATAGCCTTTAACAGCCCTAATGTCTAGAGATAAAACCATTTGTCTCGTCCACCTCCTTTCGTTAATCTCCCTGCTTTCCGGCCTTAAGGGGCTAGGCCCTCCACTCGAGGAGATGACGGCCACATAGGGCTTTTCTTCAATCGGCGAAATACATCTGTCCTTACGAAGAGTTTATATAAATGATTCTAAAAAAAAATATAAAGTATCTCTACAAAAAACACGACCGTGGGGCGCACAACCATAACTCCCAAATCAATACCCATGCGGCAGGCTTCCCCCCCGGATTCATGAGTCTAGGTTCCCTTGGCGCGCATAAAGTTCACAATTCGGTCAAGATTTGAAACCGTTGGCATTTCGGAGAGACGGCCTGGGGGCCGTCTCTTTTGAGCCACAAATCCCTCAGACGGCCCTCAGGCCGTCTCTCCGCTCATCGGCAGTAAGACTTTAGCTCGCTAGTTTCTTGCCACGCGCCGCAACAGGTAGATCAACCATGCGGTCCAAGATCCCAGAAAAATAATGGTGACGTAGCCCGGGATGGGTGAAATATTGCGATAGAAACTCTCCCAGTTGAGCGTCGCCGAGATGAGCACCGAGAACCAAACTACGCCGGCAGTCAGGACGCGAATGCGCGACGGTGTCTCGCTATCGCGCCGCTCCGTCAGCGAAGCCCGCATTCGAAGCTGCCGCCGCTCCAGCCGGTCTAACGTTCGAAGCAATGCGCCCGGACCCGCATGCAACCAGCCGGAGAGGTCGGCCAACAGCGTCAGGGCGGCTCCCAGCGAGAACACTTTGCTTCGCGTTTCTCGCGTAATATAGTCCTCGCACAGCCTCACCAACTGTGGTCCGAGATCCAGACCCGGAGCCAGCCGAGATACCAGACCGTCGGTCAGAAAAAGCGAGCGGATGTACTTGATCATCTCCCGTTGCGGTGACAGCCCGTAGAAGCGACACATCAGCAGCAGGTCAATCATCGCCAGTGTGAGGCTTTTGCCGAATCGAGGGACTCCTCCAATGGCGGGTTCCTTGTACCAACCGCCGGCACGCCGCTCTAATTCCCGCCGGAACTCCACCAGGTTTGCTTCCGGAGTCACCGTGCAGATCTCCAGGAAACTGGCATAGATGTCCTCCGTCTTGCCGCCGACATAGGCCAGAGTTAATTGAATTGCCTTTCGCTGCGCTTCCGACGTGAACGTGGCGACAATTCCGAAATCCACGTAACCGACAACGTTGTCCTTGAGAATGAGCAAATTGGCCGGGTGCAAATCGGCGTGGAATAAGCCAAAACGGAAGGCGTCGCTGACAAAATTGGTAATCACATTGGAGACAAAAATTGAGGGATCAAAACCGATCTTTCCCAGCTCAATCAAGCGGCGTTCATCCCCGCCCTCTCGAATCCGCAGATACTCCATGACGCTATACCCGTGTAAAAAATCCATCGTCAGAATTCGTGAGGAAGTAAGCGACCAGTGAATGCGGGGCACCTTCTCCGACGGCGTCTCTTTTGCATTCTTTCCCAGCATATCCGCATAAGTCGCCTCGCGGCGGTAATCGAGCTCGTCCTGGATCCACTCGCTGAATTCGCGGACGCCATCGCGCATCATGTACAGTCCGCGGATATGCAGAAAGAAAACCACCTTCACAAATGCCTTTAGCAACTGAGCATCCCGCGTAAAGATCTGTTGAATCCCCGGACGTTGCACCTTGACAGCGACTTCTGTTGAATCCTTCAGCAGAGCCCGATGAACTTGTCCAATCGATGCCGAAGCGAACGGTTTGTAGTCGAACTCCTTGTAGAGGTCTTCCGGCGGGTGTCCGAATTCCTCAACGAAGACCCTTCGGACCTGGTCAGGCGGAAAGGACGGAACTCGGTCCAGCAGATCGAGCAGCGCGTCACAGTATTCCCGCGGCAGGACGTCAATCTGAAGGGACAGTATCTGTCCGAACTTTATGAAACTGCCGCTCATCTCCTCCAGCGCAATCCGCAGGCGCTCGGGGCCACGTATGCCGGGACGCTTCAGGATGCGATCTCTTCCCATGGCAGAGAAGTGGCGCAGACAGACCCAGGCAACCTGGAACGCGCGGGTGATATATTGAAAAACAGGCATTTATTCTTGTGCGGGAATCGACTCTTGCTTGCCGGAGCCGACCGGGTTCTCAAAAATGCGGCCGAAGAAAATGTGTTTGCGTCGCGCAAGCATCTCATCCACGTTTCGCTGAAGCACATCTTTGACATGCTGTGACAGATCTTTTACCAGCTTGGGATTTTCTGCATCTTCGGGACGAAGCTTCCCGACCGAGACGGGCTCCAGGTAACGGATGTGCCACTTGGTTGGCAAAGGAATCGGCAGTAAAGGAAAGGTGGGAGTAATCGGCAGATAGGGCCAGCCTGTAAATCTTGTTACCGCGGAACTGTTCACCCTTGCGAGGATGGGAAAAATCTCAACGTGACCTATAACTGCGGCCGGTATCATCGAAACGCTGTTCTCGACGGCCATTTTGGCGAAGGCGTCTTTTCCGAACTCTCCCATTTGGTAGGCCCCTTTGTACATCCTAAAGGCGCCGCTGATGCCCTCCGGGAATATCCCCACCAGTTCGCCACGATCGAAGAGCCGCTTGGCGTTTTGCTGACTTGCGACCACTCCTCCCTGTCTAATGAGAAAATCCGATAAAAAGGGAAATTTGAAAAGCGACGGTATCACCAGAAAGCGGATGTGTCTGTTCTTGTGCGCAAGAATCAAGGACCGATGGATCACACCGTCAAAGGGCATGAACCCGCGATGGTTGGCCACCAGCAGGGCTGGTCCTGAGGAAGGCACGTTTTCAATTCCTTCCACTTCCACTCGCCAGTAGATCTTCCTTAGAAAATTGAACCACGACTCCAACCGGGCGAGGTATTCGGGGTTTAGTCCGTAGTCGTCGTAGCTGCTGTTCAGCCTTTCGGGCCGGCTTTTTGGTCGAGCCTGCAAGAATTCCTTGAGGGCGTGAAGTGTGTCAGTCTGGGGGACAAATCCCAATTCTCGCCTGGATTTTTCCGAGGAAATTGTCCAGTTGTAGCGGACTTGCTCTACACTTTCACTTGGAAATCGTCCTAGACCCGCCTTCCATAGGAATGATCGAATCCGCCTCTGAACGGGTCCTGCCACCGGAATCCTTACCGGACATGCAGCACGCAGTGCGTCCCTGAAGGAAACTGTACCCTCCCCGGAAATGTTGAAGACACCGCTCCCGCCGGATAGAACGGCCGCAACAAGAGCGGCAGCCGCATCGGATAATGTCAGGAACTGCACGCGAGGGTCGTATCCGGCCAGAGGAATGGCGGCTCTTCTAGTTAAGAGGTGCGTAATGAAGTCTCCCTCCTCGGCTCTCAGGATATTGGTAAGTCGAACTGCAGCGACCGAGAAATTAGAAGATGGTTCTGCCTTCGCTGCTGCCCACAACAAGTCTTCGGCCTGAAGCCAGCGGCGCTCGAGCGAATCCTTGGCCAGAAGTGATATCCGTTCTTCGTGCATCATTCCAGGATTCTTCATGCTGGACCCATAAGCGTAGGCATGGCTGCGCAGGATTGCCCGCGTCACACCTGAACCGGCGGCCCAGTGCAGAACCTTTTTCAGATAGGAAAGATCATGAGAAATTTGGTTCCTATGCGAGCGCGCCAGCGTCGGAGCGAATGGGAAACAGATAATCCTGGAAGGTCTAAACGAGGCGAGGTTCTCAGGAGGCTGGGACAAATCAAGCAGACACGTCAGATGGCCGCGCTGTTCAAGGGCTTCTGCTGTAGAGCGGGCTAAAATGCCAATGTGTCCGATCAAGGCAACCCGGTGAGTCTCCATGCGCGACTGAAACCTCCTTAAGATTTCGGAAAATCACGATGTTTCTTGATCGAGTCGATTTGAATACCGTGCCGCTGATCATGGCCGGCGAGCAGTTCCAGAGCCCCGTAAATGTTTTTCTCGCCTATTAAAGGATGACGCCAGCTAAATTTCGAAAGATCCCAGTCCTTTACCTGTTCCAGTATTTTTAATGTTGAGTCGCGAACCTCTTCGAGGAACTTCAACAGCTCCCTGTGAGGGATTCCATTGTCTGGATACAATATCGGCGCCGCCTTGGTCTTTACTAATGGTACGGAAAACATTATTGACTGAATGAATTGGGGTATCCAATTGGTCATCAGTGCCACCGGGGCCAGAACCAGTGGAAAACGGAGCACCGAATCGGGTATGAATTGAATCCCCAGAGGCAGCTCGTCCAAGCCGACCTTCCTGGTAGCCTGCCGGCTCTTGCCGCCTTTTTCCAACAGCTCTTTCATGTATCCATGCTGCACCTGCTCGACCAGCCCGACATGGTGCAAGACCTGGCCGATGGACCAGGAACTGCGGGAAGGCTGGAATTCCAGTTGTTGCCGGGACAGGCCGTCTGCCTTTCCCAGCAAAGCTGTCCGCTCTCTATTGATTCTCCGGAGTGCCTTCTGCAGCTGCCCTTGGTTCGTCATCGGATTTTATTCAGGTTCAACTCCAGTCAGGATTCCCGGGCCCGTTTCCGGCAACCGCAAGGCTCCCGTAAGGAAAAGCGCCGATATGCTCTTCACCAGTCGCTCATCATCGACGTTTTCCACCGACTTGCCGCCGAACAGTTCCATCAGCAACAAGGAAAAAATTAGAGAAGAGAGGAAAAACGCCGCGGCGGCTTCCACGTCGATATCGGAGCGCAGCTCTCCGCGTTTCTTTCGAGTCTCGAGAAACTCGGTGAAAAGTTTTCGTCCGCGCAGAATGAACGTCCTATAGAAGACCGAAGCAAATTCTGGATTTCGCATCGCCTCAGCCATCAGGGTGCCCAGAAATCCTATGTGGGAGCGGCATTCATCCAGGAGAATGCGCGCTAATCCTTCCAGCTCATCGCGCAATGTCTCTCCCGGAAAGCGCAGCTCAGGAATAGGAACCGAGCCCGCGATAAGTTCCAATTCGCGCTCCAGTAGCGCCTGAATCATCTTCTCGGTGCCGCCGAAGTGGACATAAATCCTGGGCGCCGAAATACCGCATCTCTCGGCAACCTTTTCAGTGAATGTGGCTTGCAGACCGTTCTGGGACAACAGCGCCAGCGCCGCGTCCAACACAAGCCGCTGCTCATCGGGATCCAAACCTTGATCTTCTTTACTGCCAGATCTGTCACTCATCGTTGTTCACTCCTGAAACGCTATTCTAACGCCGGATCCCGGGCAGAATGTCCGGCTGCTCGGCCCGGGAACCCATGCCGGCGAGAAAGCGGAGTCACATCATTTATCTCTTACTCTACGCCTTTGCCCTTTCAAACTGCAAGGCGGCGCCTCGGCCCCAAAAAGAGCGGAGCCGTTCTTTGGTCTTCAGTGCGAACCACGAGCCTTCTCCCAGGGAGGCTGATTCACTTTGGCGCGCACCTCCTCCTCTGAGATTTCCACCTCGGGAGGCTTGATTCTTCCGGAGATAACGAGTCCAGCCACGCGTTGCGCGGAGACAATCACGGGGGTAATTCCTCCGCCCGGCTGGGTCCAGTGACCTACGACATAGAGGTTCTCAATCGGCGTCTCATTTGGAGGGCGCATCGATCCAAGCTGGTCTGGAGACATTTCCCAACCCAACATAGAGCCTTGGTGGTTCAGAGTATATCGGTAGGATGTGTTGGCGGTAGCGCTTAATTTGAACACGATGTGCTCGTTAATTCCAGGAAGTAGGCCCTCAAGCTGTTCAGCCATGTACCTTTCAAACTCCGCTTTTACTGCCTGCCAGTCTTCGACCTTATCGTAGTCGCCTGCATTCCACTTCTGAACTATCAAGATGTCGTGTCCAGGAGGAGCCACGCTGGGATCGAGCAATGTGGTGAAGAAGATCTTAAAGAAGGTTCTGGCAAGATCGTTAGCATCCCAGGACTTCCAGTAGTAGCCTTCAACATGCTCCATTTGCTCACGAGGCATGTTTCGTAAAGCGATATGAGCCAGAAAACAGGGAAGACTGGGACGCAGCTTGAGAAGTCCATCAATGATCTCCCGGCCGCAGTGCTCTTCTCCAATCAGCCGCCGGTAGGTCTGAACCAGGTCGGCATTGGAAATTACCACCGGCGCGCGAAACTCCACCGTATCTCGGTGGTGTCCAAAACGAGCTCGCGCCGCCACACCAGTGCAGCGCCCATCTTCAATCAGAATGCGTTCGACATCGGTACAAACAAGGACGTAGCCGCCCCGCCGCTTAAGGGCGTCTCCCAGATCATCAGCAAAGGCCTGAGAGCTTCCCTTGGGATAGTAGTTGCCGAGGAAATACGCAAGGCGCAGCATCGAATCAAAGAGAAAGGAAGTACGGCTGGGCAGCGATCCCCAGTGAGAATGGTCGGCGATTAAATAGGCTCGAAGCCGCGGATCCTGGAAGTGCTCCTGCAACTTTTGCTCGACCGTGAAGGATTTGTATTTTTCGGCCTTGTCGTTGGGGATGAACTTAAAGTAATAAAGCAGCCCGTATAGGTAAGCTTCCCGAACCTCGTGAAAGAACTTGTCAATCTGGGCCGTCTGATGAGGAAAGCGCTCCTTTAGCTTTTGGAGGTACAGCGTAAGGTCGGCCGGGACAACGAAGGTCTCACCATCAGGAAAGTGAAACTTGTCTACCGGGTCCATCTTGATCCACTGCGTTGGAATCCCCAGTTTTTCCAAAAGCTTTCCCGGAAAAGTCGCAGGGTTGCCGAGCAACGGATAGAAATGTGTGGCCGAGTCAAAGACGAACTTCTTGCGGCGGAACGTGCTGCAGTAACCGCCTAGCACATAGTGCTGCTCGATGACCAGGACCTTCATCCCGGCTTGGGCCAGCAAATTCGCACAGAACAAGCCACCGATTCCCGAACCGATAACAATGGCGTCGTATTGAGTCGGATACTCGCGACCAAAAAGTTTCATTATCGTCCGTTGTCAGTTGTCCGTGGTCCGTTGGCTACAGCCGCCGAATTTCCAGTAAGGACAACTGACGACTGACAAGAGAACCACGGACAGCTCGCTAAACCATTCCGCCGTCCACAGGAAGAACCTGGCCCGTAATGTACTCGGCGCCGTCACCAGCCAAAAAGAGAACCGCCTGCGCCACCTGCCTTGGCGATCCGGGGGAACCATAGGGAATCTGGGCAAACAGCCGTTTGCGCGTTTCCTCCGGGATGTCGCTGAGCATATCTGTCTGAATAAATCCGGGAGCCACGGCGTTTATTCGAATCCGAAAGCGCGCCACTTCTTTGGAAAGAGCTTTGGTAAAACCGATCACGCCCGCTTTCGAAGCAGAGTAGTTGGTTTGGCCTGCCAACCCGATCATCCCGCTGACGCTCACAACATTGACGATGGATCCGGACTTGCGCTTGATCATGTCGTAGATGACGGCGCGGGAGTAATTAAACGTTCCTCCAAGATTGGTTTCAATCACTTCGGTCCACGCTGAAGGATCCATCCGAAACAGAGCCACGTCGCGCTTGATTCCGGCGTTGTTCACCAGCAGGTCAATCGGTCCGAGCGATTTTTGTACTTCCGCGACAACTTCAGATGCTCGTTGATGATCTCTGACATCGGCGCGATAAGCGAAGCCGGCTAAGCCTTGCTCCTGAAGCTGGGCCGCAATCTTCTTGGCCGCTTCTTCGCTGCTGTTGTAAGTAAAGGCTACCTTCCATTGAGACCGCGCTAATTCTTCCACGATCGCCGAGCCGATCCCGCGGCTGCCCCCAGTGACCAAAGCAACACGATTCATAAAATGAGTTAACCTCTAGCCCGGATTATTCACAAACGTTCACCACAAAGGCACGGAGAACGCAAAGATAGCACGGAGAATAGGACTGAAGCTTGAAGTATGAAGACTCGTCAGGGCACAATGGCGTCCCACATGTTGCAGTCTTCATACTTCAAGCTTCAGCCCTATTCTCTGCGTTCTCTCTGCGTTCTCTGTAATGCTAACCGCTAAATTCTTTACGAGCCGCAAAGATTTGGTTTGCTTTAGACGCCTACGGCGTCTCCGTCTGCGGCTTGCGGCCGTGGCTGCAAGATTTGGTTGCCGCGCTGCGTCTCTGCGGTGAATTTTCGTGAATGATCGAGTTTAATCTCTGATCTCTAAGTTGGCTTAGGCCGATTTCGCCCGTACCTTTCATGCGCGGTGGCAAACTCACCGGAGGCAATGGCGCTACCCATCGAGATTTCACCTCCCAGAAGAGCCGCAGCGAAGATTTCGGCGAGCTTTCTTGCCTTACCCGAGCCGAAACAACCCAGCATTTCCAGGCACTCGCGCTGCGTCGCCAGCGCAGTCCCGCCGCCCACGGTAGCGACGGAGAGCGCGGGAAGCGTCAAACTGACATAAAGCCCGCCGTCAACAGATTCAAAACTTGTGATGCCACAAGCCGAGTTGACCACATTGGCCACATCCTGGCCTGTGGCGATAAACATCGCCGTCAGGCCGTTGGCGAACTGACCATTGTAACCGACAGAATTGGCGCCCAGGTGACCCAACACCGTGGAATGCCAGACGCGACAGAGCTGCTGCGAGGAGCATCCCAGGTACGCCTTAAGAATTGTCTCAGGCAAATGAGCGCCGGCGGTGACCCACTTTCCCTTGCCGCGCGACAGCAAAAAACCGGACGGACGTTTCTCCGAACACATTCCGCTGAACAGAAAATAGCTTTGCACTGAATAATGATCGGCAATCCACCGGCAGATCTGGTCGGTGGCCTTAACGATCATGTTCATACCTTGCGCATCGCCGGTCTCAAAACCGAAGTTGACAATTACTTGTGTCCCTATCTGATAGCAATCCAGGCTCAGAAACTTGCCATGTTTGGTGGTGGATTCGGCTTCTCGCTTTATTTCGTTAAGGCTTGCTTTTACCCATGGAATGAAAGCGGTGGCCTCAGAAATGGATGCAAAAAAGAAAGAGGGGCTGATCTGG
The DNA here is from genome assembly GCA_036505615.1 of Acidobacteriota bacterium. GTDB lineage: Bacteria > Acidobacteriota > UBA6911 > JACQSX01 > JACQSX01 > DASXTB01. The sequence continues at coordinate 18,285 of DASXTB010000452.1, forward strand.
TTTTCATCGGCCACGAGCGATGTTTCCACACCGCCTGCCCGAGTAAGCGCCACCATCCCTCGTTCGTAGGAACGAACCAGGGCCCCCTCGGTGGTGGCCAACGGAACGTAGAACGTTCCCCGGGCATAGCGGCCGCTCACCAGCAGCGGGCCCGCGACACCCAGCGGAATCTGTGCCGCTCCCACCGGGTTCTCGATATTGCCCCGCATGTCTTCCGAAGACATGGAGTGAGATCCGACGTGACGCAAAACAGCGCCGGTGCGCTCTTCCACCCATATTCGGCGCCGAGATACTCTTTCCGCGTCGTAACCCTGGTCTTTGAGACGTGGCACCAGCTCGTCAGTTGGATCCATTGAACCTTCGGTCGCTCTCCTTGTGGCCATGCTTCTCCCGCATCCCTGTGAATAGTGATTAATACGGGCCAGGTCGCTGGAAAAAAGTGAAATCTGCCACGAATTCCGCGCGGGAATTCGTGGCACTACCCTCACTCAGTAATTCAATTGGATTTCAATACTCTTGCCTGAGGCATCTACAACGAATTTGGACTCGTCAAATGAGGGAGGGCTCATCTTATGCTTCACGTTGTTCGAGGCGCCATACCCTTCTTTCGGCTTGCCCATAAAACCGGTGTCCATCTTGCCATTGCCGTTTTCATCGTGCGTTACGCTGGCAGCATACGAGCCAGGGGCAATTCCCGTGAATACTACCGTCACCGAGTCACCTTTGATCTCCGCCGTTTTCTGCTGGAAAGCTTTCTCGGTATCTTTAGGGAACCCTGCTTCACCGTTCCACAAATAGACCAGGGCTTTCCCCTTCTGATTATGGAAGCCGGTCACTTTTACGGTGACGTCGGCGCCAAAAACCGCTTCCCCGAAAAACAATACCAGCAGGGCACTAAGTGGCATCAAGCACGTTCCTACTTTACGCATTGGAGTCTCCTTTTGAATTTTGAAATCTTCACGAACATCCGAAAAACACCGGGCGTCCAGACGACGCGCGTGTCAAGGAACAGATGATTGTCCCTCCTGCTTGGCGGCGGCCAGCCAATCCTGATCCTCCCAGTATTTGTGCATTCCATCGATCAGTGCCTGATAAACGCGCGCATGCTGAATCAGGAAAAGTGAGTCAAGTTTGTCATGAGCGCGTTGCTTAATCTTGAGCCGACGGAAGGTCAGGGCATCGGCAAGATTCACTAAACCGTAAACCGGATCCAGCCCAGCCAAGTACAAAACTTTTTGGCTGCGAGGTGAAACCACAAAGCGCATCTGAATCTCAACGTCTCCATTTTCCATCAGAGAGAAGCGGAACTGCTTCACTGCGGCATCGAAGCGGCCTGGACCAAAACCGAGGAAACTTTTGTACACTCCCAGCGGAAGGAATGCATAACCAAAATCACACTGTGCCACTGCTCCTTGCGTGGAAGGAAAAATACTCGAGAAATAATCTTCATGAACGAGTACATACGAACCCATTTTGGGAAATGGAGGCAGAGTATGCCTGCCTAGCCGCAGCTTGGGAAAATCACTAAAAAAATCGTAAACGTCGGCCTCAAAGACAACCCACTCATACTTTGTCCCTATCTCCCCCAGGCCGACGATCACGGTTTCCGTCGAGTCGGCGAAGGAACCATAGTTGCCATCTTTGAGTTTGTATTGCAGCGACCAGAAGCCAAAACCCGCGGGGAGCTTGTTGGGATGGCTCCATTTAGCGCTCCGCATGAACTGACCCTTTACAAACGATTCCAGGCTCGCCTGGTCTTTTTCTGCCGGCATTCCTGCAGCGGCTCGCTCGATTTGTTTTCTCGAGAAACGAGACTTCCAGCGGCAGCCCATGATCGAGGTCGGCTTGCCTTGCTTCTCGATGCTGTCAAAAAAGCACACTATCTTGAGTTCAGGACTGGGACGCACTTCCAAATCGAAACTCTTCAAATTTCCCGCCGACTCGCGCTCTTTCAACCAGGATAACAATTCTGCCCCTCGGCGATAACCTGTTTCCGCGTTTTCGATCATGAAGTGATCCCTTGAAGTAAGGGAATTAACACTTTCCTGTGACTTCATGGGGTCAACACTACTCGGTGACATTTTGGACTACCCTCATTTCGAGCGCTTGATCAATAAAGTGAAGATCATAAAATGAACAACCAAAAGCGCAGGACCGATAAATGTGGTGATGTACCAGACGGAATTCAGATTAAACTTATATACCTCAAGAATGGAGCCGTGAACATAAGCCACCAGGAAATCTACTGTCCCTACAATGTTGAAAATCCATACCAGGGGAATAGCAAAGGACCAGCCTCCGCGGAGCGCAAATGCCGCCAGCACCGCAAGCAGCTGAGCAGCAAGATCGCCATAAGCAAGCGGCACAGTCCAGTTCCGAGGCAAGTTAGGATCGGTGACCACAGGAACCAGAACCACCAGGCCCACGTGGCGAAGTGTGTGCGCCAGGACCAAAGGGAGAAGCCCATCGCGCAGTGGCAAGGCCGCCACTCGAGGGAACACATACCACTTAGCTACAATGCCGTAGGCGATAAAGCTCAATGCCACTTGTAGTCCGAAGATTTCAAAGCTGCCTAGATTCATCGTCGAGTCCTTTCATTGAAAGTTGTCAAAAACAACCTCAAACCTGGACAATCTGTTGCTTGGCAAGCGCATGGCTTTTAGTTCCGGCTCCTCTCCGGCCATCGTACGGGTCCGGTGCAACCATCACCGACGATACCTGTGGACAAAAACCGGAGGCCGCGATGGGCCCCCTGGATCCGCCCCTGCGTGGGTGAGAGCTTTACTCCATATTCCGGATGTGGTTGCAAAATCATACTCCGCAAACTTGTCTGAAGCAACCCGTGAGACAATAAAGGACAAAAAAGCGCATGAGACGCTATTACAAGATCGATCCTATCCCCTCGTGGAAAGTCTGGGGCCGAAAGCTAATTACTTTCAAGACTGTCTGCGAGCCGTTGATGCGCGGCTCGAATGGTCGAAATCAATTGATTGTTCGCATGACCGCTATCCAGAAAGAGGCGACTCGCTCCCCAGACCTGAGTAAGAAAGCAGTCGCGTTGTGGAGGCTGGAGAATTTGGGAGCTTCACTCCTGAGGCATGCTCATTCTGGAAGCACATTGAGCGCCTCATGCTTGCCTTCAGAGATTTGCCCAGTTGCGCACTCCGGCATGGGGGTAGCAGCCGTTGAGCTAGCCGGATTTGACGCCGCATCAATTCCAAAAATCATAGAGTCCTTCGCTAATTCCGAATATGCGCCGTTCTGCTACGAGTCGGTCGGTGCCATGCTTGCATTGTACAAACCAGATCTCTTTTTCAGGACGGTAAGATGCTTTGCCCGCCTGGGACTGGTACCTCTTACCACTATTTCGTATCCCGATCCGGATCGCTTCCTGGCGTCATTTCCGCACGAGGTTCAGCGATTAATATCTCACGGCTACGGCCGACTGCTTTATTTCAAGAACGCCAGCATCGCGTCAGCGATCAGGTCGGCACAGCAGCTCCCTTTCCTGCAGCTTGCCGCATGCGTCCAGGGAATCGCATTCGCCTACTTGATGGTCAACAGCACCGACCTGGAACGGGTGTTGCTGTCAAGTCAACGCCTGGATGATCTTGCTCACGGCACCGCTTTCAAATCAGGCTTGATTTATGCGCTAGAGTTCCTGGAGTGGCTCTTCCCGGGAACCTTGGATTCGCTGCAACTGGAGACCAGGAACTATCAACAGCCAATCTTGGCGGCACAGAGAGAAATTCTGTCAAACCGATCAAGCGGCGCATTGGCCGCATTTAAATTGCTGGAAAACGTTCCATGATCCGCAATCATGTCTGTGCCGAAGCGTGGCTGGCATCTTTAGACTGCAACGCCGAAGACGCCGACGGCCGCTTGTTCTCCAACTTATCCACAACACCGGTAAGCGATTGGTATTGGAAAACTGCCTCCAGGCTTCGGTGTTCCTTCAAAACTCCGTGAAGCCGATCTATGCCGTCCCTACAGGGAGTGCTGATCAAATCATCCCACACGTTGGCCAAACCCGGATCGGACGGCCGGTAAGTTAAAAATGGAGCGATGTATGGGTCATCCGGTGATGTGTCATATCTCATAATCGTCGCCGACACCACGCCATTGGAGAAGGCATCGTCATCAACGAATTCCTTTCCGTGGTATTTCAACATACTCGCCATGATCTTGGGTTGGCGCATATTCACCAGGGTCGTAGCCCAGGCCAGTCCGGCAAGCATGTTCTGCCGGGCCAGCTCGTGGGGAGGCTCGCGGTGACAGGCGATGACGGCTCTCCAGGGAGTACCAAGCCCTGGAAGCAGATTGGGCGGCAGGAAGTAGATAGCGCGGCCCGCCCCATGCCAGAAGTAACCGACTGACTGAGGTGACAATTCCGATAAATGCCGGTCGACGGCGAAAGCCATCTTCAACCCGTGGAAAAAGCGCGTCACCAAACCGAGTGACTCGATTGCGGCGCCGGCGTAACCTTCCCGAGATGAATTCCGGCAGTGGTCCAGAAACTCTGTCAGTGCTTTGCGGATTTGGGCCGCAGGGCTTTCCGGAGTCAAGTGTTTCAGTCCGTGATCGGCAAAAGCAAGCCCGATACCGGCGTGAAGCATGGTCAGACTTTTCGAAGGCAACCCGGTGACTTTCGGATCCGTCAGCAAGTTGCTAAGAGGTTCGCCTCGATCGTAAAAAGTGTCTCCATAATAGTGGCCCAGTCCTTCCACTGCCCAGAGAGCAGGGAATGAGCCCATGGCGTAGCACTTCTCAACAAGCTCTACCAAGGGAACATAAGTACCCCGAGGTGGCAGGATAGAAGTCACCCGAGCGACCAACTCCATGATATACGCGTTGTTTTGGGCGTTTTTCCTGGCGACGGCGCTGTCTCGACCGGGTATGAATACGGACAGAACCCAAACCAGTTGCGGCATTACGTGCTTGGCAAAAGCCAAGACGACCGGACTCATCGCCGGTTTTTCTTCTATGCCGGCGCGCACATTGGGGATTGGTGCTTCTGTATGTTGCGGGTCGTCTCGCATGTTCTGAGGCCAAAGCGGGGGCCTATCTTGAAAACTCTAACAGCGCTTTTAAGGCAGCGTCTCAGCTTCCGTCAACGGCCTGGTGTTGGATTGAGAGGTAAATCCCCCATCTATGAGGATTGCAACGTAGGGGAGATCCGGACGGAGTGAGATCTGGACGATGGCAAGATGAGGCTTGCTGTCCTTGCTCCAGGTGCCGAAGCCCGTGAAACTTATCGTGTCATAGCCGCTGGTCGATTTTGGGTTCCTGGAATTGTGACAAACCGCGGAGGCCAGGGTTTGCATCTTGAACGTTCCACCCTTCTCTGTTGTGGCGGAGTTTGTATACTGAAACGCTGCATCCTTGCCTCCAAGACAGGGAATCGAATAACTGTACGAGAACGTGTCTCCTATAGAAGACTTGATATTACTGCCGGATCCGGTGTTGTTGCCGTTCGGAGCAGTCGGCAGATCCATGGCTTGGACGCGGTAGAACAAATGCAGCTCCGAGCCTGTCAAAGTCAAAAAGCCGGTAGTAAAGTCCGGACTGGGAAACAGTATTCCCGCGATCTGGACTATCAAGGCGCCGTTGTAGCGAAATACCGTCTGGCCATTGGTATCTTTTTCGAAAACGGCAGGCCCCAGGAACTGCTGCGACGCGGCAGCAATTCCCGGGTTAATCCTCAGCAGCGCTTCAAAGATGCTCTGGTTGAAGAATGATGGATAGACAAGGCCACCGATCACGGAACGCGTCCTGAGATCGATCGAGCCCGCCGCTATAAGAAATGGATCGTCGGCAAGAAATACCCGCTCAAAGAAATAGAGTTGCTTGGGGTACTGCAAGAACTCGCTGAATCCCAACGATCCGAGCGAAATACCGGGAAAGGGAGCCTTTACCGGAGGTTCACCAATCAAACCTGCCGGAGCAAGTGCTCTAATGACAAAAGGCACGGATGTGCCGGAGGCTTCTCCAAATTGAATTTGAATGCGCCCTTGAAGATGCGACCGGGCATGCGCTGTCGCGGGCGTTCCAAGCTGCGGAACATTTAGCGCAAAATTGTCACCGAAGGTTGTGTTGCGCGAAAAAATCGAATATTCGCGAACCGTGTTGAACGGAATATCGGGACAGTTGGTTCCACACGAAGCGTCTGAAATCGGAAGCGTGCTGATGCGAATATGGGGGTGCAATGCGGTGCCCGGAGCATCTATGCTCGCACATTGTGCCAAGGGACCGCAAAGTGGGAGCGGAAAGCGCACCGGATCTCCCAGAATGTTGTTGCCCAGAGGAAGAAACGTGCTGGTGTAAAAAGAGAGGTCCAGCAATCCGTCAGCCCGCTGCTGGAAATTCACCTTGAGTATGCCCAAACCACCGGGGAATTTGAATACCGTTCCCCTTAATCTCGGATTGGCACTTGCCAAGGCGTTGTAAAAATCGTTGAAGAAAATCACTCGATAGTCGAAGTTCTTCACCTCTCCTGTGACAAGATTCAAATCCCCGGAGGATACCTGACCCACCGCATCCAGCACGAAATTCTCCCGAATAGCGAACTGGTAAAGCTGCGGGGCCGTCAAAACACTACTATCTCCAACAAGATTGCTCGGGTGGCTTATCTCAAAATGGGAAATATCGTTTACCGGTGGAAAAAACTTGATCAGGATCAGCCCTGAGATGTGACTGTCGGTCACGGCAAATCCACCGAAGAGCACATTGCCACAGGTCCCGAGGGGGTTGTCTTCGTTCTTTGGACAGTTGACGACGCGGATCACATCGCCGAAATAGCTGGCCTCTTTATTTATGGCAAGAACTTCTACTCCGCCGGGAGGAAGCCTGAGCGGCTGCGGAAGCGGCTCCTGTGCCCAAACAACACAAGCAGACAACAAAAAAGTGAACAGCAGTATCCAAAATCTATTCATTGGCGTCGGTCCTTACTAGGCAGGAAGTCCTTCAAATTGGGAATAAATTGCTCCAGTTCTTGTTCAGTATACGGTCGGCGGACGCTGAATAAATTTCGCCCGGCCGGATCTATGGGAACAAGGGGATCAACGTTTACCAGAGCAAAGGACGCGCCAAAGGTTTTATTCAACAAGGTAAGCACCTCGTTGGCAATCAGCGCATGACCCACAAAGCCGGGGAAATATCCCTCAAGCGCGTAGAAACCGCCCAGATAATCTCCTGAAAGTCTCCTCGCGGCGACCGTTACGCCGTCGCTTTTCACCTTGCTCAAGAATGAATTCAAATCGTAGACCACTGCGCCGTTCGTTTGCGCTTGGGAGTTAATCTCGGCATTGAGGGCATTCACTCGCGCCCTAATGTCGGCGGCAGTGGAGGCTTTGAGCACCGACCCGGACGACAGGGGCTTGACAGATCGGATAAGAAACTGATTCCCGATTTCGACCAAGCCTCGGATTGTCAGCAAGTCACCGGAGTTGAGTTTGTACAGTCCGGTGATAACTGACGCGGGAGCGCCGATCAGCGTGGTCGCGGCATCCATCGTAGAAAAGTATGCCGTCTGCGTGGGATCGGGAATTGTCAGCACAATAATATCTGCCTGGGTGTCCTTCATCGCCTTCAGAATGGCCGAATAGCTGGTTCTGAATGTGGAAACATCGGGCACCAGCGTGGCGTCTCCTTTGACCGCTGCCTCCAAAGCCTCGGCGTAACCCAGCTCGATCATCACTATGGTTGGTCTCATCTGCTGGGCGTATTCAACCTGGCTCCAAAGGGGAGCGCCTGGAACAGCCAGGGCTGGAAATCCAAGAAGAAAATTAATTACAGTCTGTTGCGAATCATTCTGCTGAATCAGCGGCGGTGATGGTCGCCGCTGGAGGGCGTCGGCGACTTTCATTCCGGGGACCGAAAGATTGAACACAAACAGGTTCGGCCCGGATTCCCTGAGAGTGGTCTGCAGCGCCTTCGGGAAATTGGATGGCAACGGTGTAAAACCCTGCGGGTCTGCGATCCCGGGAGGCTGTATCAACGGCTGAGGAAAAATGGTCTTCATCTGCCGCGCCATCTGGGAAGGAAAGTTTTTGTCCTGATAGACATCTTTCAGAGAAAAATCAGCCATGCCGGCGGCCAAACCTTCTCCCAGCACTACAAACGTGGTTACATCAAGTTTCCCCTGTTGAGCGGCGGCTTCCGCACCCACCAGGAAAAAAAACACTAATAATGACAAGATACGTTTCATAACAGAACTACTGAGAAGTTGGGAATGGTCCATCGAATTGTTTTGGATTAGACACCCTAAACGCAAAATTCTTGGGGATAAAGGCATAAAAGTCACGACTCAAAGTGATCGGGCTGGCATTGGCAGGCGTCAATTGGACGCTTCCCTGCAGCACGTAGAAGTGCGTGTTGCCTGCAATCCTAAATAGCGGCGTGCGTCTCCCTGGGCGGAGGCGAAGGATCGCCGTTGTATTGCCAGCTGCGGGGTCCTGGTCTATGGCCTTCAAGTCCACGCCGTCTGCCCAACCCCCGCTTGGGTAAATCAGTCGCATGCCTGTCCACGGAATGAAGAAGGGGAGCCTTATCAAGCCGGGGGTACTGAGAATAAATTCAAAACCAGTCATGCCTGGCGGAACTGCAGGTCCTCTGCTGGTTGTCGGCGCGATAAACGGCCAGGCTTTCGGAGCCCACATCAAAAACTTCACGGTCTCCAGCGCTATGTCGTTCTCTACATCGACGCCTTGCGGAAAAATGATGTAGGTCGCCGATGTCCCCACGGTAGTCGGAGTGGGCCTGATGGATCCGGACTCCACAAAAATCTTTACTGGTACAACGAAGAGCCGGTGCTTCCCCACCGAGTTCTCTTCATCCACTCCGATTTGAAAAAGTTCGTCGGGTTGTTCGTAGAGCACCTGGCGCCGCAGCGGAAATTGGTCGGGTGGCGCTACAGGGACCTTGCTTGTATCGAGAGTCTTGAAATTGGCTGTAGTCGCCGCATCGTTGGTCGTGCCCGGCGGGACGGTTTGAAAATCCATCTGGCCTTTTGTAGTAATTAGGTAGATGACCACATCTCCGGGCCGGCCGCCAAATTCACCAAGAGCGACGGTCACCGCAAAGGCCAAAAAAAGCAGCACTAGAAGAAATTTCTTTCGAAACATAGTCTCTTTCAGAGAAAAGGATTACGCGTATCAATTCCGGGAATTTCCGGAGACTCGAAATATCTGGCTCGAAGCGCTTTCTCCTCGTCGGGGCCAACGGGACCCTTAAAACCCATGATGTCCCAGCCCGTTTTAACCGCAGACGGTCGAGGTACCTGGAACTCGGCGCCGGGCGTGGCTAAGTGATTGGGGAAATTCGAGAAGAAAGTAGCCTTGGCGCTGAACAGACCGAGGAAAGCTGCCAGTTGAATCAGGTCCTGAACGCCGTCTTTCTCGAACTGACCGCTGAGAATATCGCCGAAGTATTGCACTTGTAGTGCCTCAACCATCTCCAGAAAACGCGGTCCGTAATTGACAAGAGGCGGCGCCTCGTTCATAGCTATCAGAGCACCCAACGTTCCCTGGAACGCCAGTTCGTCGCCCGTAAACAAATGCTGTTTGACAAACACACCCAAGCCAAACTGCGAGATGCCGGGCTCAAAGGTTTTCCATCCCGGATCTTGATCCACCGGGATGATTATGTTGCCGATGGCGGAATACACCGCGAAAGGATCCGGCGTCGCTGCGAAAAGTCTTTCGCCGAAGCGGTCCAGAACGGCCGCCGCGCCGGTTCCGATGATCGTGGTCGTCAGAAAGGTGCGACGGGACAGACGCTTCTCAAGTTGCTCAACGGCCTGGCGCAGATTGCGCTTCTCAAACATTTGCTGGCTCCTCTTCTTCCTTCAGCTGCCGCCCCAGGATTTGCGTAATAACGAAATTGGAGCACTTGCTGGCCACGGCCATAACCATGGAATTGGAGTTGCAGCTGATGTCCTTGGGAATTACGCTGGCGTCGCAGCACATCAAGTTTGCGATATCATGCGACATGCAATTGGAATCCACGACCGAAGTCTTTCTATCGGCTCCGGCGCGACAAGTTCCCTGATCGTGGAAAACGCCGGCGATCGGCAAGCGAAGTGCAAGATCATTTATCAGCAGCTGGTCGGCCACGTTGGGGCCGGGAAGCACCGCAATCGCACCCATCTCCTGGAAAATCCTTCCCACCTGACGGATTGACGCGGTGAGGTCCCGAAGCATCTTAGGATCCACGTCTCCGTTCGGGCCCAGAATTGGGTATCTGACAAATGGCGCCTCAACGCTTCCCATGACCTTGCCGGTGAATCCGGGTTTGAGGTGGAACACAAAGACGCCGATGCGGAAGGGATAGAGGCGCATCAAATCCTTATAGGGTTTGCCGAACGTTCCCACGTTCGCGGCAAGCCAGGGAGTCACGGGGAAGGCCGTACTGGCGTGAACTAGCGCGTCCATCGGTTTTCCCGCGTCATCCATGACGTAATGGTGGCAGTTCCACTGATAGCCGCGGTCGCTGTTCCACTGCACTCCCGGTATAAACGCGTCCATGGTAATCCCGGGGTGAGCCCGGAGGAACTTTCCCACGTTGTTGTTGATCAGATGCACACCGGAGTTTCTCAGCACCAGCGGCGTTCCGATGGCGCCTGCCGATACCACCACCAGCTTTCTCGCGTTGGCGGTTACCGTCTGCCCGTCTTTTATATAGGTAACGCCGGTCGCCTTGTTGTTGGAAATCTCCACACGCACAACTGTCGCGTTGTCGACAAGCTGGGCGCCGTTGTCAAGCGCTTTTGGTATCTGGGTGATCGCGGTGCTCATCAAAGCATCGTACTTGCACGGCATTCCTGCATCGACGCGGTGCCCGCAGAAGATGCATCGATGGCGATTGGATGCTGTCTCAAAAACAGGGATGCCCAGCGCCAGCGCTGTTTTCTCGTAAAGCACACTGGCGCGCTGCCACTGGTCGCGGTGGTCGCGATGCACAAACAGGATTCGCTCGGCCTTCTGGAAATGCGGCTCCAAGTCCTGCTTGGTCCAACCGACAACTCCCGTCTCTTTTGCGAAGTCGACAAAGTCGACGGCCAGCGGGCGAAGCCAGGCGCCGACATTGACGAACGAGCCGCCGCCCACCACCCGAGCCTCGCGCAGCACGGCGAAACTGGCAGGATTCGAATCATCCGTGTATAGGGGATAAGCAAAGAAGGCGCCGCCGCGGTTGATGGCGTTGACGCCGTCGGGCCCATACGTGCCCATGTTGATTTGCGTGGCGAATTTTCGGCGGTCCGGAGAGCCAAATCCCGGATTAGGTGCGCCTTTGACGTGGGGACCGGCATCCAAAATAAGCACCGATCCAAATGGGGCGATTTCTCCCGCCAGGAAGCCGCCGCCCGACCCCGCTCCACAGATAATTACATCGTAGTCAGCCATAATATTTTCGAATCTTTAATTCTGGTATCAGATCCTTCTATGCCCCGAGATTACCGCGGGACTTCAACAGTGGTCCCACCCACATGGATCCGTAATCCGAATCCAATCAGGTGAATGAAATTGCGGTATTCTCCATTAGTAAACAGGTTCGCATTCTCGGGCACATTCGTTGTGCGGTGAAGTCCCTTTGCGCCCTGATAGAACACTGAAAACTCCTTGTTTCCGAACTGCCGGGACGCCCCGACAGTAAACACGTGCTTGCTTTCATCCGGAAAAAAAGGTCCCACTGCCTTGTCGTCCAGCGACGTTTTGTCAAAGTACCAGCCGCCACGGACGATCGTCTTGGTGCTGAGATGCTTCTCAATCCCGGCACGCAAAAAGTAAGTGTTCTTGAAATTGAAAACAAAGCGCTGTTCCGCCGGTGTAGCGGTGCCGACCGTCTTTGTAAAGTTGAGTGGAATATCTTTGAAGCGTTTGTAATTCTGGAACAGAAAATCAAATGCAATGGTGCTGTTCCAGAACGACGAGTTGGCGACGCCCACAACGAAGGTACCGGGCGTGGTAAAAGACGCCTTGGCGTCCTGAGCGGGAAACAGATTGGGAATAGTATCGGCGCCAATGAAAGCCTTCAGGGGATAATCGCTGGTAAAGGCAAACGACGCTTTTCCTTCCACATGATAAGTCACCGGACTGCGCCACATAACGCCGAAGTTGGTCTTCGACTGGGTATGCTTGTACATGTATCCTGCCGTAACGCCCGGTGCGAAGGCGATGCCGGCAATGCGGGAACGCCCTTCCGGGAGCAAGCGCGCTATTGATCGGGCAGCCAGAGCAGGATCCTGATTGGGGAATATCAGAGGAGCAATCTGCCGGCCGAAGACCAGCCCCTCCTCCAATGGATTCAGGATGCTCTGTTCCAGCATAATGTGCGTGTAGACAATTGCAGGGCCGACTGCAACACTGCTGTTGTCGCCCAAGCGGTACGCAATGGTGGGCTGAAACCAGACATTCTCCAATCGTCCTCGAGTCCCGGCGAATCGACCAACGAACTTCGTTGCTGTGGGATCGGAGTCTTTGAAGTTCGTCCAATTGTCTCCCAGCCCGAACGGCGAGTAGACGCCAAATCCCAGGGTCCACTTCGATGTCAGGTCCTTACTGATGAACAGATTGCTCAGGATCTGAAATTTGGGCGAGACATTTCCACTGTAGCCATCATTGGGGACGATCGTTCCGCGAGGAACGATGGAAGGGAAAAAGTGGAAAAAGCCCTTCACCAGAAAACCATCCATCTCTACTCGCAGGCCCTTTTGAAAAGCGATTCCCGCTGGATTATAGAACAAAGCTGATCCGTCATCGGCAATGGCTACAAAAGCGCCTCCCATTCCCGCGCCCCTGGCGCCGAGCTCCAGTATGGTGAAACCGGAAGCCCGCATCGTTTCGGTGGAAACAACAAAGACGAAGAAGAGCAGCAACGAAAATATGGTTGATCGTTTCAGCATCGGCTCTCGCGTAACTTGCTTTAAAAGAGTTTTAAGCAGCATCCACGCCCAAGCTCTTGGAGTCGGGTGACGTCAGAAAACTCGTTTCTTAAAAAAAGGATTGAGGCGCGGCAAATCCTACCTCGCTGAATTTTGGCTGTCAACCTAGTTCTTGCACGATAAATTCTTCTCGCGCGAAAAAATCACTTAGAAGGAGTGAATGCACTTCGTTGCATGCATCCTTTCTCGGTGAAAAATCAAACAAAGCAAGAGCGACTGCGATTATCAATTGGCGAATTCGCAGCACTCACTCTTTCATCCCGAAGGCCATCGCCAGCGAGACTCCGCCCACCAGCGCGTGCAGCGCTGAGGTTCCCGCATTGATGCCTAAAATACTGTGCAACGAGCCGGCGCATGCAGGGATGAAACCGAGGACGCCTAGGATAAACAAGACTGTTCCCATGGCGCCGCTGTATGTTTTTCCCAGGCCCGCCAAGCCAAACCAGCCCAGCGCGCCCACCACGAGATGAATGAAACTCAAAAGCACATTCGTGCCGATCACGCCCGCGACAGGCCGGCTCACGAAGCCTATCAGTCCGAGTACCTCGAGTGACGTCCCGATGCAGACAGAGTAAGCTTTTCTTATGTCATCCATAGTACTGGCCATGAGAGACCCCCCCGCTCTTTATGTCGAGCTCTTCACTTACTTAACGGTTTGGAAAACTCAGCAGTAGAGAAAAAAATCGAGAGCAGGCCCCTAGAGATCCTGCTCTCGTTTAAACCTCAACGATCCAAAAACTACTTGTTGCACTCAACGGTGAAATTAATCCAGTTGTCGAATTTTATCGGTCCCTGTCCAGGGATTGTTTGAGGCGTCAAAAAGATCTCGCCCCGCAGGATGAGATCGTTTGCCGGCCCAACACCCCTGAGGCGGACGAAGAACTGAGTCCGGGTCGCTTTGTCTGGCCCGAAAATGGCGGACAGATCGCAATCCGTAGAATCAAAAAGCCAGAAATGATAGTTTCCCATCAGCCGATAAGGAGTGCCATCGTTTACATTCATTCCATGCATGTTCTCGTAGTTAATGGTCAGATAGAAATTGCATGTACCGTCCGGAAGTACGGTTTCTGACAGAACAGCGTGAACGTCGCCGTGCAACGTGAGGGGATAACATTGTTTCCCTGCGTTCGGATCACCTGCCGGGCATGTGATGATGGCGGCATTGGGCAAGTTACAAGACACTTGAGTAGGATCGATCGGGACGAACTGATCGACATGGAATGTTGCGTTCGCGAGGATTCCTCCCAACGCCGAAGCACTCAGGAAAAGCGCAAACAGAGGTACCAACAATAAAGCTTTACTTCGCATACAACTCCTCCTTTTGAGTGGTTGACTGGAATTTTCTGGTCCCGATACGAACTGTCGAACGTGCATTGGCGCACATAGGATAGGCACAAGGCAGAGGTCTTTCTGCTTAATTCTCCATTAATTTATTAACAAAACTGTGTAGATGTGCTGTTACCGTACTCCGCTTCGCTTCACGAATTCAAGAGGTTTTTAATAAAAACGTCAAAGAGATGACTGGCAAAACGGCCTTAAGTTTCGTTGCCGAAGCTGCGGTCACGATCGGCGTTCCAACCGAATCTGCCCTCTTGATCTGCCGGGTACACAGAGGAGTAACTGATCACCTTCTAATATTCGACCATCAAACCGGGAAATAGAAAGAGACGGGATTGCACCCGTCAAACCGGGCTGAAACACGATGGCGGAAAATTTGCCTTCTGCCCAAGCATGCATCTGCAGAAGTTGATCCTGGTCGGCAGGAAAAAAAGCAAACTTCACATCTCCAACCACCCCTTGCAGGACATCGGGCCCTTGTCTTAGAAGCTCTACCCGCAGGGGACACCCTATCAGTGCCGCGGAAAAGCGCGTGACTGCCTTAATCGTGTAGAACCGGATAAAGGCGTCAACCAAAAAATCGCGAAGCTTGGCCTTAAGCGGAGGGTAAGATTCAGATGTCATCGTCCGTGGCGCAGAAGTTCCCGTTTGATTTCAGAACCTAGAAGAGGATTCAGAGCCGCGCGTGCAAAACTCCATCTTTTAAAACTTGCTCAATCGGGAGTCGGAACCCCACCGGGAGAAAGTGTGAAAAAATCATCGCGAAACCGCAAAGAACGCGAAGAATGATAAAGAATTTCTAAGCCACGCGCGAATCCGGCTCGTCACACGGCGCTAGTTTGCGTCCTCCAACATCGACCGAACCTGTTCGCGGAACTGCGGGCTGTCTTTCTGCCCGTGCGCGGCAACTGCATGCAGAACGACCGCATCCACGACATCCTTTTCAGTGCCAGACACGGTCAGTGAACACCCAGGCACGTTACAATTAAGTGTTTTCTCCTTTGGCTCCGCCATAAACTTACCTCCGTGATTGCCAAGATCGAGTGATGTGGTAATAATACAATTCCACCCGCGACTGTTCTAGGATTTAAGGAATTTTAAATCGGTAGCGGGCAGCAAGCCGCAGATTAACGCCGATTGACGCGGATCAACGAATGTGTTACCGAAGCAGCGCTTCCAGCTAAATGGAGAAATGATTTCAAGTAAGCGTACGAGCGCTGCTTCGGTAGCACATTCGCTATCAGCGTTCATCCGCGTGAATCCGCGGCCTATTAGCCGCAACCGATTTCTCTGTTACAGGCAACTAGCATCCATTCTGACTCAAAAAGATGGCGACGGCGCTGAACGGTAACACACGCGAGTTCCGTTTGTTCCTGGAAGATCTGTGTTGTGACCTCTGTCGGTTCAGCCACGTCGCCTATGACGGCTGTTCCCCTGAGGGAGTCCGAATCGATCGAGAAATCTATTTGGGAGTGCGTGATGTTTTTGCTGACATTCGCGTCAGCGCCCCCGGTCGGGCGCCGTATTTTGTCGAGGTCAACTTTGGATACGGGGACGATGAGATCTTGCGGAGCCTGCGGCGGAAATTCGGCACGGAAGCGCCATTGCTGGCCGAAGCTTCGAAGATTATCGTTCTATTCGACCAGGCGGGGCGGCAGGACAGGCAGAAGTTTGAGGACGAAATGGCTGAGCGCCTGCGACCTGGCTTAATGCTGGAGGTTTGGGATGAAAATATTTTGTTCTCCCTTCTGAGCAAGCAGTTCGGCGTTAGAGTCGATTCTATAACCGAAGACCGCCTTCTTGAGTTACGTACGGCCGTCGACGTAGCCAAGGCGACCTACGCATTCGGAGGTGATCCAGACGACTATTTCAAGGACCCGATACGAGCAGCCTTACTTTGGCATTTCAGCTTCTGGCGTTTGCGAGAGCTTATTGAATGGAACCGAGCTGCTCCGCGCGACATCCTGCAACCGAGCGTCTATCGAAGGGTGGTCGTCCTGATGGCGGATCTCTGTTCCTTTTCCAGCTACGTCCGGGACACGCGCGAAGACGAAATCATTAGACAGAGCCTGACAGCTTTCTATTCCAAGGCGCGGCACCAGATTATCAACAATGGCGGAATGATGTATCAGTTTGCCGGCGATTTGGTGATAGGCTTCTTCGGTATCCCCGACCACAAGCGTAATTACGTGCAACAAGCTCTTGAGACGGCCAAGTCCTTGATCGACATCGGGAATTCCGTTTCAAATCAGTGGCAACGTCGCATAGATCGCATTCAGACGTCTGGCGGCGTTCATATATCGTTAGCCATGGGAGACTTGCAGATTGTCTCCCTTCGACCCCTAAGCCGGATTCACATGGGCGCCGTCGGCGACGCGATTAACATGGGCTCGCGCCTCATGCATGTGGCAGATTCCTGTGAAATTGTGGCGAGCAACGCCTTTTATCAGGAACTCGGCGACGCGACAAAGGAATCCTTCACCGAGATGAAAGCTCTTGAAGCACGAAACATCGGTCGGATAAGGGCCTGGAAACTTACCGTTCACCACGGCTACCACGACCATGGAACAGCGTCGGAAGAGGCGTAATTAATCGCATGAACGCCCAAAGGAAAGATAAAGATTCCCATTGTTGATCACCTGACCCTGATCACAATATAAAGGTTCACGCGACGCACCAGGTCAGCGAATCGCGGGTCGGATCGAAGGGGGTCGAAGATCGGCTCTACTTTAAGAAATATCAGAAACCAGGACCGTTCGAGCCAGGCCTTTTCCAGCCACTCGAATGCCCGGTCATTTTCGCCAAGGCCTGCATAGACTACGGCTCTCAGGTAAGCCGAAACAAACTTTTGCGTCGAGATCTCTTCCAGTTCCGCAAGCAGCTTGTGTGCTTGTTCCTTTTGACCCGCCAGCGCAAAGGCATGTCCCAGAGATGCTACTGGGAAGGCAAATCCCTGGAAAGATGCCACCGCCTTTCGATGAGCTTCGATCGCTTGCTCAAACATAGCCTTCTGTTCATACGCTTGCCCGATTAACCAGTGAGCGGTCGGGAAACTGGGATCCATATCGATTGTCTTTTGGTATTGCTCTATGGCGTCGTCGAAGCGGCGTGCCCAGTAGAACACCCATCCCGTGACGGCGTTGATGGACAGCGAAAGCGGGTCCAGCTGCAGAGCCCGTTTGATTTCTAAAATTGCCTCGTTCAGGCGACCCATGGCGGCCAAATAAAAAGCGTGCCATTCGTAAGCCACTGCATAGTTGGGATCGAGCTCAATAGTCTTCCTGAATTCCTTCTCCAGACCCAACCAATCCCAATCGTGACTGAGTGCCACCAGGGCCAGAGCAGCGTGGGCTTCTGCCAGGGCGTCATCTATATCCAGGGCTTTCTTAGCGGCTTCTTTTGCCAGTGGCGCGGTTTCGCTGGCGGGGAGCATGCTGTAGACATTCAGCAGATTGTAGCAATCGGCCAGTCCCGCGTAAGCCAATGCGTAATTCGGGTCGATCTCAATGGCCCCGCGAAAGTATTCAATTGCCCTCTTGAGCGACTCCCCTCTCTTGTTCCAGAAGTAGCGGCCCTTCAAGTACTGGTTATAAGCTTCGAGATTCTCAGTATGACGGTTTACAATTGCCTTGCTGGCTCCTTCAACAAGTTTGACCTTGAGCATATCCACTATGTTGCGCGCAATATCATCCTGGATGGCGAAGACATCTTCCATCTCTCGGTCGTATCTTTCAGACCAGATAAGGTAGCCGTCCGCCACGCTCAAAAGCTGAGCTGTAATACGCAAGTGGCTTCCCACTCTTCTCACGCTTCCATCCAGCACTGTCTCCACTCCCAGTTGTTCCCCTACCTTGCGAATATCCTGCGAAGTCCCTTTGAACTGAAAGGCGGAGGCGCGAGATGCCACGTGCAACCCTTTAAGCTGGGTCAAGGCGCTAATGAGCTCTTCTGTCAGGCCGTCGCTGAAATATTCGTTCGCGCTTTCCGGACTGATATTGAGAAACGGAAGAACTGCGATGCTATTTGTTTGTTCCTTTCTGGTTGGGACCTTACTACTTGAAACAGACTGCTCAGATTCTGTGTCACGTTTCAGTCTCCGCAGGGCCACCCTCAACTCTTTGGCCGACTGATAACGCATCTCGGGCTCCTTCTCCAATGTTTTAAAGATGATCCGTTCCAATTCGGCGGGCAGCGCGGGATTCGATTTCAGCAGTGATGCCGGACGCTTGGCGGTGACAGCTTCGAAAATGTCTGTGAAAGGCAATGATCCGCTGGCCATTTCGTACAATACAACACCGAAGGAAAAAATGTCCGTGCGTTCGTCCAGCGCTTCTCCGCGCGCCTGTTCCGGCGACATGTATGACGCAGTTCCACCAGTTGTAGCTGGTCTGGTGAGAAACGCCTCGCCGTCGGAACCATCTTCAGGAGTTGAAGTTTGCTCCTCTTCCTCACCCTCGCGCTCCGCCAGGCCGAAATCCAGAATTTTGATGTGGCCTGTCTTGGAGAGAAAAATGTTCGCTGGTTTGATGTCCCGATGCACGATCCCTTTTGAATGCGCGGCGCCGAGCGCATCGGCAATTTCGATGCCCAGGTCCAGCAGTTCTTCCAGTTTGAAGGGACCTTCCCGCATGCGCTGGCTCAATGTTTCACCTTCCAGCAGCTCCATCACCACAAAAGGCTGACCCTCACTGTTCCCCAGTTCGTGAACGGTACAAATATGAGGATGATTCAGGGCAGACGCAGCCAGAGCTTCACGCTGCGCACGCTCCAGCCGTCGGGGGTCCTTGGAGAACTCGTCTGCCAGAACTTTTATCGCGACATGCCGGCCAAGCAGACTATCCTCGGCCTTGTAAACAATTCCAGTGCTGCCAGCTCCGAGCTGTTCCAACACCCGATAATGGGAGATCGTTTTGCCTAACATTGGTAATGCAAAATCCGTTAAGCTTCTTTTGCTTGAAGGGAAGAAACCCTCGCCGCGGCGGTGCTCAAACCAAATTCCTGAAACTCCAAAACCACATGGAGATTCTTATCCTGCAGCAAAGTAGATCGGATTAGTGTGGGCATCGTTTCATCAGACCGCAAGCCAAATCGGAATAACCTGATTCTAACACAGCAAAACTAGATTGGCTTGGGAGATACTTTCGAGGGCAAAAGCTGGAAGGCAAAGCCTGTAAGGCGAAAAGGCGTAGCAGAGCGAGCCGCCCTTTCAGGGAAGGGTTCTCGCTCTGCCGGTCATCGATCCTTTCCAATGCAGGGGATGTTATTTTTCATCCTTCAGCATCGATCGAATCTGTTCGCGGAACTGCGGAGTGTCCTTCTGGCCATGTGCGGAGACCGCATGCTGAACCACAGCATTTACCACATCCTTTTCCGATCCGGACATGGTTAGTGAACACCCGGGTGCGTTGCAACTCAGTGTTTTCTTTTTAGTATCTGCCATGAATCTACCTCCAAGATGGTTAAGATGAACTGTTTTATTCCATTCCCCTCCCAACGCTCATTGCTAACTGCAACCCGTACTACTTCTTATTGACCTCCTTTTAAGTGGGTTGGAAAAGCAATTCTGGACCAGTTCTTTTGCCGCTACAATCTTTTTTTGACGCTCTGTAGTGGGTCCATTGAAAACCGCTAAACCGGATCATCCATTCCAGCGTCTCAAAATCAAAGCCGCGTTATTGCCGTCGCACCCAAAACAATTTACCAGGGCGTACTCTGCTTCTATCGGCTGAGGAACGATCGAGAGACGCAGACCGTCTTCGGCGCTGGTGAATCCGGCGGTAGGAGGTGCGAGACGTTTGCATAATGCGATTCCGGCAGTGACTGCCAGTAGAGCGCCTGAGGCTCCAAGCGCCTCTCCAAATGCAGCCTTGGGCGCGCAAACCGGAATATCGGCCACCCGCGAGCCAAACACATTATGGAGAGCTCGCGCTTCCATCTTGTCCCCAGCGCGGCTGCCGCTGGCGCTGGCAACAATCAGTCCCACCGACTCTGGACCGATCTGCGATGCTCGCAATGCCTGCTCGATGGCCGAGGTGGCGCCCTCGGCCCGCACCTGATAGGAACTGATGCTATGGGCATCGTGCGCCGCTCCAAAGCCGCAAACCTCTACCGCAGGCGTCGCTCCCCGAGCTTTCGCAACCGCTTCTGTTTCCAGCACCCAGAGCGCAGAACCTTCTCCCAATACCATGCCGTCCCGATCCGGCGAAAAAGGCCGAGCCTTTCCCTGTGGAGAAGTTATGCCGCTTTTTCTGAAGCCCAGGAACGATTCCTGGCACAGTTCTTCCACTCCACCGGCAAGCAGGGCGCTGGCGCGGCCCAACCGGAGGAACTCGGAAGCATAGTGGACGGCATAAAGACCCGAGGAGAGACCCGAGGAGATTGTCGAATTGACTCCTCTCAGCTTGAAGCGAATCGCTGCCTGCCCTGCAGGGGAATTGATTACTGTGTTGGGGAAATCCATCGGGTTTACATACTTTGGTCCGTCTGTCAACCCGCTCCAGTCGAAAGAAGTAATGCTGTGAACGCTGCCGAACATAGTTCCGCAGATCAGGCCCAGTTTGGAGTTTCCCCCGCTCGGGATTTGCTGCGACAGACCGGCCGCAGTGAGGGCCATTTGCGCAGCGACGCACAACAAGCGCGCGCTGCGGTCCAGAACACGAATCCCTTTGTTTCCCAGCCACGGCTCGGGCGAAAAATTCTGTACTTCGGCTGCGGGGACGGGAGAGTCCTTCTGCAAGCTAGGCAGGGTGCTGAGCGTGACGCCACAACGTCCCGCATAAAGCGCGTTAGCAAAATCCTCGGCGCCCGCGCCAATGGAAGAAATGACGCCGATTCCGGTTGCCACAATCCGATCTGTCACCCTTCCCACCTCGCTACGCACAGCGATGCATTGTTGCCGCCAAATGCGTAAGCGTTGTTCAAAACGACGCGCGGATTAGTCCGGCGCGCCTGGTTGGCCACATAGTCAAGATCGCATTCCGGGTCAGGCTCTTCGTAATTGATGGTGGGTGGAATCATGCCGGTGTCAAGCGCCAGGGCGCAGGCGACTGCTTCAATAGCGCTGGCCGCGCCCATCGTATGGCCGATCATCGACTTAATGGAACTTATTGGGACCTTGTCTGCCCGGGTGCCGAACAAGCGCCGCACGGCAATTGATTCCACTCGATCATTGGTGGGTGTCCCGGTACCGTGGGCGCTGATGTAGTCGACATCATTGATGGTAAGGCCGCTCTCCTCAAGAGCCGTCGCCATAGCTCGGATCGCGCCGTCACCTTCAGGATGAGCCGCAGTCATATGATGGGAATCGCAGCTCAGCCCGTAGCCAAGAACTTCGGCATAAATATGTGCTCCGCGCGCCAGCGCCGTCTCCAGTGGCTCCAAGATCAGCATTGCAGCGCCCTCGCCGGGCACCATGCCTTTGCGGTTTTTGTCAAATGGCTGGCAGCGCTCCGGAGCGATGGCTCCCAAACGCGCAAAACCCATATAAGTAATCCGCGAAAATGCATCGGCGCCACCGGCCAGCATTAAATCGGCCCGGCCCGTTCGTATCAAATCAAACCCATAGCCAATAGCGTAATTACCCGCCGCACAGGCGGTAGGAATCATCAGACAAGGCCCGCGCAGCTCAAACTCGATGGCGACATTGCTCGGGATTACGTTACACGGATATTTGGGCATGATCTCTCCGGGGATTGCCTCTAGCCCGGCCGCCTTACGGATATCGTTGTACTGTTCGACAAACAACGGCTCGCCCGAAGTTGTGCCCATCGACACGCCAACTCGGTCCCGTTGGACATCCTCAAGTCGAATCCCCGAATCTTCGATCGCCACTCGCGCAGCAGCGATGGCAAGCTGCGAAGCGCGTCCCGGTTCGTTGGGCGCGCTGCGATGCAAGTACCGATCAGGCTGGAATTCTTTCACTTCCGCGCCCAGATGGACGGGAAAGGATGAAGTGTCAAAAGCGCTCACCGGCGCAATCCCGCTGGTTCCGGCCACCAGAGCATTCCAAAAGGCCTCCTTGCCGGAGCCGATGGGGGTGAGCAAACCCAATCCTGAAATGACTACTCGATGCATAAGCCAACGCAGAGAGATCAGGGTCCTTGGAAGCTGTGAAGTAATTTCGCCATTTGATGCGAGAAGCGGCCTTCACCGCTGTCCTGTGACCTCCTTTATCCAGCGGCGGCGCCGCTTTCCGCCTGCCTGCTTCCGTCGTTGATATGCTCCATGACAACCTTCACGGCATCATCAACGTTGGTAATGGTGCGAAACTTATCTTCCGGAATGTCGATTTTGTATTCCTTGTCGAGGGCGACCATCAACTCTATCGCCATCAGGGAATCGACACCGAGCTCTTCAATAAATAATGCGGTGTCGGTGACCTCTTCAGGACTGCGCTCTGTGAGCTCTGCGATCCTGCGTTTTACTTCCTGTCGAACTTGTTCTGCCGAAATGCCTGCGGTACTCATCAACCCTCCTTGGTTCTCCGCTCAATCCGATTGTGGAGCAGACTTCGAAGCCTTAAGACCGTAACCAGCCACAATTGTAGGTAGATTTACTTCGGCCACTTCGCGGCCGCATTTCGATGATATTTCGGTGCGGCTGAATTCTAACACATAAACACGATCCAGCCGCGACGTAACAACAGCTGCGTCAACTCCAGGAAGATACGAACGCCAGTTGCTTAGTTTCAGTTTTCTCATCCGAAGCGTGCTAGTTGCTAAGAACTATTTTGAAGCCAGTTGTTCGTTCAAGGGACGTAACAACCGCAAAGCCGGCCGGGTATTATACAGTTGCCGATACGCCGCATGCTCCTTGTCATCAGGATAGTGTTCGTTGCTTCCATAGGGATAGCGCGTCATGGAATGAAAGGGCAGCGGCTCGACCGTCTGCGAAAAGGCGGTATTCAAATCCGCGTCTTTTGCCCAGCCGTCCACGTAAAGTAGAAAGTCGCGCTTAAAACCCCGCCGCACAGGAGACAGGTGGCTGGCGTCAAACAAAAAGCGTAATTCGTCGCCCGAGCCCATAATCACAAAGCGGTCATCCGCCGCCTCCAGCAGAGCGCGCACATCGCCATAGCGCGTGTAAAAACCCCGCGTGGGATTCCATGAAGAAAAAGATGTTCTGTGCGAATAATCGAACCATTCCGGCTGTTTTCGATCCGGATGGATGACGGGGGTCGAAAAACCCCCGAAACGAAGTTCAACCAAATTGGTATTCATGGGCGTAAGAGAGACCGGTGGGATGCCCGTGAATTCGCTGAGGAAAATTTCATCCCAATAGACACAAACATTCGTGACGATACGGACTTGGCGTGAAGTGGAAAGGAATTTGCCGCTCAGATCGACCACGATGGTCTTGGGCTTACCCGCTGGAATTCCCATGTCCTTCAGCACAGTCCGCCACCGGCCTCGGCCATCCTTCACCTGCAGGTAAGGCATAACCAAACCACCTTTTCGCTCCTGCGAGACGCGCAGAAACGTACTCCCATCAGCCCAGTCAACCCAGCCATTGAGAACCAGGAGCGCGCGATTGTCCGGCGCGATGCCTGCGCCGAAATCCAAGTCCAGATAGTGCATTTCTGCTGTGCCTGAATAGTCCCGGCGAAAAGAATCAGGGTAAACACGATCGCGCCTGGAAATTCGGCCGAGGACGTCGCGCCCATCCTGATCGCGCGCAGCCTTGGGATAGACGCGTCGCGACGCGCCATACATACGGAGTGCAGGATAGGGCGGCGACTGAAATTTCACGTTGGTGAAAATGTCCAGGTCAGCCGAGTGATCCGCGGCAATGAGTTGTACCCTATCAAGGTAGGCGACCTCGTGCAGTTCTTCACTGATCCGGATTTCATAATGATCCCCTACCTGCTTTAGTGTTTCTCCCGGGATTTGAATGTATTCGTCATGGTCAACCGGGAAGTATTGGCCGTCTCCGGAACTTGCCCCCAGGGGCGCAACACCCAAGACGTCGGTAATAAATTCAAACTTCTGTCCGTTCCAGGCGAAGATCATGGGACAGGATCCTGAAAGGCGCTGCTTTTCCCTGTAGACCAAGGCCTTTCCTGATGCCTGCTTGATCTCGTTCTGAATCAAGCCATTGGGCCAGGTAATTCGGACCGTGTCAGTTTCAGGATAGGAACGAAGTCCGAAAAGAAGGGGGACGCCCTGATAAGTTCTCTTCTGGTAAAGCGCTCCGGATTTGACTTCTACCTTGGCCCCGGGGGCCAACTGAAGATTGCGCACTCCAAGCAGCCCAACACGAATCCAGTGGTTTTTTGCCGCCGTTTCGTCCCGCAAGAGGCGTATCTTGCCTTCGCTGGAAACGGCAACAAGGTCGGCAAGACCATCCCCATCAAAATCCGCAGCAGTCAAAGAATCTATCGAACCCAAGTCCGCCACTACCTGGCCTGCGGAAAATCTCGAGGAGCCCTGGTTTAGATAAGCTGTTCCGCCGGCGATCAGGTCAAGGAGTCCTCTATTTCCCAGGTCAACAAACACGACAGGACCTTTAGCTCCGGCGGGAGCGGGCACATTTTCCAGCTTTCCCTGAGCGTTGCGAACCAGGAGCACGCCGGAACTCGAAGCTCCAGCCAGATCGGTCCACCCGTCGTTGTCGAAATCGTATGCAAGAATTGATTGAGTACCCGCGGGGATTCCCTCCAGAGAGAGCGCCTCAAATTTACCCGCTAATTTGTCACGATAAAGAACTGCCGCGCGGTCTTGGAAGGTTACAACCAGATCGGTTCCATTTGTGTCCTTGATTAGGTCGTACGCTGTTCCGTCAAGTGGGGTGCCTCTGACAAAAGGAAACTCGGACGAGTGATCGCTAAAGCCGGCAGAGCCGTCATTTCTCGCCAGCGCCGATGTCGGCCCCAGGAGAAAGAGATCGATATCGCCGTCGTGATCAAAGTCAAGCCAGACAGCTTTAGTGAAACTCCCGGGCGGAAGTGTCATGTCCTGCTTCTGGAACGTCCCTTTCTTATTCAAGTAGAGCGTGGCGCCCAAGTCTGTGAGCACGCACAAATCAGCGAGGCCATCGTTGTTGTAATCGCCCGGGGCTATGGAAATCACATTTCGCAAACCGGCGAGCCCGCTGTTCTCCACCGGTTCTGATCCCTTACGGTAGAGGCGCACCTGGCTTGTGGTCCAAACCAGAAGATCAGGCAGGCCATCTCCGTCGGCATCCAGCACAGCCAGCCCGGCCCGTCCTGCGCCGACATTTCCCACTTCCGCGCTTTTGAACTTCAGAGCCGGCACAGAAGCGTCCTTTTCTATTCCCCTCGGTTCGACGACGTCGTAGATCTCCGCGTAAGAGCTCCACTCCAGATCCTCGGGTATGACGGCGCCTGCCTGACGCTTCTTGATTTGCTGGAAGAGTTGGAACTCACGATCCGCATCCTCTATTCCCCCTGCGGCCCGGTAAGCGTTGGAGAGCTGAAAATGGGGACCAGCCAGGTTCGGATCAAGCCTCAAAGCAGCCTCAAACTCCTTCAACGCAAGGTCCGGTTTACCCGTCAGCTTATAAAGAACACCCAGGTTGTAATGGGAGACGGGTTCTTCGGGAACTCTTTCCACCATTCCCTGGAATTGCTCAATGGCACGATCGTATTGGGCGGCCTTCTTGAAGACGACGCCGAGATTGAACCAGGTGTGGGGAATGGACGGATCTTCTTTCTGGACTTTTTTCAGTTCGGCGATGCCTTCATCCAATTTGCCGGCGCGCAGCAGCGCCAACCCGTAGTTCAACTGCTCTTGAGCTGAGTTAGGCGCCAGTTCGAGCGCTTTCTTGAATTCCTCGACTGCCTGAAGCTGCGTAGTCGGGTTCTCGTAGAAGGCCTTGCCCAGATTATGATGGCGCCAAATCTCTTCATCATCACCTGCCAGCGGGGCCCGACTGCTCAACAGAAGAAGAAGAATGCTGATGCTCAAAAAGGTCTTAAGTAGTGAAAGCCGGTGACGCTTCTGCTCCCAAGCGGTTTGGGGCAGGCCAGAGGCAGAGCTTGGTTTCCAATCTCTCCAAGTCACAGGTCACCTCTAGTCAGGCTTGCCCGCGCTTGCTCACCCGCATGATTCATAGGTTTTCCTGAAAGGATCAACGCAAAGGCGCATGGACGCTGAGACCTAGCGCGGCGGAGTCACAACCCAAATAAAAGCCGATCACGACCACGTTCACGTTCACGAGCACGTCCACGCCGACGAAAAATACACAATCGCTCACGATCCGTTTGGTCGTAGTCGTGGACGTTGGCGTGGTCGTGAACGTGAACGTGGTCGGCTGTTCAGCGCCAAATTTTATCGAAACCGCAAGATTTCACCAATTAGTAACTGTTCCCGGCCTCAAAACTTGCTTAAGGTCTGGGGCGCTTGATCACGCCTTTACCTTCCTTGATGTATGTAATGCGGTTGATCGGAACTTCCACATTCTCAACCAGGCCACTGGGCCAGCGAATTTCTGCAGAATCTATCTTCCCTACGTGTCCCAGGCCGAAATGAAGCCGAGTGGAGCTCTGGCTAGAGTACCCGTTTCCCCCGGCCACTTCGCGGATCATGGAAAGGGACCCTGCCCGAACCTTGACCCGCGCGCCGATGGCGTCGCGATTTGACTTCGAGCCAACCAGCTTTAACTCCAGCCAGTTGCCCGCATTCTCGGTCTGGTTGCGGTAAAGCAAGGCTCGCTGATTGGCATTGGTTTGGTAAATGTCCAGGCGCCCGTCATTGTCAAAATCGGCAATGGCAACGCCCCTGCCGTCCAGTTCGTTGTCAACGCCGGCTTCAGCGGCTATCTCCTTGAAGCTCTGGGTTCCAAGATTGTGAAATAGTTTCTTTTTTTGGAAACCGCTCCAACTCATGTTGCCGATGTTGGGCCAATTGTTAATGTCGCTGAAATTGATTCCCGGCCTGATGATCATATTGACCAGAACCGGGATGTAATTGTCTTTGCCGGCTGAGCGCAGGCCGTTGGCGGCGAACAGATCCTGCCAGCCATCGTTGTCAAAGTCGCCGAATTTGGCTCCCCATCCCCACAGCGTGTCGCAGGTGCCGGTCTCCTTGGATACATCCGTGAAGGTGCCGTCGCCGTTGTTGTGCCACAGCATGTTGCATTCCTTCATGTACTCGTCGGTGATGTTGGTAACGTAGATGTCCAGCCAGCCGTCGTTGTCGTAGTCGGCCACCTCGGCATTCATCCCCTTCTTGGTGTCAAAGCCGATGGCTTTTTCCGTCGCATCGCGAAAGGTTCCATCGCCGTTATTGAAGAAGATCCGGTCGGTGCCATAGTCACACGCCAGGTAAATGTCCTGGTAACCGTCATTGTTAAAGTCACCGTGACCTACGTCCAGCGTCCAGCCGGTGTGGTGCCCTAGGCCGGCCTTCTTGGTGACCTCTTCGAAACGCCCCTTGCCGTTGTTGTGCCACAGAGTGACTCCGCCCCCGTTGATGGCGTTATCCAGGTCGTTAGGGAGCACGTTAGGGGTTTTTAAGTCGGTCAGGTCCTCCGCCTGGAAATAATTGCCGAAAAGGAGATCCAGATAGCCGTCGTTATCGTAGTCGAAGGCAATAGCGGCAACCGTGTTACCAAACTTGTTTAGCCCGGAGTTTGCCGTCACGTCTTTGAATTTACCGTTGCCTTCGTTGTGATAAAGCAGCGGTGTCCCGAACCGGGCCACGAGCAAATCGACACGCCCGTCATTGTCGTAGTCGAACCAGAGAGCGTCGGAAACTATCGAGTGGGCATCGTTGCCTCGCGCCACGCCCGCCGACTCGGTCACGTCGGTAAATGTCCCATCCCCGTTGTTGTGATAAAGCCGGTTGGTTCGTCCTTCGTCTGAATCCGTGACAAAAAGGTCATCCAGGCCATCATTGTCATAATCAGCCACCGCGGCCGAGGCGCCGCCTGAAGTAAACATGCTGAGCACATCGCCCTTTTTCCCTTTGAAGACATGTGTGTGGTGAAGATGATCGACTCCGGCCTTCTTTCCGATTTCCTGGAACCGAATCGTGGAGATCCCGTCTCCCGCAGATCCGGCCCACATGAAAAAGAGCAGCGCCAGCAAGGGAATGAGAAGCACTCGAGCAAGTTTCTGCTTCATCGCTTTATCCAGAGATCCTGCAGGTTGGTGTCCACGCGCCGGTTGGGATCATAGCCGCTGTTGATCAGGGCTTTAAGATCGTCTCCTTCCTGCGAAAGACGGACCTTGAGGAGGGGATTGTCGGGGAATTGACCCAATCCCTCGCGCCACACTGCTTTGGCCTTCTGAAGGTCATCCATCTTCCAATAGGCATCGCCAAGGGAAACGTAGGTGCGGACGTGATAGGCGCGCTTGGCGTCCGCTTTTTGCATTTTCATCGCTTCTTCCAGATCAGCTACACCCAGGTGCGTGCGATTAAATATCTTGGGCCAGAAAAGATAGCTGTTGCCGCGCGTGTAGTAGGCAATCCAGCTGGGCCTGAGTTCAATCGACTTGGTAAACAGCGACAGCGACTTGTCGGCCAAAATTACCTGAGTGATCGCCCCGGCGGCGGGAATCTTATCGACGTAGGCAAATCCGTAATTCAAGAATGCGTTGGCGGCGGTTGGACTGTCCGCGACCAGCTTCTCAAAAAAACTGATGCACCGATCGTACTGTTTGCACTGGATGACACACTGCCGGTATTCACTGCCGTAGCGGATATTGTCGGGATCGGCAGTGAGGGCCGCTTCGAAGTTCGAGAGGGCGGTGGGATAGTCCTTGACGCCAAGCGCCTTTACGGCCTCCAGAAAACGTGTCTCGGCGGCAGAATCGCCGGCATTCAGCCATAACAGGCAGGCCACCAACGCCATAAGAAACGGAAAAACCCTGAATCGCGTCATTTCTTTATTACCCTTGCTGTAAATTTAGCCGGTTCAGAACTTCCTTCAACGATCTTGTAGATTTTGTCGGCTTGCATTCCTTTAAAGACTTGGCGAGTTCCAGAAGGCCAGCGGACTTCTACTTTGTCAATTGCGTCGCGCCCTGCCAGGCCGAAATGAACGCGATAGGTGCTTTGCGAGGCAAATCCATTGCCGCCATTTACAAAGCTCAAACGGGTGCGCCCGGCTGCGGTGATTCTCACTTGCGCTCCGATGCCGGCCCGGTTGGATTTTTTGCCCTCCAAAAGAAACTCCACCCAGTGGCTGCCACCGGGCAGAATGTTGCGATACAAGAACGGCTCGGCGTTGGCATTGGTGACGAAAAGATCCAGGCGGCCATCATTGTCGAAGTCTGCCACAGCGATTCCCCGCCCGTCGCGAATCGAATCCAGACCGTGACGGGCCGCTTGATCCGTGAAAATCTGTCCCCCCTCGTTGTGAAACAGTCTCTTTTTCTGGTAACCGCTGAGGCTCTTGCTTCCCATGGGTGGCCAGTTACGCGCATCGGCAAAATCGATGTTGGGCTTGACGACCATCGCGAAAATGTCGGGAACGTAGCTCTCCTTTCCCGCCGAGACCCAGCCGTTCATCACATAAATATCGAGCCAGCCATCGTTATCATAATCAAAGAACTTAGCCGCCCATCCCCAGCCGGTGTCGTACGTGCCGGTTTCCCGCGACACATCGGAGAACGTCAAATTTCCGTTGTTGCGCCATAGGAAATTCCCCTCACGCATGTAATCGTCAGTGATGTTTGTAACGTAGATATCCAGCAAGCCGTCGTTGTCAAAGTCGCCCCAGTCGACATTCATCCCTTTCTTGTTATCAATGCCGATGGCGGATTCCGTTCTGTCGGTAAAGGTTCCATTGCCGTTGTTGACAAAGAATCGGTCAGTTCCGAAGTCACAGGCAACGTACAGATCGTCGTCGCCATCATTGTCCGCGTCACCGTGCCCGAGGTCGAGCACCCAGCCGCTGCTCTTTAGCCCAGCCGCCTCTGTGACATCAGTAAATGTCCCATCGCCGTTGTTTCGAAACAAAGTGACACCGCCGCCGTTGTTCGCGGTTTCAAAGCTCTCCGGAAAAAACCGGGGCGTATTCGGGTTGAACAAATTGACCGGCTGGAAATAGCTGCCCACGAAGAGGTCCAGATCGCCGTCGTGGTCATAATCAAAAGCGATTGCCGTAATGGCATTCATGTACCGGTATAGTCCAGCGTCCCGGGTCACGTCGCGAAATTTTCCGTTTCCCAGGTTGTGGAATAGCTGGTTGTGGCCGAAGCGAACAACAAGCAGGTCTGGACGGCCGTCGTTGTCATAATCAAACCAGAGCGCATCGGCCGATGCATTTTCCGAGTCGTTTCCGTTGGCCACCCCGGCCTGCTCGGCCACATCGGTGAACGTGAAATCGCCGTTGTTGTGGTAAAGGTGATTTTTCCCGGTGTCCTGCGAGTCGGTGACGAAGATGTCCTCAAAACCGTCACCGTCATAATCGGCCACGGCCGCTGCTGCTCCCAAGGCGGTGTAACCCTGCATGATCTCCGCATAGGGATTCTTGAAAATGCGGTTGGTATGCTTACGTGCGACCCCCGCCTTTTGGGTGACGTCATCAAACCATTTACCCTCATGGTCAGGACTACCCACCGCCGCGACCATAAGGGCGCAGATTCCAGCCAGAACTGTTCTCATGATTTAAGGATTAGGAAGATGCCTTTCGGAAAGCTCTTGCCTACCTTCAGTGACCTGCACAATCCGGTTTGCGGGAATGTTACGGAACGTTTGCACAATTCCGGAGCGTGGCCATCGAACCGTTAATTCGTCCACAGAGGTGGCGCGGTCGAGCCCGAAGTACTGTCGCAGAGAATTCTGTGAACCATAGCCGTCGCCCAGCACCACTTCGCGCATTTGCTGCTTTCCGGCCAATTTAAGAATGACGCGCGCGCCGACGGCATCGCGATTCGATCTGGTGCCGGTAAGCTCCACCGCTAGCCAGTGTCTTTTTTCCCCTACCAGGTTTTTCAAAAGCGTGTGGCGGTCTACGGAGGCCGAGACGGCAATATCGAGTACTCCCCGGTTCCAGAAATCAGCCACCGCGACACCACGGCTGTTCAAAATCAGATCGGCGTCGGCCGCTCGACCGATCTCCAGGAAAGTACCGTCGCCGTTGTTGCGCAACAGCCGGTTGCGCTGCCAACCCTGCCAAGACTTGGTGCCAAACCACTTGGGATCATAAAAGATCCCGGTTTTGTATTCCCTCTGCTTGAAAACCACATTATGGAGAAACTCCAGCTCGAGGTCCGTCCCCTTGTCTCCGTAAACCCAGCCATCGGCGACGTAAATGTCCTGCCAACCATCATTATCGAAGTCGGCAAACGACGCACCCCAGTACCAACCCGGAGGATTGGCGTTGGCCTTCCAAGTAACATCTTCGAAACTTCCATCCCCCTTGTTGCGAAACAGGGTGTTTCCAGAGGCCATCTGTTGAAATACGCCAATGAATCCCCATCCCGATTGCCTGAAGATTTGCCAGTAGAGCGGCATATCCGACCGCCAAACTCCCTGACGGACGCAGTTCAGCATGTAGCCGCTCACGGTCGGTTCTTCAGCGAACCAAGCGTGCTCTGAGCGGAGATTCGTAACGTAGAGATCGAGCTTCCCGTCATTGTCGTAGTCGGCAAATGAAGCGCTCATCCCGGCGCCATAGTCGAGCGTATTTGACCTTACAGTTACATCAGTGAATGTGCCGTTGCCATTGTTGTGATAAAGCGTCTTGCGCCCAAAGTCGTTAGCTACGTACAAGTCAGGGAACCCGTCGTCATCATAGTCTCCCCAGACCGACCCCAGGCATAGTCCAGTGTCGCCCACTCCCGCCTTCTGAGTTACATTAGTGAAGGTGCCGTCGCCGTTATTGTGATAGAGCTGATTAGGTTCGCCGTTTCGCGCGTAGAAAGTCGGCGGTATTCCTTTGCGGGGATCCAGATACCGACCCACATAGAGATCAAGATATCCGTCGTTGTCGTAATCGCCCCAGGAGGCAACCGTGGTGCAGTTATCTTCACCAATCCCGGCTTTAGCAGTCACGTCGGTGAAAGTACCGTCGCCATTGTTGTGAAACAACTGATTATGACGAAAGGTGTGGCTGACGAATAAGTCCTTGAAGCCGTCGTTGTCATAATCTGCGAAAACTCCCACGCTGACGCCGTCCAGTCCGCTGAGTCCCGCCTTGCCGGTTACATCTTCAAAGGCGCCATCCCCACGGTTCCTAAACAGCTTCGACTCCACGCCGTCCGGGATGAAGAGGTCATAAAGTCCGTCGTTGTCGTAGTCGACGGCGGTTATCCCCGCGGGACCGTACCGAATCATCCCGAACTTCAGCGGTTGGCTCAGAAAAGGAGGATAGTACCGGTTGGTAAAGTCGATGCCTGCGGCATGACCGACATTCTCGAATTGCGCCGGGCCGCCAATGATGCGCTCCCCCTCAACCAGCGAACTCCCGCGAATCCTTGGATTTCCTCCGGCTGGGTCCAGTTTGAATCGAAAATAGGCGCGGTCGATGCCGGACCGGTCTGCCCCCTTAGGGGTACCTATCAGCTCGAAGCGCGCTACGGCGACCCATTCGTCCGAAGAATCCCACTTTTCCAAACGGTGCAAGTGCAATCCCAGTTCTTCAATCGACTGGAAACTCTCCAGGTAGGAACGCCATTCTGCCACAGCGCCGTCGCGGTTCTGCCTGGGACCATCGGAAACGAATCGCAGTTCGCGAATTCCGTCTTTTTCTCGGATCGATTCCAGCCGGCTCAAGCCAAGGCGATTCCCGTCAAAATTTTGCGAGTAGAATTGTTCCAGCGCAGAGAAGTCTCTTGCTTGCGCAGCAGAGGCAAGTGCGTCGAAAGCTTCGACAATACTCCTGCCCGTGTTGAAGAATCTGCTAGAGCGTTGATCCACGCGATCAACTGCGAAAAAGATTCCGGCGGCCAGAACCACCGGAGCTATCACGCCACTGAGAATTAAGGGCCTTCCTTGTTTACGCATCGTTTGATTCGGGTCAGAATGAACGACTTGAAGCTTCACTATGCGGCCAACACTATAGATGATTCGCCTTTAATTCTTCAAGTCAGTGTGACAATTCTTTGGCACTTTCTGAAAATGATCTGTAAGTTATTCGCCGTAGATCCGACTCACATGTTGATTTTGAGAGGTTGGTCTTCGACGGTAACCGATGCCCCAGACAAGAAGTTTAGCCAGAGGCTTGATTTGCAAGATTCTACCTTTGTGCTCCATCGGCATTTTCATCCTCCTCTGGCACACGTCTGTCGCCTGGCGCAACTCGGTGATCGTTCCGGGGCCACTGGCGGTGGCCAAAGGAATTGTGGAGTTGGCGCGCGAAGGCTTGCTGACCAAGTATGTCGTGGCCTCGCTCTTCCGCGTTACGTGGGGTTATCTGACGGCGGTCATTCTAGCTATTCCTCTGGGGCTTTTTCTTGGATGGTATCGGCGCGGTGAAAAGGCGCTTAATCCGTTAATTCAAATCCTGCGGCCTATTTCTCCCCTGGCGTGGATTCCCATCGCGATCTTGTGGTTCGGAGTTGGAGACCTGGCGGCGATTTTCTTGATTTTTCTGGCGTCCTTTTTGCCGCTGACTGTCACCGCGATGAACGCGGTTCGCAATATTGCGACG
>DASXTB010000453.1:0-14928 GCA_036505615.1 Acidobacteriota bacterium
GTTCCCAGTGTCCCCCGTAGTTCATAGTTTTGAGACGCTCACAAAAAAACACGCGTGCACAAGCTCTTCACTCGACATTCGAAACTCGATATTCGACATTCTCGCTGTCGCTCTCGATTCGCCCGTCTTTGAGGAGCACCAGGCGCTCGCAGCAAGAGGCGGCTTTAGGATCGTGTGTGACCATAACCACCGTGGCCTGGAAACGCTTCTGAACATCCCGCAGCAGTTTCAAGATTTCGCCGCCGGTCTGCGAATCCAAATTTCCGGTTGGTTCGTCGGCCAGGAGCACGGGAGGATAAAAAGCGAGCGAGCGCGCGATGGCTACCCGCTGCTGCTCGCCGCCGGAAAGTTCATCGGGAAGGTGCGAAGCTCGGTCCGAAAGCCCCACCAGCTCCAGCAACTTGAACGCCTCCCGCTCCACCTCTTTGCCGGAACTTCCTCTAAGAAGGAAGGGAAGCGCGACGTTCTGAAAAGCGCTCAGTGTCGCGATCAAATTAAAGAATTGGAATATGAAACCGATCTTGTCACGACGCAGGTGCGTGAGCGCGTCGTCCTTCAATGCCGTCAAGTCCTGGCCTGCTATGAAGACTCTTCCCTCGGTGGGGCGGTCCAGTCCGCCGATCAGGTTTAGCAGCGTACTCTTCCCCGACCCGGATGAACCCATGACCGCCACCATCTCGCCGGCAGCAACCCGCAGATTGACATGGTTAAGGGCGATCACCGGCTTTTGAACATGGAATACTTTCGTGACGCCGCTTAACTCAATCATTCGACATTCGAAACTCGTCATTCGCTTATTCCGCCGCTTATTCCGCCATGATTATTTCCGGGCTGTATCCCCAGAACAGGCCCGATTCGATGACCCCGGAGATAGACTTCAATTCCTTCTCCAAGCCTGAACGGATTTCAGGAAACCGGGCGTCCAAGATGATATTCCCAAGCTCGGTCAGTACTGGCCCATCTTTACCGGTCGCTGGCCGCATCACAATTTCCGTGGCTCCCAGCGCGCGGATTTGCTGTTCAACCCATCGCGCAGCCGGAGGATGGACTTCTACCGGAATGGGGAATGTGCGTCCCAACCGGTCGACCAGTTTCGTTCGGTCAACGAGGATGAACAATTTCTCTGCGGCGCTGCCGATAAGTTTCTCGCTGTACATGGCGCCGCCCCGCCCTTTGATCATGTTGCCGTCTCTGTCGATTTCATCAGCGCCATCGAAAGCCCAATCCGGCCGGTGCTCGAGGAGCGAAGTGCAGGGTATTCCGGCGCGCACACAGGCGAGATGGACCTCGAAGGAAGTGGGAATGCCATGAAAGACCAGCCTGTCCTTTTCCATTCGTTTTGCAATTTCCTGGATGGCAACAAAGGCTGTCGAGCCCGATCCGATACCGATGACCTGTCCAGACTGCACGTGCTCGGCCAGGAGACGAGCTGCCTTCTGTTTCGCTTCAAAGTTGTAAATCTTGGAACTCCAGTCAAAAGTGGAACTCGCAGTCCATCGCATAGGCGCCTCATCTCTATAGGTCGCCTGTCGCAGGTCGCAGCTTTCTTGGTCCTTTGTGTCCTTGGTGGTTAAAAAGTGTCTTCCACTACTAACACACAAAGGACGTGAAGTGCCGCGATCCGTGACTTACAACCTGCGACATTCGACCTGCGCTGCGGATTGTAACATCTTGATACGCAGAGCAAAAATCGGCGACCGAATGATGGTGCTAAACTATAGGCGGGGCGACAGTTTAGTAAGACAGCAGAGGATGCGCAACTGCAACCATGCTTGGGCATCTGAAAGCAGAGGAGGAAGAAAATATGAAGAGACAAAATCAAGTGGCCTTATTAGCCGGCGTGCTATTGCTGTTGGGATCTTTCGCGATGGCCGCGTCGCAGCGGGTTACTCGTGGAAGCGAGCTGACCGTTCGCCTGCGCGATAGCATCAGCAGTGAGAAGAATAAGGTAGGAGATCAGTTCACTGCGACGGTCGTATCTCCCGGCCAGTTCAACGGAGCGGTCGTTACGGGCCATATTGCTTCCATCAAGAAGAGCGGGAAGTTCAAGGGCAGAACCGCGATGAATCTTGCGTTCAACAGCATCCGTTACTCTGACGGAGTGAGCACGGCTTATCGGGGAGAAGTAGTCAAGGTGTACGAGTCCGGAGAGGAAAATGCAAGCAAGGTCGACGAAGAAGGGCATGTTGAGAGCGGCAAACGCGGCACGCAGACGCTGAAGCGGAGCGGAATTGGCGCCGCAGCCGGCGCAACCATTGGTGCGATAACCGGTGGCGCGAAAGGAGCCGCCATTGGAATGATCATCGGAGGCGCAGCAGGAGCCGGATCGATGATGATTGAAGGGAAAAAAGAGCTGGAGCTTAAGGCCGGAACTGAAATACTGGTGAGGACGCTCAGCACGGCCAGCACGACAAGACGCCCATCGACTCGGCGGTCCTGAGGTCGCAGGCCCGTGGGAAGAAATTAATCCAACTGTAGGGCGAGAATGTGTGAAAACTCAATTTGATTCTAGGGTCGGCCCTGCGTGGCCGCCCGGACCCGCAGCTCTTATTGGAGTACGGGCGACCACACAGGGTCGCCCGTACGGATGAAATCAATTTCTTTACACGTCTGACCCTTTGTGGTCGCCCCCTTGTCCAAGTTTACGTTTGCCGGCCACCCGGTCCGCCCTTACGCGATGGCTATCTTTTTTTTACCTTCTAGGAAACGAGTTTAGAAGAGAGAAAATTCCTAGGCGTGAAGGTTTAAGCGGCACCTGGTTTTTAGGGGGTGTTGCCCGATTGCCATTTTTAGCCACTTTACGCCTGTTTTTGCCAGATTCTGCCGTTTTAATCCTTTTTTGAAAGTTGACATTTCCCCTTAAAGGCCTAGAATGCCTTTTTCGTATGGCGGATACGCAAGTCGAGACTCCTCCGCGCGTCAGGGTCGTGGTGGCAACCACGATCATGCTCAGTTTTATCTCCTTCTGGAGAGCCGCAGCGATCGTCCTCAATGATCTGGGTTCGTCAGCCTTCTATGCCGGCGGGATCGCGGAAAAAGCGATAGGGGCGGCCGCGCCCTGGTTCATCCTGGGGGTGATGCTGTTCTCCTATGCTGTCCGGGCAGTTTATGTCGAGTCTTGCGCCATGTTCACGCGGGCCGGGGTATATCGCGTGGTCAAAGAGTCGCTGGGCGGCACGCTGGCCAAACTCTCCGTCTCAGCGCTGATGTTCGATTACATCCTGACAGGGCCGATTTCGGGCGTTTCCGCCGGACAGTACGTTGTTAATCTGGTGGCTCAGACGGCGACCTACTTCGGACACCCCTGGACCCCGTCAGACGCCACGGTAGACCACCTTGCCGCCGTTATCGCCATCCTGGTGACCCTTTATTTCTGGTGGCGCAACACCAAGGGAATTCATGAGTCCTCCGACGACGCGCTTCGAATCATGTACGTGACTACCGTCATGGTCGTGCTGCTGATCCTCTGGAGCTGCATCACGCTGATCGAGCGCCCGGAAACGCGCCGGCTTCCACCCGCGCCCAAAGTTGAAAATCTTTCCTTCAACAGCGACGCGGTCGGATGGCTCCCCAAGATTACACCAGAAGCGCTGCGCGTTGTTCCGGGAGAAAGCACTCCGGCTCTCGCCCCGGCGCTTGAACCGGAAAGACCT
Source organism: Acidobacteriota bacterium (assembly GCA_036505615.1). GTDB lineage: Bacteria > Acidobacteriota > UBA6911 > JACQSX01 > JACQSX01 > DASXTB01. The sequence continues at coordinate 3,654 of DASXTB010000453.1, forward strand.
CAACCACGATATGGCTTCAAGGAGAATGCCGGGACCTTGTTGGGGCTACTCGGTATTCTGATCGCTCTGGGCCACTCGGTCCTTGCCATGTCGGGTGAGGAATCCCTGGCCCAGGTGAATCGCGAGCTGGAATACCCAAAGCACAAGAACCTGATGCGCGCTGGGCTGGTAATTTTTTTGTATTCGCTGTTGTTTACCTCGCTCGTCTCGTTCTTCGCTTATGCCTTCATTCCAGACAACGTCAGATTTCAGTACAAAGATAATCTGATCAGCGGGATCTCGATGTACCTGCTGGGTCCTATTACGCTCAAGCTGTTGTTTAACGGGTTCATCGTCGTCGTCGGTTTCCTGATGCTGTCGGGAGCAGTCAATACCGCAATTATCGGCTCCAACGGGGTGTTGAATCGTGTCAGTGAGGATGGAGTTCTAACAGGATGGTTCCGGGCCCCGCATAAAAAATACGGAACCACGTACAGAATTATCAATCTTATTGTGGGTCTTCAGCTAGTCGCTATTGTGGCCTCTCGAGGCGACACTTATGCTTTGGGTGAAGCTTACGCCTTTGGCGTGATGTGGTCGTTTGTTTTCAATTCGCTGGCAACAATGGTTCTACGTTTCAAAGACAAGTCGCCGCGCGAGTGGAAGGTGCCGTTCAATCTCCACATCGGCGACTTGGAAGTGCCTATTGGATTGTTATCTGTCACTTTGGCTCTGGTTGCGATTGCCGGCGTGAATCTGCTCACCAAGCAGGTGGCGACTGTGACTGGTTTAGCCTTTACTTTGATTTTCTACACTATTTTTACGGTCTCCGAGCGCATCAACGAGCGGCGGAGAGCGCGCGACGAAGAGACCAAAGATGAATTCCGGCTCAGCGAAAAAGAGATCGTCGACGCGGCGACAATGCAGGCGCGGCCGGGAAGTATTCTGGTTCCATCCCGGGACTACAATACTCTGGGCCATCTGGAATGGGTACTTGGCCGGGTCAATCCTGAGTTGCGCGATATTGTCGTGATGACCGCCAAGGTGATACGCGGACCGCTCGGAGGAAGCGAATTTATGGGCGCTTCCGGGGTGTTCTCCGAATATGAGCAATTGTTGTTCTCCCGCGTTGTCGCTCTGGCTGAAAAATATGGGAAGCCTGTGAAGCTGATGGTAGTTCCCACCACGGACATATTCCATGCGATAGCTCAAACGGCCGACAACTTGCAGATAGCGGAAATTGTGGCGGGCGCTTCGGCCAAAATGAGCCCCGACGAGCAGGCTCGAAGATTAGGGGCAATTTGGGAGAATCTCTCCGGCCGGCGTCGAAGACAGTTAGTATTTAAGGTAGTGACGGGCCCGGGAAATGTGAAGACGTATTACTTGGGAGCACATGCGCCCAATCTAACTCAGGAAGACATCAACTTGATCCACTCCCTGTGGCTAGAGATCACCGCGGGCGGGCACCCCGAGGTGCACCATCGGGACGTAGTGCGTGTGGCTCTGGAAGAGCTGCAGGAGGAACTCCGAACCAAGGGGCGGGACCGGGTCTTTGACAAGTTTGTCCACCAGTGAAAACTTTGGGATTTCGGAGACACGGCCTGAGGGCCGTCTCTTTTGAGTCACGAATCCCTTGAGACGGCCCTCAGCCCGTCTCTCCGCTAATCGGCGGTATGAAGAGTGGTATGAGGTCGCTGGCTACCTGATAGCGGGCAATCGGGAGCGCTTCTTTTAATTAGGATTTAACTGTGGTTTAATGACCAACAGATAAAAAAGAACAGGCTGGAAACAAATCTGGGGCTGTTTTTGAGCCGTTTTTCAGGAGTTTAGTCAGGATTATTATGGGAAGTCTTGGATTTCCTGAGTTGCTGGTCATCCTCGTCATTGCGGTATTCGTCTTTGGAGCGGGGCGTCTTCCCGAAGTGGGAAGAGGCCTAGGCGAAGCGATTCGAAGCTTCAAAGATGGAGTTAGCGAAGCTTCGCGCAAAGACGATGAAAAGAAGTAGCGAATTGGGAATTTCGAATTGCGAATGACGTTGTCAAAATCGTTCGACATTCGTCATTCGAAGTCCGGCATTTCAAGGGCGTTTCGGCCGCTGCTTTAACTCCCCGTGGGAAGTCATATAGAACTCCGCAGGAAGATGTTCCTGCAGAGTATCCCGGTAGGCCGCAGGTATTTTCCAGTTCTTCGCGGCTGCCAATTCGGCAAATCGCAGCCAGAACCTGGGTGACTGTTCGTCGGCGAATATGGCGTCCAAAATGGCCGACCGCCGCGGTTCGTTGAGGACAGAAAACAGATACTCCAGCGCTGCAATTCGCACATCGTCGGTAGGATCGGTTAAAAACTTTTCAGCGACCTGGAAAAGTTTTTCATTCTCCAGTCCCTGGGCCTGTCGCAGCAAGTCCCGTTTCTGATCGGGAACCCGAACGTACGAATTCTGCAGCTCGGACAGCAGGTCTGCCAGCATCTGTTTGTATTCTTCTTCGGGGAGTATCGCCTGAAGCGCGCGTGCCGGCCAATAGACCTGAACCTCATTGCGCAGAAATTGTTTGATGGGGCTGACAGCATCCTGTCCAATTTCAACCAGCAGATCGCACACCTGCTGTTTCTCTTCCAAGTCAAGCGTCGCAGGCGACGCCACGATGGTAAATCGCTTTAAGATGGCGGCGATACTTTCCGGTGTGTTCCAGTCGGCCAGCTGCTGCACTGCTCCCATTCGATTGGCTGACTCGCCGTGGGGGTGCACCAGTTTCTTTACTTGCCGTTCGATTTGCCCGGCGCTCGGACTAGCAGTCCCAGTCAAAAATTTCCAGATCATGGGTTCTCATTATGGATGAAGTCGTGGAGAAAAATGAAGACAGGTTTATTTGGGGGTATTGTGGACAAGGTCTGCGGCGGCTGTGCGCCTGCCTCTGGCGGCGAGGCGAGGAGAGTGTCTCAAAACCGAATGAAACCACGGGGAACACTGGGAACACGGGGATCACAGGCACTATCAAGAACTATCGAGGTTGCCACCAAATCTTGTTAATACGTTTCGTTAAATGCCCCGTGTTCCCAGTGTTCCCCGTGGTTTCATCAGTCTTGAGAGAGCCTCCTCGCCTCCAGAGGCAGACGGCACAGCCGCCCTTTCAGTCCGCACGAATGTCCAAAACCCTAATAACCCTCAAAATCTTCGGCGCGAACGTCATCTTCGCCCACACCGGCGTCTTTCAGAATCTTTCGCATCCCTGCTACCATCTCCGGCGGGCCGGCAATGTAATAGACCGGTCCAGTCAACTCGCCGATGGATTGCTGAAGCATCTGCTTGTCTATATAGCCCGTTTTACCTTTCCACGGCTGCCTTGATTTCTCAGGCTCGGTCATTGTGGGGATCAGCTTGTAGTTAGGATTTTTTTCTTCCAGTTGCCGAAGTTCGTCCAGGAACGCAGCGTCCTCAGGCCGGCGATTCGAATAGAAGAGAAAGAGCCGGTGGGGCAGTTTGTTCCTGGCCGCGTCCAATACCATGCTTCTGAAGGGAGTAATACCGATGCCGCCGGTTAGGAATACCGCGGCCCGAGCTGCATTAGTTTGCAAAACGAAATTGCCCGAGGGGCCTTTCACTTTGATCTCCGTTCCCAACGCTGCCTTCTTGAGCGAGCGCTTGAAAGCCGTGTCACGCATTCGAGTGGCCACAATCAAATCCTCTTCGTGAGGAGCGCTGGCAATCGAGAAGGTCCGCTTATTTCCTTCCTCGTCAGTTTCAGGAGGGTCGACCAGCGTGAAACTGCAGAACTGTCCTGGTTTGAATCGGAAATCTGCCGGCTTTTCGAAGTGAAATGCTAAAGTGCCTTCAGCAACCTGTACTCGGTTCTTTAGCTGAACTTTGTACTCCGCCATTTTTTCAGGCTACCATGAGTTTGATCGAAAAGGGAGCGATCAACAAACCAATCTACAGCGACTCCAGATAAGCGATCAGGTCATTCTTGTCGCGCTCTGTCAGTCCCAAGCTGAAGAAATTGTTGTAGTGCTCGATCACGTCTCGCAGTGTCGCGAAACGCCCATCGTGGTAAAACCCGCCTTTCTCGTGAGCGAAGAGGCCTTTGAGCGGGGCAGTCCGGTAGCGTTTATCCGGTGCGCGTTTCGCCTGAAAGTCATCAATGCCGATTTCTGCGGCCGTGTGCATGTTCCAGCCTGGTTCGGTAAACAGTGGCGGAACATGGCATGTGGCGCACTGGGCTTTCTCGTTGAAGAGCGCTTCGCCCCGTTGAACGTCTCTCCGGCGGTGCAACACCGTCAGGAAGAACGGATCTTCGACGGGAGCCGGAGCCGGGATGCTTAATTGATAAAAGTGGAGGGCCGCCAGCTTCGGGGTTATAAGATCCGGGTTGTTGCGAACATTTCCAAAACCTGCCTTCGCCGCGACCGGGAATTGTGCCGGATCGTTCAGTCGAGGATCATAAAAAGTTCCCTTGCCGTGCATTTCCAGGTTGGCCACAAATGCGTTCCACTGTGTTACCCCACCCCATCCAGTCCAGGTGTGCAGATTGACGCCTGCAAGTCCGAACGCGGGAGGGATCAAGGTGGCGGCCGATTTTCCATCGGGACGGAATGCCTTACCGTCCAGGAAAACCTCCGCATCAAACTTGCCCGGCCCCCAACTGTTCAGCACAGTTCGAAGCGTCGCCTCATCCACTCCTAAAAGCTTCGTGACCGCGGACAGATCGGGCGAGAGGTTTACGATAGCTCCTACGTTCAGATCTCGATTCGGCCATCCATCCAGCCGGTGTCCTATCCCGGGGGCCAGTGAATCATCGACCCTGGCGTGGCAAAACGCGCATTGAAGGCCAAGCGAACGGAGGCTTCCCTGAGGGTTGAAGAATCCGGTCACCCCGACCACCGCGTTCAACTTGAGAAGGGCCAGTGTAGTAGCCGGGTCGTCCAAATCCACTTTGCCCTGTTTCAACGCTTCGATGAGGGCCGCGGGAAGCGCGTCGGAATCTACCTTCAATCCTACAGACAGCGCCGTTCGGGGACTGACCCCCGGTCCGACGCCTCCCGACTTGGCTCCTTCAATCGCCAGATGGAGCTTGAGCGTGTCACCCCAGAAGGCCTCGTCGCCGAAAGTGTCAAAGCGGAAAGTCTGCCTTCCTTCCTGAATCATTTGCTGCACGTTTTGGCCGATGACGTCATCAAAGCCGCCGACTGCCAATTTGTTTTTGTCTGGTTGATTTGTGGCCCTGACCGGCCGCACCGTGACCGGCAGCAACGCTGCTGCCAGCGCGGCCAGAAACATTACCGCAAAAAGAATCTTCACTCTCATGAAACCTCCTTTAGACGCCCGGTTGAAGGCAAGCTGCCTCGTCCTTGCCGGCGGCCTCGAGTTTTATAGTCGGCCTTCTGAGGAACTACCTTGAAAGAAAACTGGAATCGCTTCACATGCTCCCGCACATTAAAAAGAGTTTGCAGGACGAAATTGGTTACGGCAGGTATAGAATAGTTCTTGTAACCTTTTTGAAACGGTTGACTCTCTATCTACGGAGGGGTGTATGCCGGAAATTCGTACCGTGCTTTTGCAGGAGCTGGGCAGTTTTGACACGATGTCCGACGAAGAAGTAATTGCACGGGTACATGCCGGCGAGATCATGTTGTTTGAAATCGTGATGCGGCGTTATAACCAGCGGATTTACCGCGTTGCTCGGACCATCCTGAGAGACGACGCCGAAGCAGAGGATGTAATGCAGGATGCCTACGTACGGGCGTACCAACACCTGGCTCAGTTTGAAGGACGGGCGAAGTTTTCCACCTGGTTGACTAAGATTGCAGTCCACGAAGCTCTGGCGCGCGCGCGCCGACGGAAACGCTTTGATCGCATCCATGCCTTTCCGGCACCTGACGGTGAAAGCATGAACACATTCGAATCCAAAGATCGCGACCCTGAAAGACAGGCCTTCGATCACGAGATGAACATTTTGCTGGAGAAGGCGGTTGACGCGTTGCCTGCAAATTACCGTTGCGTCTTCATGATGAGAGAAATCGAAGGAATGAGCACTGCTGAGACGGCTGAATGTCTGGAAATCAGTGAGGAAAGTGTGAAAGTTCGCCTGCATCGGGCAAAGGCGGTCTTACGCCGGCGATTGAGTGCGAGCATGGGAACTGCAATCGCCCGAGGTTTCCAGTTTCACCGGTCACGATGCGATCGTGTTGTGACGGCGGTATTCGCCAGAATCGCGACTCAGGAATCGCGCTGAAAAACCCGCATCACCGCTGAGACGCCTTCTGCGCTCGGTTTTCCAATTGTTTTCCACTTCCGGACCCAGGGATTGCTATTCCAAACTGACCTGCTGGACGACGCGCGCAAGTGCTCTCGTTTATGCCTTCGGGAGATTTTGTTATCATCTTATTTTTCGAATGAGGAAGGGATGAACAAAGTTGTTGCTAGCCCGTCGCAGGCTGTGGCGGATATTCCCGATGGCGCGACTATCATGATGGGCGGATTTGGACTGTGCGGGATTCCAGAGAATCTGATCCAGGCTTTGCGCGAGCGTGGGACGCGCGACTTGACCATCGTGAGCAATAATGCCGGAGTCGATGGATTCGGGATCGGCCTGCTGCTGGAGACACGCCAGGTAAAGAAAATGATCTCCACTTATGTTGGGGAGAATAAACTTTTTGAAAAGCAGGTGCTGAGCAAAGACTTGGAAATCGAGCTGGTACCGCAAGGCACCTTTGCCGAGCGCATCCGCGCGGGCGGAGCGGGCATTGGAGGCTTCTACACTCCGACCGGATATGGAACTATGGTGGCAGAGGGCAAAGAAAGCCGCGCGATCGACGGAAGAATGTATGTTCTGGAGAAGCCGCTGCGCGCTGACTTCGCCTTTGTAAAGGCATGGAAGGGGGATCGCGTTGGGAATCTGGTGTACAGACTGACGGCGCAGAATTTCAATCCGATGATGGCGGCGGCGGGCAGAATCACCATCGCAGAGGTAGAGGAATTGGTGGAACCGGGAGAGCTGGATTCAAATTTTATCCACACGCCGGGAATCTTCGTGCAGAGAATCTTCCAAGGTGAAAAGTACCAAAAGCGGATCGAGAGGCGGACCGTAAGGCCTTGATGGACGACCGAGAAATAATCGTACGCCGGGTGGCAAAAGAGCTGAGAGACGGTTTTTATGTCAATCTCGGCATCGGCATGCCCACTCTGGTTGCCAATTACATTCCTCCAGGAATGGATGTCTTCATTCACTCCGAAAACGGACTGCTGGGAGTGGGCTCGTATCCGGCAGCGGGCCAGGAGGACCCGGATTTGATCAACGCCGGGAAAGAAACGGTGACTTTCGTTCCCGGCGCCGCATTTTTCAATTCCGCCGAGTCGTTCGCTATGATTCGTGGCGGCCATATAGATCTGTCAGTGCTTGGCGCGATGGAAGTTTCAGAGCAGGGAGACATCGCCAACTGGATGATCCCTGGGAAAATGGTCAAGGGGATGGGTGGAGCCATGGACCTGGTCGCAGGAGCGCGCAAAGTGGTCGTGGCAATGACGCACACTACAAAAGACGGCGAACCAAAGATCTTGAAGAAATGCCGGCTGCCCCTTACAGGTGTGCGCGTGGTCAATTTGATCGTGACGGAACTGGGGGTCATCGAGGTCACTTCCAAGGGTCTGGTCTTAAGAGAGGTGGCGCCGGGAGTCGCCACCGACGATTTAAAGAAGAAAACCGAGGCCAGCCTCCACGTAGCCGACAACATCAAGATCATGACGGACTGAGCCTTTAGGCGCCGAGGATGTGCAGAACTAATCTCACCGCAAAGATCCTGATGCTGCGTAAGCCCCGCAACCAGAAAGCGGGTGGAACGGGGTCTGACATGATCCAAGACAGCGTAGAAGCTGGCCGCTTAAGGTTTTTCAAAGGGAAACCGCAATAATGCTCAAGCATATTTACATCACCAGCGCTGTTCGAACCGCTATTGGAAGCTTCGGTGGCTCGCTTAAAGATGTAAGCGCCGTCGACCTGGCGGCACAGGTGTTCTGCGAGGCGATGAAACGGGCAGGCCTGCGAGGAGATCAAATCGACGAAGTTATTCTGGGAAATGTTCTTCAATCCGGAATGGGAATGAATCCCGCTCGACAGGCCGCCCTGAAAGCATCCATCCCAGAGACTGTTCCCAGCCACACGGTGAACAAAGTCTGCGGCTCCGGTTTGAAAGCCATCACCCTGGCCTGCCAGGCCATCCAAAGCGACGACGCTTCCGTGATTGTGGCTGGCGGAACGGAATCCATGTCCAACGCACCTTATCTCTTGACTCAAGCGCGATGGGGGTACCGCATGGGTCCGGGGACGCTTCTGGATTCATTGCTGAATGAAGGCCTGACCTGCGCCATGGAACACGTTCACATGGGGATCACAGCGGAAAACATTGCCAAGCGCTACAAAATCTCGCGCGAGCTGCAGGACTCGTTTGCGGCTACCAGCCAGGCGCGCGCTGCTGCCGCGCGTGCGGAGGGTAAATTTCGCAACGAGATCGTGCCGGTCAAGATTCAAACAAAGAAGGGCGAAACTGTTTTTCAGGAGGATGAGTATATTCGGGCCGGCACTACGGTCGAAAAGCTGGCGCAACTTCGGCCTGCTTTTGACAAAGACGGAACAGTGACGCCGGGCAATGCTTCGGGCATCAATGACGGGGCTGCCGCGGTCTCCGTCATGAGCGAAGAAAAACTGAAAGCATTAGGCAAGCAGCCAATCGCCCGCGTTTTGGCTTACGCTTCTGGGGCAGTAGATCCGGCGGTGATGGGCATGGGGCCGGTGCCCGCTGTGAAGCGGGTCTTGGAGAAGGCAGGACTGCGGGCCTCGGATATTGATTTGTTTGAGCTGAACGAAGCCTTTGCGGTGCAGTCTCTGGCAGTTCTGGAGGAGCTTCAACTGGATCCGGCCATCGTGAACGTGCATGGCGGCGCGATTGCTCTTGGTCACCCTATTGGCTGCAGCGGGGCAAGGATTCTCACCACTCTGCTTTATGCAATGCAGGACCGCGGCGCCAGGCGGGGCTTGGCAGGTTTGTGCATTGGAGGGGGGCAGGGCATTGCCATGATCGTGGAACGCGCATGAAATGGAAGAAGCTTGGGCTTGGTCTGGGAGGGCTGTTCCTAAGCGGAGTCGCCTTTGGCTCAACGGTATTCTTTGCCCGGAAGAAAAGTGAGCCCCTGCCGCCCCCGTATTGGATACCGGACCCGCCGTCGCCGTTCTCGATTCTTACGGACGAAATTGAGTGGAAACACGACAAGCAGTCGTTTCGTTCCCATCTGGAGTACTTTTGCCAGCCGACTCAGTTCCGAGTCTGGAGTCTGGTAGACCTCGATCTCTACCGCATGCAGCGTGCAGGAGGCCCGACAACCGACGGCCACCCGATCTTCCACATCACGTCGAAAATGACCCTTGGCGGATCTGATGGAATGAGCACGACCATCGATGAACGTTTTTATGCCACCATTCACACTCACCGCGGGAAATCTCTCACTACTCTGGCATCATGCATTCAAGTCGGGAGATATGTAGAATTTCGCAAGTGCCATGTGGGGGGAGCATTGAATGGGATTGAAACCGGCGAACGCATCGTATCGATGGCGCCGGTCAAAGAAATCCGCACTGAAGTCGGCGATTGATGGATCTGAGCTCTTGCGGCAGTTCTTAAAAAATTAATAACCACGGGGAACAACTGGGAATACGGGAATTTAGTGTATGTTTTGTTAACGAGATTGCGTGGAACTTAAACGGTTGTTCTGATCCCTGTGTTCCCAGTGTTCCCCGTGGTTGGATCAGCTTCGAGAGCCTCAATCTGCCTTGCGAGGTCCTGCCCAGCACGCCATCAGACGATTACGGCGCCGCTTTTCAGCTGGTTTAAGTTGAAAGTCAGGTTGTTGTCGGACCTCGAAACATGCACCACCTGATTATTCCCTACGCCCGCCTGAACGACCAGGGAAGCAAGCGGAAACTCCAGGAACGAACGGATTGCCCGGCGCAGCGGGCGCGCTCCGTAGCGGGTGTTGAACCCCTTTTCGATCAGAAACCTCTTGGCTGATTCATCAATGATGGTGCCGATACCCGCCATGGCAAACCGTGCGCGTGTATCGAGGAGGAATTTCTCCAGGATGCTGTGTAGATGGTTTTCTCGCAGGCTGTTGAAGATAATGATTTCATCTATCCGGTTGATGAACTCAGGGCTGAAGCAATTTTCCAACGCCGTCATGCACGTGGAGCGCACTTTCTCGGCCATCTGTTGTTCGGTTAGATCCGCAATCGCGCAGCCACGGCCGTGGAAGCCGATTTCACCCCGGCACAAATGATCGAGTTCCTTGGCTCCCACGTTGCTCGTCATGAAAATGAAGCACCGCGTGAAGTCCAAATGGACTCCCTGGCCTGTCGTCAATTCACCTCTTTCTAGAATCTGCAGAAGCAGGTCAAAGAGCGCCTTATCAGCCTTCTCCAGCTCTTCCAGAATCAAAATAGTGAATTTTTTCTGCAGCTTTTCCGGGGTCAGGAAAGGCGGGTGCTCGTGCCCCACGTAGCCCGGGGGAGCACCAGTCAACTTTGCTACGTCGTGCGGGTTTTTGAATTCCGTGCAGTTAATGGCGATCACTTCCTTGCAATCGCCGTGGATCACTTTAGCCAAAGCCCGCCCCATTTCACTTTTCCCGGTTCCCGTAGGTCCCAGAAAGAGGAAGGAAGCAAGCGGACGCTGGGGATCGCAGACGCCAAGTTCCCCAACCATTACGGAACGCACCACAGCCTCAATGGCGCGATCCTGTCCCACGATTTCCTTTTTGAGTTGTTCTTTCAATTCGTCGGCCGTGATCTTCATATCTCACCACCGGTTCTCGCCTTCTGTTGGCGGCTTACCTCTAATGCTTATGACGCAAGAAAAAACCCAATGGTGCATAATTTTAGAGCCGCAGGGCAAAGGCAGAATGTGATATACCGCATGGCTGGAAAGACCTATAGATACAATGGGATAGAGCGATTTGGCTGGCGGCGAATGGTTAAAGTAGCGCGAATTCTTCCTCCGATCAACGTCATTACGGTGACGGAATGCCGCCAAGAAGTCGGTTGGTAGAGTCAAAAGTCCGACACGCCCGGCCGCCCTGAATTCCTTACGAGCCGCAAAGATTTGATTTGCTATAGACGCCGAAGGCGTCGAGGAGTATAGCCGGGGGCAGAGCGCGTTTTTTGCGCGACGCCCCCGGTCGAGTTCCCCAATATCGACCTGCGCATCCTGTAAGGGTGCAACAAAATTTCCCGATGATTGAACCGAACCGATCTTCCC
>DASXTB010000454.1:0-7083 GCA_036505615.1 Acidobacteriota bacterium
TGATTGTCCGTATCGGCGATGTACAGATTGCCGGCGGCATCTACCGCAATTCCCCTGGGTCCTTTCAACTGCGCTGAAGTCGCCGCCCCGCCGTCTCCAGCCGATCCAGCTATGCCGGTGCCTGCCACTGTGCGGATGACACCGTCAGCAGTAACGCGGCGGATACGGTGGTTTTCGGTGTCGGCTACGAACAGGTTCCCTGCAGAATCTGTCGCAACTGCCCGGGGAGCGCTCAATTGCGCCGACGTGGCTGGCGCGCCGTCTCCGCTATATCCCCGCGTGCCGTTGCCCGCAACTGTGCGAATCGTGCCGTCAGGTGTAACTTTGCGAATGCGATTATTTCCCGTGTCTGCGATGTAAAGATTGCCTGTGCTGTCGGCAGCTACTCCTTGCGGAGTGGTCAGTTGCGCCGCGCTGGCCAGACCCCCATCTCCCAAGAAGCCCGGCAAGCCGGGACCTGCCACGGTACTGATCGTACCCTCTGCGGTCACTTTCCGGATTCGTTGGTTTAGAGAATCCGCAACGTACAAATTGCCTTGAGAATCCACGGCAACGCTCGCGGGATTGCGCAGCTGGGCCGAATTGGCGGGTCCGGCGCCCGCGCTGAACCCCGATATCGTGATGCCTGCTACCGTGGTGATCACACCATCGCCATTGACTTTGCGGACGCGAAAGTTGGCCGAGTCTGCAATGTACAGAATGCCTTGGGCGTCAAGCGCTACGGAAGCGGGGCTGGAAAGTTGGGCGGATTTAGCCGGACCGCCGTCCCCGCGAAACCCAGGTATCCCGGTGCCCGCCACGGTGCTGATAGTGCCGTCAGTAGACACTTTGCGGATTCTGTTGTTGCTGAAATCCGCGATGTACAGATTGCCTGAGGAATCGACCGCGACACCGGCTGGATTGGCCAACTGGGCCGAAGTTGCCGGTCCGTCATCTCCGCTAAATCCCGCTTCTCCGTTCCCTGCGACTGTGGTTATTACTCCATCCGCGCTCACCTTGCGGATGCGTTGGTTGCTTAGATCCGCGATATACAGGTTGCCCGCGGAATCGACTGACACCGACTCCGGATTAGCCAGTTGCGCCGAAGTCGCCGGCCCGTCATCTCCGCCAAACCCGTCTGTTCCGTTGCCTGCCACAGTGGTAATCACGCCATCGCCGTTTACGCGGCGTATGCGCTGGTTGCTTAGGTCGGCAATGTAGAGATTGCCGGCAGAGTCGACAGTAACCGCAGCCGGATAGGCCAGTCGTGCCGAAAGCGCCGGTCCGTCATCGCCGCTAAAACCGGTCGTGCCACTGCCGGCCACGGTGCTGATCAGGCCGTCGGTAGTTACCTTGCGGATTCGATGGTTATATGAATCGGCGATGTACAGGTTGCCGCCGGCATCGAGAGCCAGCCCTGCGGGGCGAGCCAACTGCGCTTCTACGGCGGGACCTCCATCTCCGCTGAAGCCATAGATGCCGGTGCCTGCAAACAAGCCGAGTGTCCCATCGGAGCCCACATGATAAACGCGGTTCTGGACCGGACTGGAAACATAGAATCCGCCAGTGCCATCCGCTACGACCGAGGCAGGCGAGTCGATGGCCTGCGTCGTGGCTGCCGCGCCGCTAACCGGAAGAGGGGGGCCTGCGTAAGTTACAATAACTCGAGATTGTGCATGCGCACTTGGAATGACCGCAATAAGAATGCCAAAAAAAAGTCCCACACAAATCGCAACTCTCATTTGAAATACGTTTTCCTCCGATTTCATCGAAAATACTGGTTCGCCCCTTCGTAATTGGCCCGATGCTGCATTTTACCTGAAGTTCCCGGACTAGTGTGGGCAAGTCTGCTTCTCCCTTCCCGGATTATTAAGAAACGTACATAATCGGGTTAATGACTTTGCAATTCGCACTACTCCCGCCTTGAGCGGACCGGTGCTGGTGGACTGAGGACGGCCCAGATTCGCGCCTGTCCTCCCGATCCACCCTCGATCTTTATCGGAGCCACGATCAGGAATCCACCCCTTGCGGGAAGCTTGTCCAAGTTGGCCACATTTTCCAGGTGATACCTTTGAGCGCCATTGACGATGTGGTGGACTTCAAATTTTTTTGAAATGCCTCGATCAACACTCAAGTTATCTATCCCTATTCCCTTAATCTTCCGCTCCTCCACGAGAAACTTGGCCACCTCGGGTGAATAACCAGGAAAGTGCAACGTCTTTTGCGCGTCCATGTTTGCGTACCGGGGGGTCCCCCAGTGGCGCGCCCAGCCCGTCCGCAGGAGCACCACAACACTGTCCGGGATTCTCCCATTTTGCTGCTCCCAGTTTCGCACCTGCACCACCGTGAGCATGGCATCGGGGTCGCGAGCCGCTTCGGAGGAGATGTCGATGATCACAAACGGCGCAACCAATTCTTGCAGCGAAAGTTGATCCACGGATTTTTTCCCCGCTTCGAAATGATTGGGAGCGTCCAGGTGCGTGCCCAAGTGCTCCGGTGTGGAGTATTCACCGGAGAACACGCCGTCCTTCTTGATGGTGGCAATAGTGCGGAACTGAAATGGATGATAGTCGCCGATCGGCCAGTAGGCCGTCTTTGCATTCAACGCGTAACAAAGATCGATAACGCGAGCTCTGCCGGCGGCGACATCCGACAACGTCTGGCCTTGGGAAAACTGCAGGCAGCACAACAGAACCAAAGTCCAAAGCAATCGATTCATCTTTCCCCTCCACCGCTGAATTCGATTCTGCGTCTTATGAAATTGTCTTGCCCTGCATGTCATTTCGATTGGCCGGAGCGATACACGGGGGACGGCTGTTTCACGAATTCCAAGCCTAAAAAATTCAGGCCTGCGATGTCACCGTCGCGCCCCTGCGTGAACACGACCTGTTCGTTTTCAAGCAGGCTGGGGCCTTCGACAGAGAATGCGTCGAAGTGAAAGTGATCCAGCTTGGCCTCAAAACTGCTCCATTGTAAGAGCAGCGAACCATCAGCAAGAGAGACGGTGACGGTTCCATAAGCAGGCTCCAGGTAAGTCCCGATATAAGCCGCCAGATCGTGCGAAGTGTGAGTTTCTTTCTGCCGTTTCGTCTCGCGCTCGTCCAGGCGTGCTTTCTCCGCCGCTTCAACCTTTCGGGCTTGTTCGGCAAGCAGGCTGTTCCAGTCGGTCTTTTGAAATCCGAGCAGCAAATCCAAGAGGGAGTTGGTAGCGGCCGTATGCATCGACGCGCCGCTGCTGCCAACGCTCGAGTTAGTCAGAATCGCCATCCCCAGTTTCACTCGAGGAACCAACACCACTCGGGCCCTAAAACCATTGAGTCCTCCGGTGTGCGAGATCAGCGTCTGTCCATGGTAATCCTGAATGATCCATCCCATGCCGTAGGTCACCTGTGTGGTGTAGGGATTTAATGCCATCGCCTGATCATCCATTCGGATCACCATCTGCGGAGTATGGGTCTCAGCCAGGTTTGTCGAGGAGACCAGCCTTTTCCCTTCGAAGATGCCGTCGCCAAGTTGGAATCGGACCCAGCGGCTCATGTCTCTGGCGCTGGCATTGATGCATCCGGCACCTCCTATGTTGTCCACGTTCACCCAGGAAATGGCTTCTACCTTTCCTGCTTTGTTCTTGCGGTGCGGGCTGGAGTGATCGGAGGATTTAAGGACCTGCGTGATGCTGAAATTGGCGGTGCTCATCCCCAGGGGATCGAAAATGCGGCTTTGAATGAAGCTTTCCCAAGATCCGCCGGAAGTCCTGCCCACAACTTCGCCGGCTGCCAGAAACATGATGTTGTTGTACTGGTAGGTGGAACGAAAGGGACGATTCAACTTCACCCATCCAATTCTGCGCAGAATCTCCTCACGCCCCCATGGAGATTCCTCCCAAAGCAAATCATTGCGGCTAAGGCCGGTGCGGTGGCAGACAAGGTCGCGCAAAGTTACATTCTCGCTCGCAAGCGGATCGGCCAAACGGAAAAACTCTAGATGCTTGCGAACCGGATCGTCCCAGTTAATTTTCCCTTCATCGACCAACATGGCCATGGCAGTGGTCGTGAAGGCCTTGGTTGTAGAGGCAATAGCAAACAGAGTGTCCGGGGTTACCGGCTGCTGGGATCCCAGCTCCCGCACGCCAAAGCCCTTCAGGTAGATGACCCGATCGTCTTTGACGATTGCCAGCGAAGCTCCGGGAACATCCCAGGCTCGCATAGTGTCCTGAACAACGGCGTCGATCGCTGCTGTGTCGATTGCCTGTTGGAAAGCAGACGCCTGCAGCGAAAAAGCGACTGCGATCAGCAGAACTAGCCAGCAGGCTTTAGATAATGGTTTCATTTGGAAAATGCCCTGGGAGCGCACGCATCTTGCGTGCCGGGCGAGGCAAGTAGTCTGTTTCAAAATTGTGAAACCACGTGGGACACTGGGAACACGGGGACCACAAGGGTTTTGGAAATTGGCAGTAAATCTTATCGATAAAGGAATCATTAAGTCCCCGTGTTCCCAGTGTTCCCCGAGGTTTCATCAGTTTTGAGACACTCTCCAAGCCCACCTGCGACGGCCCTCATGAGACGGCCCTCAAGCCGTCTCTCCTACCCTCAAAAAGTAGAAGCTCCAGCGCACCGCTCCCGGCAGTAAGCTCATAACAACTGTAATAGACGCCGCTCTGCTGCAGCAACACGTCCGATGATGACAGCCATCCGGCCGCGGCCCTTCATGGCAGTCACGAATGCTTCTGCCTCTTGTGAGGCAAATGCGATCAAAAGACCCCCTGAAGTCTGAGGGTCGAAAAGGATATTCGACATGCGTTTGTCCACCTTCGCCCGAAGGTCGAGGTGATCTCCCACATACTCGCGGTTCGAATCCGTTCCGCCGGGCGCCGAAGTTTCGGCCAGTTCCGCTGCTCCGTCCAATACTGGGATTCTGGCCACTTCCAGCTGGAGCGTCACCCCGCTCCCCTTTGCCATCTCCATGGCGTGGCCGAGCAAGCCAAATCCGGTAATGTCGGTGGCACTGCTTGCCTTGTGCTGAACCATCAATTCGGCGGCCTCACGGTTCAGTTGCGTCATCCACGCGACGGCGTTTTCAATCACCCGCGGTGAAGCTTTTTGCTGCTTGATCGCCGTCGCAATAATTCCCGTACCGATGGGTTTTGTCAGAACCAGACGATCACCGACGCGCGCGGTTGAATTTCGCTTCAGATCCGAAATCTTAACTCGGCCCACAACCACAAATCCGACCTTGAGTTGATCGTCAACCACCGAATGTCCTCCCACAAGAAAGCAGCCGGCGCTGTGCAGCATCTCGACGGCGCCGGCCAGAATCTGAGTGAGTATTTTAAGATCTCCCTTTCTTGGGTAGCCGACAAACGAGAGCGCAGTCAGCGGGTTTCCCCCCATGGCGTACACGTCGCTCATCGCATTGGCCGCGGCGATACCGCCGAACACAAAGGGGTCGTCGACCAAGGGAGTAATCACGTCGATGGTCTGGAGAATCGCCTCCTCGTCGTTAAGACGATACACAGCGGCGTCCTCGGCATTTTCAAAGCCGACAATGACGTCCTCCGATTTTGGCACATTCAGTTGGCTCAGGACCTGGGCCAGCGCGACAGGCGGCAGTTTAGCCGCTCAACCCGCACAGTCGACCATTTCCGTGAGGCGCTTCTTTCCAAACATGCTGCCGATTGTACCTTAACCGGTGTCTCGGATGGACTTGGATTCCACGCGGATGCAGATGCGGCGGAGCGATTATTGATGCTTAGGAAGAACTACAAACAGTGGGACTAAGTGCCACGGTTGAAGCCGGAACTTGGCCGGCGCACTCGCCGGCGAAAATCGGCGCCTTGGCCAAACAGAACTCCTTCGGCGGGCGTACGGACGGCCCTTTGTGGCGGCCCGCCGCAACAGCGCTTGGTTGCGCGTTGCTTATTTGGCTTCCTGTTTTCTGAGATCCTTAATCAACTCGTCGATGCCGGCAATTTCCTGCTGCAGCCTTTTCTTGAGCCCTTCCAGTTCCTCGATCTTTTCCTTTCGAGTGTAGAAACGGCGCCCGCACCAGGGAGCACAAAACATGAAACTCCGAAAAATCTCCCAGCATTCCGAGAAAGGATCACAGCCAGTTCGGTACATACTTTTTTTGGCACCCTCTAAGGGACCGAATTCTTACATTATAACATTCCGCCCTTTTCCTTGAAACCCGAAGGGTTTACAGAGTAGAGCCTGCGACTTCTTGCAGCCCAGCATCCCAAGGAACAAGAGAAGCGCTGCTAGTAAGGATCTTGACATGGAGTACTCCTATCTGCAGCCACAACCCCTTCTCGAGAGGTTCTCATGAAAATCGAAGTACTGACTTGTCGCCGACATCGGGCCTGACGAGAAGAAGTTGTTCCGCAGATTCCCAATGTCGTTATTCCACCAATCCGTATAACCAACCATGGGCGGATGCCGATACAATGCTTGAAGTATTGGAGACGTGCATGTTTTAGAGTTCCATTCGTTACGGAATATTCGAGATTATAGGATCCGAGATAAGTCACTGCGAGATTCCCTAACGGTCCAAACGTGGACACCGGCCTTATAAGCGCGTCAATTTTGATGTCAAGCGAGCCGGATAGGCGACTCAGCCACACGCCTCAAAAACGACACCACCATTCTGCAATTCCCCGTCAAATTGGAATTCAGTTCCGCATTTGGTGAGAGGCATCAGCTTCTCCTTTTCAGCTTCTCCTTGTAAGTGAAGGTGGTTTGAACAAGCTGAGAAAATCGGTCACGATGGTGAGGTTGCCCCTCACCTGCAGATCACCAACTGGCACTCAATCCAAAAACGGCCTTCGGTAATGCGCGGTGACACTTAGGGAGCATTCTCCTCTACCTCAATCAGGGAGAGTACTCCGCCTCTCACGTTTGCAGGGAGAGTACTCCGCCTCTCACGTTTGAGCAGGTAATTTGCCATTTTGACGCTGACTTACCGCTCTGTAGCGGTCGTTTTCGATCTCCCTTTCCCAACAAATTTTACAGTCCCGATCATTTTCCTGTCGCAAATTTCGCCCCAGGCCAGTTTAGTGGGGTATGCAAGCCGATCCTGGCGCCAAGAAGATTCCACCAAAACTGCGCAGTT
>DASXTB010000455.1:0-4473 GCA_036505615.1 Acidobacteriota bacterium
CATAACTATAGCTGGCCGGAATATTTCAAACGTGAAGTGACGTGGCTGAAGAAATACAACCGGCCCGTGATCTGCACGGAATATATGGCGCGTTCGGTGGGCAGCACGTTTGACACAGTGTTGCCCATTGCAAAGAACGAACACGTTGGAGCGATCAATTGGGGGTTCGTCGCCGGCAAGACGCAGACTTATTTTCCTTGGGAATCCTGGCAGCATCCTTACATCCTGGACCAGCCGCCAGCCTGGTTTCACGAGGTCCTGCGGCCCGACGGAACACCATATCGGCAGGCAGAAGTTAATTTGATTCGGCAGCTTACGGGAAAACAGTAATGATTTGGATTCACCGTCATCAAAGATATGGGTATAGGCGCGAACTCATGCGTTTGCAGCCTCACTCGAAGGAATCATCCGCAATGCAATCCAGGCGCTCGCCACCGCGAGGCCTGCGCAAACCATCATGATCAGGCGAAATGCAAATACGAATGCCTGAACAATGTCGGCACGGACTATCGCCGACATGCTTGAAGGAAGATTGGAAGGTACGTTAAGGCCGCCGAGCTTGACCGCGTTTGATCGAATCTC
Organism: Acidobacteriota bacterium; assembly: GCA_036505615.1. Lineage (GTDB taxonomy): Bacteria > Acidobacteriota > UBA6911 > JACQSX01 > JACQSX01 > DASXTB01. The sequence goes on from DASXTB010000455.1 coordinate 583, forward strand.
CTGGAGAATGCCGGGAGAGAGGTGCAGGCCAGGAAGCGAATCCAGCAGTCTATGCTTGAACGCTTCCACCATCACTAGTCCCAAAATTGCTATCGCCAGGACTCCAGCTACGCGTGCCACCGCATTGTTGATGCCCGACGCTGTACCGGCACGATCGCTTTCGACGGAAGCCATCACCACGGTTGTCAGAGGCGCCACGCAGACCGCCATACCAAAACCTAAAACCACGAAGGCGGGGAAAAACGTCGTCCAGTAACTACCTCCAACAGACGGCAAGGCAAACAGAAGGAAGCCTGCTGCGGCGATCAGCGGACCAACGATTAATGGCTTCTTTGGACCATAGCGAGTAACCAGACCGCCCGACCATCGTGAAAGAACAAACATGAGCAAAATTGTGGGTAGAGCAGCCGCGCCCGTGCCGGTAGCTGAGTACCCTTGTATCTGGATCAAGTTCAACGGAAACAAAAATAAGAAAACACCGAGTGCGGCATAAAGAAAGAGTGTCAATAGATTGGCGCCGCTGAACGCGGGCGATTTGAAGAGCGACAGCGGAACCATGGGTGCGACGACTCGTTTTTCGACGAACGGGAAAAGAGTGAGCGCGATAAATCCAACGATCAAGCTTCCAACTACCCGTGCGTTGCTCCAACCCAGCAAAGCGGATTCGAGAAACCCATACACCAGTCCCGCCAGACCGGTGGTTGCGACCAGCGCTCCCAGCCAATCGATTCTTTGCGGCGTCGCGCTGCGAGACTCCGGAACCTGCCACAACGAGATAGCGACTACCGCGGCGGCGAGCGGAACATTGATAAAGAAAACCCAGTGCCAAGAGGCGTGCTCGATCAACCACCCGCCCAGAACCGGACCCAAAGCAGTTGTTATGGCGGTGAATCCCGACCACGTCCCGATTGCTTTGCCACGAGACTTCTCGTCAAAGGAAGCACTGATAATCGCGAGACTGCTCGGTACAAGCGCTGCAGCTCCGATCCCCTGAACACAACGGGCCACGATCAATTGCGAAATGCTTGAAGAAAGCCCACACCCCACGGAGGCGGCGCCGAACAAGCCTATACCGAGTAGAAACATTCTCCGACGGCCGATAGAGTCGCCTAGCGCGCCGCCGACTAGAACCAGGGAAGACAGAAACAAGCCATAGGATTCGACCACCCACTGGACATCTACGACTGTCGCATGAAGACTGGATTGGAGCGCTGGCAGGGCCACGTTGACGACGGTTCCGTCGATGAATGCCATGCTCGAACCGACGATGGTAGCGGCAAGTATCCAGGAACGCGATTTAGTTTTGGGCGGAGCACTACGAGTTCCAGACCGGATCACGGCTTCATCGCACGGCTGCTTCATGCAAATGTGGTAGCTCCCTTGTCACTTGCAGCACTCTAACTTGCCGACCGTTTGGTGCAATGACTGATCATGCTTGCGTGCCAAGACTGAAAGAATTGTCAATCGCCACCTCGTCCCCATTTCTCTCCTTGGCGGGATCCGGTGATGAGTGTCTACGTTGATTGAGTCCACTCGACGTACGTGGCAGTCTTGAACACAGAGCTATTTCAACATTTCTTGAACCAGCATCCCCACAGCACCAATGTTCTTTACCAGGTCATCTGGGACAGCATGCCGTTTCGCCAGGTATTCGGGGCTGTTGTAGGAAACCCAAACTTTCCCCTGGCTATCCTCCCAGATCAAAACTTTAAGCGGGAGATCGATAGCGCTGCTGGGAGCGGCCAGCATCACGGGCGTGCCACCTTTGGGGCTGCCGAAGATGAGGAGTTTGGTGGGCCGCATTTTCATTCCCACCTTTTCGGCCTCTCCACAATGGTCGACCAGCGCGAACAGCGTTATTCCCGTCGCTTGCAGAATTCCTGTGAGCCGTTTCACTGTTTGTTCTACTGAGTGATTGCTGGGCGTTTGGACGATTCCGTTATCAGCAGTCGATGCCATGCGATTATCCCGAAGCGGTTGAGTTTTTAGTCTTCTCTGCACTTGGCAATTATGAGAGTTATGTCGTCGTGCTGCTCGTGAGGGCTGAATCGCCGAACTTCATCGACAATCGCGCGAAGCATGAGCTGCGGAGACAGTTCACGATGTCGCCGCAGTGCTTCGATAAGCTGGTGCTCGCCGAAGTCCTCTCCAGCTTGATTGAATGAATCGGTTATTCCATCGGTATAGAGTGCCAGTATGTCTCCCGCTGCCAGCCGTAGTTCCTCTATCGAGCAATCCCACTCCTGAAATAGGCCCAGCACGGTACAGGTGGAATTGAGCCGTTCAAGCGTGTTATCGCGTCGGAGAAGAAGAGGCGAGTAGTGACCACAATTCGCGTAGCGCAAGCGCCTGGCTTTATCCTCGTATTCGGCAAAGAAGAGCGTGGCATAGGCGCTGTCGGTCGTATTTTGGTAAAAAAGCTGATTCACCGATCGCAAAAAACGTTGTGGCTGATCCAGAGCGATTGCGCTTTGGCTCCGCAGATTGGCCTGCAAATTAGCCATTAATAGGGCGGCACCGATGCCCTTCCCTGAGGTATCGCCGATGACTATTCCCAACCGCTCTTGGCCTAAATTTAGGAAATCATAATAATCGCCGCCGACTTCACGGGCCTGGATGCAAATACCCGCGTATTCCAGTGTCTTGAGCTCAGGCAGTGTTTGGGGAAAAAGCCTTGCCTGTACCTGTTTTGCAATTTCCAGTTCCTGGGCTGCGCGTCTTTCACCTTCCAGCTTCTCCGCAGCCGCGCGGCGTTGTGCTTCGATTTCGCGAACGAAGTCATCCCGTCCTACAAGCGCAAAAGAGTTTCCATCCAAATCGTCAAAGCGGGTGAAAATTCCGCCCCAGAGCGTGGTCTGCGGAGGATGGTGGAAGCGAACTCCGCGTTGCCGCCACTCTTCGAACTTGGCGACAACATCTTCGGTAACCAGCACAGCATGTCGGCAACGGCCAATCAGTTTGTATTCTTCGGACTTGCGTTTGGGAGTAATCAGCGCCAGGACCGTGCTGCCATCTGGCGGCGCAACCGCCACCCAACGGCCTCCAGCTTCGTAGCTCTCATCAACGACCAGGCCAAATCCAAGCTGGTCCACATAGAACCGCAAACTTAGATCCTGATCGCGGACGAAGATATTGACACAGAGAACGCGAAGGTATGGGTCATGCCGATCCAGACGAATAGGAAATCGGTCCAGCCCATCCTCTAAAGGAGAGACGCCCATCGTCGAGATTATATGTCCGAAACTGTGCTTCGGCCGGCAGGCTTGTTAGACAGAAACCTTTACGTTCCGCAGCTGTTGAACGCTCCTCCGCGGCAGGACGAAAACAAACCTAGGAGAACACAAAAAAGAAAGCCGCCAGCTTTCCGGCGGGCGGCTATTTGTGCAAACTTCATTCACCATCGATCCGCTTAAAAGCGGAACACAATTCCAGCCGAAGGCTGTGCCGTATGAGTCACGGCATCGGTGTTGAGGGCGCTGAGTCCAAAGTCCGGTGACTTATATACCAGGCCACGATACTCCGCCCTTAGCGAGAAATGATTGCTGAGGGCGTAGTCAGCGCCACCGCCGTAAACGAAGGCGCCTTTTGCTTGCGTGTCCGCGCCCGTTATCAGGCTATTGTCCGTGGGGCTGAACACCAGGGCGCCGCCGCCCGCGAGTAAATAAGGATTGATTTTGAAGCGGACGGGACTGGGCACCTTAAATACGATCCCGCCGGTGTACTGGTTGACATTGGTCTGTATTCCGGCGATACCCAGTGGCACCGAGTACTGTTGTGTGTTTCGGACAAAGCCGTATTTAGCCTCCGCAGCGAACCAGCGGTTCAGGTTGTAACGGTACCCGACAAGAAAACCCCCGGTGTCGGTTGCTTTCTGCCGAATTCCCTGTCCAT
>DASXTB010000456.1:0-16672 GCA_036505615.1 Acidobacteriota bacterium
GCGACTTTCCTCGGAGCGCAGCATGGCCACTCGGGAAATCAGTTTCGTCAGATTCTTGCTGCCGCAGGCGCAAGTTGCCTGATTGGCCTCGGCGATGCGCCAGAAAAAACGAGAAAAACGCCGATTGCAAGCCTGACAAAGATATTCGTAGATCGGCATCATTTCAATTTTAGGGTCAGTGCTTTCAGTTTGGCAAGTCGATGGCGGCCGCAAAACTGAAATTGGGCCAGGTTTCGCTCTACGGGTCCTTCGCCACTCTGCTGGCCGGCGTACTTATTTCAGTCGCCTGCCTGGTCCATGCGCGACTTCGAGAGGAATCCAGATTGTCCGATGGAGTTGTAGCTGTCCGCGTGCGGTAAAGGCGGGCTGCGCCAGAGGAATTGGCAGACGTTAATGGGACACGGATAACACGGAGAACACGGACTGGCGAATGTGCTGCAAGGTAGACGAACCAGTAAGAATGTTTAACCGTTCTTCGGTTGACTCGAGCGTCGACCTAGCAGCACATTCGCCAGTCCGTGTTCTCCGTGTTGTCCGTGTCCCATTAACGTCTCGCGCTGCGCACGGGCACCCAGGCGGGGCGGTCCAGAACCAGCTCCAGTACCTGGCCCTTCTTTAACACCTGATCTTTTTCTCCGCCGGCAGTGCTTCCGATAATGCCGGCGATAATTCCAATGCCGGCCCCTACGGCGGCTCCCTTTTTCCCCTCAACGGCCGCTCCCACTGCTGCGCCCGCTGCCCCGGCCCCGGCCACCGTGGCTGCTGTGCGCTTGCCGGAAGACTTGCCTTGGCTTGAGCCCTCGGGGGAAAAGTTCATTGGTTGTCCCTCGGCCGCAACCGGGGAAGCGCTGATCGAGAAGGTCTCGCCCGTGGGAAGTTCCGCCTTGTAAAAATGGAGAGCCAGCTCCGCGCGACCGCGCAGCCTTCCCGCCCTGGCCGAGCGGACAATCGACCCGTGCAGAGTGCTTCCCTTAGGGATCACCACGCGATCCTCCGAGACAAAGTCATCCGTCAGCGCCGCATCAATCTCTTCGCCCTTTTCGGCTGTCTTAGTAGAGATTTCCTGCGACAGGGAAACTTTCAGGTGAATTCCCGTCCGGACCTCAACGGTCTGACAGTGCAGGTAGGCAGGGACCAGCAACAAGAAAACCAGTATCGTACTGAATAATTTGATTACCGGAATTCTCATTATGAAATCTCCCTGGGCGTCCAAAGTATAACATTACAAATGATTCGATGCGGAATCGTTGCATAATGTTCATAAAGTCGAACGTCGCGTCCATCGGTTTCAGATGATTTGGAAAATACTTCCGTAACATCTGAAGTACCATTAAGATACGAGCGAAGATATGCGCTCTGTGGGATGACCAATGATCAAACATCGTGGATTTGCGCCGCCGCGGCTTTGCACTAAACTACGGTGAAATAAGAAGATGACCGAAATTCGTTTCACTCTGGACAAAGAATGTGGCCTGCCGCTTTTTGAGCAGGTCAAGGGCCAGCTCCTGTCCGGCTTGTACACTGGAAAGTTGAAGCCAGGGGACCGCCTTCCTTCGGTTCGCGAAATGTCGCGGCACGCCGGCATCAATCTGAAGTCCGCCCAGAGGATCTACCAGAAGCTTTCGCAGGAGAACTACGTCGAAATCCACCGCGCAAGCGGCGTATTTGTTCGCGAGCGCGATCAGCAGACCTACGACCGCATGCGCCGTAAAGCGATACATAAGCTGATCACCGACGTGGTCGAAAAAGCCCGGAGTCTGGGAATTCCTCCTGAAAAGCTCCCGGACCTGTTTGAGAACTTCAGCACGGGCAAGAACCTGCGCCGCCTCGTGCTCACGGTGGTCGATCACAAAGAGGAGGCGGACATATTCTCCAGCGAGATTCGGGAGCGAGTCGCTCCGGCTGACGTCTACGTTGTTTCGCTGGGCGAAAACCACCGCGGCATTGACACGGCTGCACTGGAAAAATCCGAATATATCCTCACCACCAGCTGGCACCTGGATGCGGCGCAGGAACTGGCCGCGCGCTTCCGCAAGCCGGTTTTGGAAATTCGACCCAACCCGCTCATCTCGACCGAGATTCTGGAGGTGGCTCGCACCCGCAACGTGGCGCTTGTCGTGAAGGACGAAAACACAATGCACGCAAGCTGGGAAGTGCACATGAGCCTGTTTCATCCTTCCACGGACAAGAAGTTTTTCATTTGCCCGATACGCAAGAGCGAAATGATCCGGCGAATTTTGAAAGAGGCAGAGACCATTTATGTGACTCCGGCGTGCTGGAACGAGATGCGCAGGATGACCCCCGCACAAGTGGAATTGAAAACCTTTCAGAGCTTCATCTCCGATGAAACAATCGCCGCATTGAAGGAAATCCAGCTTTATGGCTGAGGATTGCAGACCAGAATTGGGACACGTACAACGCGGGAGGCACGGAATGGCGAATGGCGAATGGCCGGAGTCGAATGGCTGATTCTGGTCGTATTCGCCATTCCGTGTCTCCCGGGCCGTCCGCGTCCCAATTCTGGTCTGCAATCCAGGAAATTCCAAAAATCGAGCTGCATGTGCATCTGGAAGGATCCATCACGCCCGATCAGCTGCGTCATCTTGCCCGAAAGTACGGCAGCCCGCTGGCCGAGGACCAGTCCGACGCGATCACCCAGCTCTACCAATTCCGCACCTTTTCGAATTTCCTCAACGCCTACAAGATCTGTTGCCAGCATCTGAAGACGCCCGACGATTATGCGTGGCTTACTGCCGCCTTATTGCAACAACTGGCCGAACAACGGTGCGTGTACGCGGAGATTCTGCTGACTCCCTCCATCTGCGCTCGCTTCGGCCTTTCCGCTATTGAAGTTATCGATGCGGTTCTGGACCGGTCTGCAGCAGCCGCGCGCTATGGCGTCCATGTGCGCTGGATATTCGACACAGTCCGGCAGTGGGGGCCGGACCCCTGCTGGCAGACACTGGAGTGGGCGGGGCGTTTTCAGAACAAAGGCGTCGTCGCTATCTCCATCGGAGGAGACGAAGCAAGTGTGGCCGCCCCCGAATTCCGCGAGATATTCGAAGCCGCGGAGAAGGCCGGATTGCGCCGGGTGGCGCATGCGGGCGAGATCTGCGACGCTCGCAGTGTGTGGCTTGCCATCGAAGAGTTGCGCGCCGAGCGCATCGGCCACGGCATCCGAGCTTTGGATGATCCCCAGTTGGTGGATTATCTGGTCAAGAACGATCTCCCGCTGGACGTCTGCATCACCAGCAATTTCAAAACAGGAGCGGTCGATTCGAACACGCCGCATCCAATACGCCGGATCGCCCAGCAAGGGATCCCATTCACCTTAAACAGTGACGATCCCGGCTTGTTCCAGACGACGCTGCAGCAGGAGTGGGCGCTGGCTGCGGATATCCTTGCTTGGGTCCCGGAGGATTTTGTGGCGTTGATGCGGAGGACCATGAAGTATACTTTTTTGCGTCCAGAAGAGAGGGAGCACATTACGCGGTTGTTGATGTAGCGCGTCTTGATGTCCTTGGCGGCGCTGAAGAGCCGACCACGTTCACGTGCACGACCACGTCAACGTCCACGACTACGACCAATCGAATCGGGAGCGATTGTGTTTCCTCCGCGTAGGCGTGGACGTGCTCGTGAACGTGAACGTGGTCGTGATCGGCATTTATTGCGTTCCGGCTGTGCATGTCCTTTAATGCGGCCTTTTTTTACCATCAAGGACACAAAGGACACCACGAAAAAAAGTGATGTGAATAGATGAGGCAAACCTTTCTACCGCTGCTATTACTGATCCTGATTTGCAGCGCAGCCGGTCAAGATAAGAAAAACGATAGAAACGCCGGCAGCACAGCAGAACAGCAGAAATTCGAACAACTGGTCGCGCGCTGGCTGGAAGACTATTCCCGCTCCAATCCCATCCAGGCGACCGCGCTCGGAATTCACAAGTACGACGACCAGCTGGGGGACTTCTCCGCAGATGGCTTTCGCGCTCAAACAGAGCTGGCACAAAAATATCTCAAAGAGCTGGAATCGATTCCCATGGCCCAGTTGCCCATGTCAGTCCAGGCGGACTACCGGGTGCTGCAGGGACAACTGAAGGTCACGGCCAAGGACTTGGGGGAAGTACAGACCTGGAAGACCAATCCCACTCTATATCCCGACGCGCCCACTCTCGGCATTTTTCTGATGGCGTCGCGGGAGTACTCACCTCTGCAGGATCGGCTGAAAAATATTGTCGCCCGGATGCAGCAGATCCCAGCGGTCCTGGAATCAGGCAAGAGAAATTTGGGGAATCCTCCCCTCATCTGGACCGATATTGCCATCGATTCCACTCGCGGCGGAATTGACTTCTTTGAGAGCGTCGTGCCGAACCTCGCGTCCTCGGTCCCGGGAATGCAGGAATCTGTGCTCCGGGAAAGCAAGCGGGCCGCAGATGCTTACCGGGATTTTTTGAGCTTCTTGAAGGATGATTTGTTGCGGCGATCCGACGGAGACTTCCGGGCGGGAAAGGAGAACTTTGAATTTCATTTGAAGAATAACTACCTGCTCGATGAGAGCAGTGATCAGATCACGGTTGTGGGGCGGGCCGTTTTTGATCGCACCAAGAAACAGCTTGTGGATGTCGCCAGGCTGATTGACTCCACCAAAGATTGGAAATCAGTGCTGGACCAGACCAAACTCAATCACCCCGCCGCGCAACAACTGCTTGACGAGTATAAGAAGGAAACAGCCCGGGCGCGTGCCTTCATCCTGAAGCGCGATCTGTTTTCAGTTCCGGAGGGAGAGAAGCTCCAGATCATAGAAACCCCGCTGTTCCAGCGAAGCACCATACCTTATGCCCAATATTTCAGCCCTGCTCCTTTCGACAAAGACCAGACGGGACAGTTCACCGTGACTCCGATTAATACTTCCAAACCCAGGGAAGAACAAGAAGAGCAATTAAAGGGACACAGCCACGGCGACATTGTCAACACAGTCGTGCACGAAGCCTACCCGGGCCACCACCTGCAGTTTGTCTATGCCAATCAGGCGGAGTCGACGATCAAAAAAGTGCTGTCCAGCCCCATTTTCGCCGAGGGTTGGGCGCTCTACTCCGAAGAGCTGCTTTCAGAACATGGTTACTACACTCCCGAGGAGCGGCTCATCCAGTTGCAGTGGACGCTGGTACGTGCGGCTCGGGTCCTGATCGACATCGGCCTGCACACCGGGACCATGTCGTTTGATGAGGCAGTGAGGATGCTCACAGATGAAGTGCGCCTCGATAAACCCGGCGCGCTCGGCGAAGTAAAGCGATACACAATGTCGCCCACACAGCCACTCAGCTACCTGATTGGCCGCGAGATTATTTTTCGAATCCGCACCGAGTACATGAGGAAGCAGGGGAAGAAATACAAAGTCAAGAATTTTCATAGCGAAGTGCTCAGCTACGGCACCATCCCGCCGACGCTGATCGAAGCGCTGATGTTCCGCAAGGGATTAGTAGCTCGATAATAGCGTGGCGGTCGAAGGTCGAAAGTCGAAGGTCGATAGTCGAAGGCCCAAAGTCGAAGGTCCAAAGTCGAAGGTCGCAGGTTGTCCCCCCTTGCTGAGCGATTGTATATTTTTCGTGTGCGTAGGCGTGGACGTGCTCGTGAACGTGAACGTGGTCGTGATCGGCTTTTATTGGGCTGCGACTTTCACAAAATATTCCTGGTTTCCCTCGGCTCCCCGGAGCGGGCTGGGGAAGGTTGCTGCATTTGCAAAACCTTGTTGAAAGGCTTCCTGAATGACCTGCTGCACAGTCTGTCTCGCTTCCGCCTCGTCTATCACCATCCCTCCGGCTGCAATCCGGTTTGCGGGTAACTCAAACTGGGGCTTGACCAGTGCCAGCAGAAGAGCCTCAGGCTCTCCCCTCTCACGAAACGCCCCGGCGATCGCCGGCAGCACCAGACGCAGTGAAATGAAGGATAGGTCCACGGTCATGAGAAAGAATCGTTGGGGAATGTCGGCGCCGCGCAGGTAGCGCACGTTGTACTGATCGCGAAGGGACACGCGCGGGTCACTGACAAGATTCCAAGCCATCTGCCCCCGGCCGACATCGAAGGCATAGACGCGAGATGCCCCACGCTTGAGAAGACAATCGACGAATCCTCCCGTTGAACTCCCCAGATCGACACACACTCGCTGGCTCACTTGAATCTGAAAATGTTCCAGCGCGCCCCAGAGCTTCTCGCCTCCACGACCGACAAATCGGCGCGAGCCCCGCACTTCCAGCGACGCAGCGGCAGAGACCAGCGTGCCTGGCTTTTCGACTTTTTGGGAATCAACAAAGACGCGCCCCGCCAGAATCAGGGCGTGGGCTTTTTGACGATTTTCAGCAAGTCCGCTCTCAACAAGTAGTTCATCGAGTCGGGTCTTTGATCTTTGCATTCATCCAGAAAAGCTTTCACTCTCTGATAGATTCCGTCCGCGTCCAATCCGTACTTGGCAGAGAGCAGATTGGGAGGGCCGTGCGGGATAATGCGGTCGGGAACGGCGATTCGCAGCAGCTTGATGTCGAACAGCCGCCGATCCATCAGCAATTCAAGAACGGCGCTGGCAAACCCGCCATGCTCGCTGTGGTCTTCCAGCGTTACCAGAATTCCGGTCTGCGCGGCTGCCGACAAGATCAAGGTTTCGTCCAGAGGCTTGGCAAAGCGGGCATTTATCACTCCGGCTTCAATGCCATCCTTACGCAGCGTCTCGGCCGCCGCCAGCGCCGGATACACCATGCTTCCAAGAGCAACCAGCGCCAGATCCTTCCCTTGTCGCAACTGCTCGCCCTTGCCGATTTCCAGAGTGTGGATCTCTTCATCCAGGGGGACGCCGTAGCCGCTGCCTCGAGGATAGCGTACCGCCGCCGGGTGCGGGCATTCGATTACCGTTTTCAGCATGTGCTGAAGTTCGTTCTCGTCTTTGGGCGCCATCACATGCATGTTCGGCAGTGTACGCAAGTAAGCCAGATCGTAGACGCCATGGTGAGTGGTGCCGTCTTGCCCTACCAGTCCGGCGCGATCCAGGCAGAAGGCGACGGGTATATCCATCAGGCAGACATCGTGCACAATCTGGTCATACGCCCGCTGCAGGAACGTAGAGTAAATCGCGGCCACAGGTTTTAAACCTTCCAGGGCCATGCCGGCACAAAATGTCACGGCGTGCTGCTCGGCGATTCCCACGTCCCAGCAGCGATCGGGAAATACTTCCGCGAATTTGTCCAGTCCCGTGCCTCCGGGCATCGCTGCCGTCACCGCCACGATTTTTTCATCCTCGCGCGCCAGCTTGATCAGCGCCTTGGAAAAAACAGACGTGTAATCGGGAGGCGCCGATGATTTCTTGAGAAAGACGCCTTGTTCGATGTCAAAGGGAGCCGAGCCATGCCACTTCACCGGATGCTTTTCGGCAGGCACGTAACCCTTGCCCTTCACCGTTACGGCATGAATCAAGAATGGGCCCTTATGCTGCTTGGCTTCAGCGAAAGTATCCACCAGCGAGATCACATCATGTCCATTCACAGGCCCGATGTACTGAAATCCCAATTCCTCAAAAAAAGTTCCGGGTACCAGGAAAGTCTTCATCACGTCGACGAGCGTCTTGGTCAAGTGGAACATCTTATCGCCGACTTTGGGAATCGCGGTCATGGCGTGTTCTACATCTTTCTTGAATCGCACGTATACCTGGCCGTGAATAATTCGGTTCAGGTAGCCTTCCAGCGCGCCGACATTAGGTGAAATCGACATCTCATTGTCATTGAGGACCACTATCAGATCTTTTTTCAGATGTCCGATTTGATTGATCGCTTCCAGCGCCATTCCAGCCGTCAATCCACCATCGCCAATAACGGCGATGATTCTTCGCTCCCCGGCGAGAAGGTCGCGCGCCGCCGTCATTCCCAGGGCGAAAGAAAGAGAGGTGCCTGCGTGTCCCGCATTCACCACATCATAAGGGCTCTCCTCGCGGCGCAGGAATCCGCTCAGCCCTTCGTACTGGCGCAGCGTGTGGAACTTGTCGCGGCGGCCGGTAATGATCTTGTGGCCGTACGCCTGGTGACCCACATCCCAAATGAGCCTGTCTTCGGGAGTGTTGAACACATAGTGGCTGGCGACCACCAACTCCACGGCTCCCAGGCTTGAGGCCAGATGCCCTCCCATCTTGGAAACCATGTAGATCAGATACTCGCGCAGTTCCTTGCAAACGGCGGGCAAGTCTTCCTTCTTCAGTTTGCGCAAGTGCTCCGGGCTGTCTATAAAGGGCAGAAATTTAGGATCTTCCATAGCGGAGGGTATTATAGCGCAAAGGACCGGCACGGCGGAGTCGCAAGCAAAAGCGTTATCGGTCATTTGTCACTTCGTCCGCGAAGCGGACCAATAGCAGTAGCCGGGGGTGCCGAAGCGCGAAGCGCCAAGCACCCCCGGTCAACCATCCCCCATATCGCCGGACCGCGCAAGCGGTCCCATCAAGTTCAGCCGTCATGGACGCCTCAGTCCCAAAGATAACGCTCGTCATACTGCACCCGGTGTTTATTGAGAAGGGAAAAATGGGACCGCTTGCGCGGTCCGATTCCGTGTGGGGAATCGCTGACCGGAGGTGCCTGGCGCTCCGCGCCTGGGCACCCCCGGCTACTGTTATTGGTCCGCTTCGCGGACACTGGAGTTTGGACATTTTGGAGAGACGGCCTGGGGGCCGTCTCCCGCACAATCTTTCATCGTGCAGAAGCGCCGCTTCGCGGACAGAGCGCGCCTCCGGCGCGCCGCTGAAAGCGGCCTAGCCGTTCTTACGGGCGGTCACGCTGGTGCAGGTGAAAGACTGATTTACAGAATCGAAATATAGAAATCCAGTGAGTGCCTAACGGCGCCGGTCTCAAGACCTTCGCTGCGCCAGGAACAAGCAGAATTCTTTCAGCTTCGACGTATCCACGCCCAGCCTTTCCAGATCGGCAATCGCTTCATCGGTCAAGCGCCGCGCATACTGTTTGGAACCGCCTAATCCCAGCGCGGCCGGAAAGGTGTACTTTTTGGCGCGCTGGTCTTTACCGGCTGTCTTTCCCAACTGGCTGGAGCTGGCTTCGACGTCCAGCACATCATCAACAATCTGAAAAACCAGCCCCAACTTGGAACCAACGCTGGAAAGCGTCTCCAAGGAACGGTCGTCCGCTCCTGCCAACAGCGCTCCCAACACTACGCAAGACCGGATCAGTGCGCCGGTTTTTGACGCATCTAGCCGCTCCAGTTTGGCCTGGTCCAGAACTGCTCCTTCGTACTCTAAATCCATCACCTGGCCGGCAATCATGCCATCGACAGTTCCCAGTGCCGCCGACAGCATCTGCACGCTCCGAAGCACCAGTGAAGCTTCCGCCTTCAGGTGGACCAGAATCTGAAATGCCAGAGTAAGCAGAGCATCGCCGGCGAGAATGGCAGTGGCTTCTCCGAATTTGACGTGGCTGGTCGCCATGCCGCGCCGCAGACTGTCGTTGTCCATGGCGGGCAGATCATCGTGGATCAACGAATAGGTATGGATCATCTCGACAGCCGCGCCCGCTTCCAGGAGAACCTTTTCCGGCCCGCCAAAGGCCTGCCCCGATTCCAGCACCAGGATCGGCCGAACGCGCTTGCCGCCGGCGAAAATGCTGTAGCGCATCGCTTCGTGAATGGAATGCGGAAACTGTGTCGCGGGGGGAAGCAGCCCATCGAGTGTCTGGTTGATTCTTTCGCGCTGGGTTACAAAATGAGCGCTGAGTTGCGGTAGGTCAACGGTCATCGGTTGTTGGTCATCGGTCATCAGTCAACAAGTCCGCAGCAAGGCAGAGCCGCAACCGAAAAAGAGGCCGATCACGTTCACGTTCACGATCACGCCCACGTTCACGTCAACGACTACGGCCACGTCTACGGAGTTGAAAAAAATCAAATAGCTCTCTACTGGCCAGTTAAGAACGCCAGGAGGTTACGAATGTTCAGTTACCAAAACCTCAGCGAGTTCTACGTCGTGGACCTGGACACGGACGTTGCCGTGATCGTCGACGTGGACGTGATCGTGATCGGCTGTTAATCGCGCTTTAACCGTAGAATCTTTCTGACCTCGCAATCTGTAACGGCGGTTTTTAAACCGCCGGTTGGAGCATTTCGATTTCGTTGTACGACGGGCGGTTCACGAACCGCCCCTACAGACCGGCATGGCAAGCAGCCAACTGGTTACATAGCCCAGGTCAATGACTCTGACCTGAAGCCTTGACGTGTGGACTTGCTGACCCGTCGGCCTGTTGACCGCTGACTGATGACCGATGACTGATGACCAATGGCCAGTGACCAGCGATCTGAGGCTGCCTCAACATTCGGAGTTCGACCTTCGGAATTCGAACTTATTCGTGCCCGTCCACAGTGATTTGAAATGGTTCGGCCTGCATTTCGCCTTTGTTGTCACGCAGCAGGATTTCAACCTTTCGCTCCGCCTCGGTAAGCTTCGAGTTGCAGAACTTGGAAATCTGGACGCCCTGCTCGAACAATTCCAGCGCCGTTTCCAGCGGTAAATCCCCCTTTTCCAACCTTGCCACAATATCTTCCAAAGCTTTTAACGCATTTTCGAAATCTTTGAATTCCATACTTGTTCCTTGAAAAGATTCGGGAGACCTCATAGGTTCCCGCTGTCCGTCGTCCGTGGTCTGTTGTCCGTCGCATAGTACCACTATCAGATGGGCGCAACGGACAACTGACAACGGACAAAAGACAAAGTCACGATTTCATCCCTTGAATCCGACAATTCAATTCGCCCTGATGCAAGTGCACCCGGACGTCTTCACCGATGTGGACATCTCTGACCGACTTGACAATCTGCCGGTTTTCCTTACGAATAATCGCGTATCCTCTCTGCAGTACTGCCAGCGGGCTGACGGCATTCAGAGTTCCTGCCAGCGTTTCAAATTCACGCCGCTTTCGCGCCATCAACTGGTTACCCGTCTGGCGCAACAAGCGCAATTCCATCTCCAGTCTTTCCGTCGCCTCACCCAGCAACCGGCCCAGGTTGATACGGTGCAGGCGGGAATCAAGCCTGTCAAATAGATTGAGCCTCTGCGCCCGATATCCCCGCCAGGCGCGCTCCATCCGAAAGGTCATCTGGTCGAGACGCTGAGAGATTGACTCAATGCGTCCTTCGGCGGAGGCAAAGGCCTGATTGGCGGCCAATCGTTCCAGCGTGCTGCGCTTCCGTTCAATCAGCAAAAGCAACGACTGCTTGCCACGCTTGATGATTGCGTCTATCTTGCGACATAGTTCTTCCTGAGTCTCTGAGACAATTTCCGCGGCGGCCGAGGGCGTGGGCGCGCGCAGGTCCGCGACAAAATCACAAATGGTGAAGTCGATTTCGTGTCCTACCGCTGAGATCACGGGAATCCTCGAGTGCACAATGGCCCGCGCCAGCTGTTCATCGTTGAACGCAGCCAGGTCCTCAAGCGAACCACCGCCCCTGGTGAGGACAATAACGTCAATGTCCGGGCGGCTGTTAAGGTACTTCACGCCCTGCAAGAGCTCCTCGGCGGCGCCTTCCCCCTGCACACGCGCCGGGTAGATCAAGATGTGAATCTGCCGGTTTCGCCGCTTCAGAATTCTGAGAATGTCCTGAATCGCAGCACCCATCGGGGAGGTAACGATTCCGAGCTTTCGGGGAAAGGGGGGAAGAGACCTTTTGCGGGCCGAGTCGAACAGGCCCTCCATATTCAGCTTCTGCTTGAGCTGCTCAAAAGCGTATTGCAGAGTTCCCATCCCCGCCGGTTCCATATAATCAACCACCATCTGGAAATCCCCGCGCGCTTCATAAAGCGAAGCACGGCCCCGCAACAGAACGTTGAGCCCGTCTTCCACCTTAAACTTGAAATAACGATTGTGGGTCTTAAAGCAGACTGCCTTGATTTGAGAATCGCTATCCTTCAATGTGAAGTAAAAATGGCCGGAGTGGGGATGGCGGAAGTTGGAGATTTCCCCTTTCACCCACACATCCAGGAACTCCCGCTCCAGCAGATTTTTGGCCTCAAACGCAAACTCAGAGACGGTGTAGATTTTTCGTTCCGGAAAAAGATTGAGATTTTGCATATTTGGTCTGTAGTTCGTTGTCCGTAGTCCGTCGCAACCGACATCGGACTACGGACAACTGACGAATCAAAACGCACTCCACTCGCTTAACAGATGCCCGGCGCGATCCAATACACGGACTCGGTAGTCTCCGTCCGGATTTATTCCTGCACCCAGAAAGACTTCATCCTGCCCGTCACCGTTCCAATCGCCGGCGGCCAGACTAGCGCTGAAGGAAGAGAAGCCGCCCTCAAAAGCGCCTAGTTGCTGACCATCCACGCTGAATACTCGCAGATCGGTTCGGTATCCACGCCCCGGCCCTGGCGCGAAGAGCAAAAACTCCCTTGCATCCCAGTGAGCTACGGCGCAGTTCATTCCGTAGGTCAGGCCCTGGTAGGGGCTGAAGCGTCGTACCAAATTACCACGCAGATCGTAAAGGAAACAAACGGCCGGATTGGTGGAAAGGGGTTGCGGCGTTACCAAAACATAGTCCCCTTGCGAGCCAGATGTTCCGCGCGTAACTCGAGCCCCGTTGGCTATGGACCGATCTGTCAGGGCGAAAACATTTATTATCTTACCATAAGCGTCACGGACTTCGACGACGGGCTTGCTCCCCGGAGAGGGCCCGGGAGCCGTCAAAACGCGGCCCGCGACTATTGCAATGCTCACTCCATATGTAACTGCGTGGGGCGGAAATTTGCGAATTATTTTTAGCTCCGGAGAGAGAATTACGACTTCGTCCGAGTTGCCTTCTGCCGGACCGCGGGCCACGGCGATGCAAACAGAACCTTCTGATTGCGGACTTCGGATTGCGGATTTCGGATTTGGCGCAAGGACGCCGACCGCCACTTCCAACCCTCCGCTACTATCAGGGAAAGGCACAATGGATTTCCAGAGGCGGCCCTGGTTGAAGATCTTCAGCTCCGCTGCGGCTGAACGTGACGCTGCGGGAACCACGATCAGCTCTGCACGGCCGTCCCCATCCAGATCCCAGGCCGCCAGACGAACCCCCGCCCCGCTGAGAGTGAATCTTTGCAGGTTCGGCCCCACCGCGAAATGCTCCAGCAATGAGTACTTGAAAAATATCAGCAGGGTCACGGCCACAAGGGCATGTTCCGCTCCCAAAACCAGTAAATTTGGGACCCTCTCGAACACCCAGATGCTTAACATGGCTCCCGCCCAAACGATAAATACCAGCCAAGCGTTGGGAAGATGCAAAAGCGCAAAGAGGGATGCCGCCGCCAACACCCCCAAGCGCCGGCCCGCTACCTGCTTCATCCTCTGCAGAAGAAAGGCCTGTAGAAAGTATTGCTGCGCGAATCCCCAGGGAAAGTAGAGCCAGATGTCTTTGCCACGGTCGACCCGAGCAGATGCTCCGCTGCCAAATGCCAGCGCCGCGGCCGTAGCAAGCGCCAGTAACAGCCACGGCACTGAAATACGAAGGGCGGCGCCGCAATTGTCCAAACGCAGACCGATCTTAGGAGCGGTGTCGTGATGAAACCGAAATGAGAAAGCCAGAATGACAACGATGACGATATAGGTGAGAGCCAGCCAAAGATGGGCCAGAGAGGTAAAGCGGCCTCTCCAGAGATAGAGGAGAATTGAGCCAACGGCAACGGCCACTTCCAGGAGACTTGGAATTGCGGATCTCGGATTGCGGATTTTGGATTTCGGATGGCGGATTCCGGATTGCGGATTGCGCCGATTGCCGATTGCGGATTGCGGATTGCGGATTCGAGTCATTGCGTCATCTCAGCTGTCGACTCGTTCTTGGTTACGGTCTGACGCCGCGACCAGTCCTTGGTGGAGAAAAGTTAATCCGCGAACGTCCTAACTATTCGGAGATCCCCAATCGGCATTCCGCAATCCTAAATCCGCAATCCGCAATCCGAAATCCGCAATCGACAGGACTTCATTTCACGACAAAAATCGGATTGCTAATGATCCAAGGATTCTCGTCTGCCCAGCCCCCCAGCTGCGGCAAATACAGCTCCGCGCGATAGGCTCCCGGCTCAACGGCGGTGAACCGAAGCTCCTGCCCCAGCGCAACCTCGCGCACGCTGTCGCCATCGCGCAAGAGTTGTATGCGCGCGGCAACAGGAGATTTCACCGTCAATTCCACTCCGGCGCGAATGCGGCGCGTCCACAGCTGGGTGGCGGAAAAACTGAAACCCCTGGGATCATGCAGAAAGTCAAAGCTTACATAGGCGAAACCCTTACCCAGAGCCGCCAGTATCGCGTCCGGACTAATTTCGCTGCTGCGTGGCAGCAGCACATGGGTATTCACGTAATTGAAGCTGGCTGCGTACGGGTCGATAGTCCAGTCGAGCAGCGGGGCTCCACTGGAATACTCCAGCCGCAGGCCGATGTTGGCATGCGCGTCGTTGCCACCGACAACCCAAAGCGGCCGCTGCTTTAGGATGTAGTCCCACTGATGGAGCTTGTTCCGGAAAATCCGCTGTATCGGAAACAAGAAATACGGCGAATATCCGGGCAACGATCCCAGCAGAAAGCAGCCGGACTTGAGGCGCGAAACACCGTCGGCTTCCTCATGAAGATTGATGATTTCGGCCACAGCTTCTTGCGGCACGGACATCCAATGCGTCGCGATTCTGAGCTCTTCCTTCCGCTCCGGATAGGGGACTACAAGCGCGCGGCCCGCTTGTTCTTCACGCTCTTCTCCGAAAATCAGGATGGGACGCTTGCCAGGCTGTGACTGGTATCGAGCCAGGTAACCATGCGGCCTTGGATGCTCGGTAACGATAACAAAGTCCACACTCTTCTGGGTTGCTGCATCAACCACTTCATCCAGAGTCCCCCGGCTGTGTCCGCCGGCGGCGGTGTGCACGTGAATGACGCCCTTCAGGTCGAGGAATGGAAGATCCCAACTACCGCTGCCGCTCAACTTCTCAATTCCCCGACTCAGTTGCCAGAACCGATAATGGCAATATCCCCAGGCGGAAACCACTAGCGCCAGAATCACCAAGCAGGTAATTTTGATTTTCGTTAGAATGGCGCTTTTTGAAGCGGCCGATTTTCGTCTCATGATTTTCTAACAATCATGATCGGGCCCGACGGAACGAGGTCTAAAAATCGCAAAGGGATTCCCTTTTTCACGGCTCTTTACTATATAGTTTTGGTCCATGGCCTGGTTTAAGAAAGAAAAAGCAATTCGGAACTCTGTCTCGTCCGAAGAGCGCCATGTAAAGACCGAGGGGCTCTTCTTAAAATGTGAAGAGTGCAAGGCAATCATCTGGAAAAAAGACTTGGAAGCAAGCCTGCAGGTCTGTCCCAAATGTGATTACCACTTCAAGATCTCCGCGCGCCGGCGCCTGGAATGCCTGCTGGATGACGGGCGTTATGCGGAATTCGACGCTGACATACGCTCCTCGGACCCTCTTCAGTTTGTTGACAGGAAACCATACCGCGAACGGCTGCGCACTATGGAAAAGCAGACCGGAGAGAAGGAGGCCGTGGTCAACGCCCGCGGGCAACTGGGCGGAATTCCCGTAGTGATGGCCGCCATGGAATACAGTTTTATCGGCGGCAGCATGGGCTCAGTAGTGGGCGAGAAGATCACGCGCGCCATTGAGGCTGCCATGGTGGAGCGCTTTCCCTTGATCATCGTTTCGGCGTCCGGAGGAGCTCGGATGATGGAAGGGGCGTTGTCGCTGATGCAGATGGCCAAAATCAGCGCCGCCCTGGGGCGTCTCGATCAGGCGGCGATACCTTACATCTCTGTTTTGACCGATCCAACCACTGGCGGCGTGACGGCAAGCTTTGCCATGCTGGGCGATTTAAACATTGCGGAGCCCAAAGCTCTGATCGGCTTTGCCGGGCCTCGCGTCATCGAGCAGACAATCCGTCAGAAGCTGCCCGAAGGATTTCAGCGCGCCGAGTTCCTACTGGAGCATGGCATGCTGGACGCCGTCGTCCACCGCAAGGAACTGCGCGATTACCTGATTCAGGCGCTGAAGTACCTGCCCGTCCGGCCCGCCTAACTGTGGATTGCGGATTGGGGATTGGGGATTGTGGATTGCGGATTGCGGATTGGGGATTGCGGATTGCGGATTTATCCTCGGAGACGGGCCGTCCTGATCGAACTTACCACCATCGACAGGATTTCTTCGGCCTCTGCCATAACATCTGCAAGGATCTCGGCTTTTACAAGGCCCGATTCAAGCAACAACTCCATCCAGTAGAGACATTCATCAGACTCTTCCTCAACAATGCCCATCTTGGAAATAAAATCACGCCGAGATCTTGCTCGACAGGAAGAGCGGTAATTCGAACCCACCGATGTCCCACACTTTAGCAATTGTCCTCCAATGGTATATCCTGTTGCCGTCTTGGGCAGTGATTCGACAATCCGGATTATTTGAAGCGCAAACCGTTTAGTTCTTTTCTTAAAGTCGTCGGCGTTCATTGTTGGGGGCAGATCTCAGTTCTCCCCTTTATACACAACTGGGCTGCGGGCAGATTTGCGAAAAAAAATCGCAGTTAAAGGGACACGGTGAAAAATTCCCGACCTCCAATCCGCAATCCGAAATCCGCAATCCCAAATCTGCAGCCCCCAATCCGCAATCCGAAATCCGCAATCC
>DASXTB010000457.1:0-7219 GCA_036505615.1 Acidobacteriota bacterium
TCCCACCCGGTTGACCACAAACGCCTTTTTGGCCGCGTCGCCGGCGCTCTTGCGATCCAAATAAAATCCAATCAGCAGATAGCTGCACAACCCCACTCCTTCCCAACCCACAAACATCAATAAATAATTGCCGGCTAGAACGAGAACGGACATCGCACAGATAAACAGGTTCAGGTAGGAAAAGAAGCGATAGTATCCGGAGTCGTCCGCCATATAACCGATTGAGTAGACGTGGATCACGAATCCAACACCGGTTACGATCAAAATCATGATCAGAGAAAGGGGATCCAGCAGATAAGAAATGCGGGCCTGAAAAGCGCCGCCCTGAATCCACGTGTACAGGGACTGGACCATGTGTCGCTCTGTCTGCGGCAGTTTTAGAAGATCCACCAAGCATCCCAGTGAGATGACAAAACTCGCCCCAACCAGACCGCACGAAATGACCGAAATCAGCGCTCGGCTCACACGCCTGCCCAGCACGCCGTTTATTCCGGCGCCGATCAATGGAAGAAGAGGAATCAGGGAAAGATACCTCGCCATCATCTCACCATCTCACCATTTCATTGAGCTGGCATCGTCCACATTCAATGTCTTTCTATTTCGATACAGCGCCACGATGATTGCCAGTCCAACAGCGGCCTCCGCGGCGGCCACTGTCATCACAAAGAAAACGAAGATCTGACCGTCGATTCTTCCCAAATGGCGAGAAAATGCGATGAACGTCAGATTCACCGCGTTCAGCATCAGTTCGATGCACATGAACATGGTTATGACGTTGCGCTTGATCAGCACCCCTACCGCCCCAATAAAAAAGAGCAGCGCGGCCAACACCAAATAGTTTTGAATCGGGATCATACTTTCTTTTTTGCCAGAATCACTGCTCCCACCACGGCCACCAGTACCAGGATGGAAGTGACTTCAAACGTAAGGACGTAACTGGAAAACAACCGCATTCCCACAGCGGAAATGTCCGAAATTGCCGGCTCTCGGGCGCTGGGGGAAGCCGGGCGATACACGATGATTGCCTGACCCAACAAGACAGCCAGCAGAACCCCTAAAGGAACAGCGGCGTATGCCACGCTTTTTAGCGAAGGGGCGAGCCTTTCCGACGTGGGATCCAGCAGCATAATGACGAACAGGAAAAGAACCATAATGGCGCCTGCGTATACGATGACCTGGATAACAGCAATGAATAGAGCATCCAGTTGCACATAGAGCATGGCAATCGCCCCTAGGCAAACAATCAACGATAGGGCACTGGACATCGCTTTCTTTTGGAGCACGACGCTTAATGCCGAAGTCAGAGCAATCGCTGCGAGCAGGTAGAAAGAAAGAATCGCCATTAACTCGGTTTCTGGGATGGGTGACGTTCAGATGAAGTTAGAAAGCGCCAGGGGATTGATTAGCTCGGCGTCTAACCCCCTCCGGCTCCTCTAAAAGGTCCAAACTCATTCAATTCTGATGCGCTCTGTTTTTCTTAGGCCGGCAGGACCGAGATTGTCTGGCCGGAAGGCGAAATGCTATCATAGATTCCTGAGGGAATCGTATGGAAGTTACTATAAATGGAGAGCCTAAATCCGTCCCCGATTCAGTAAGAATTGCAGAACTAATAGACTTTCTGGAATTGAAGAAGGAGCGCGTTGCCGTTGAGTTGAATTGCTTCATTGTTGCCCGCAAGACATGGGAGGATATCTCGCTGAAACCCGGCGACAAGCTGGAAATCATTCATTTTGTCGGAGGTGGGTAGCGGTGGCGACAGGTTGCGAAGACATTCTCGAAATTGCAGGTCAAAAGATCCGATCCCGGCTGTTTGTGGGAACGGGAAAATACGCCGGCAGCCAGCAGATGAAAGAGGCGCTTGAAATCAGCGGCGCCCAGGTCGTGACCGTAGCGGTGCGAAGGGTAAATATTTCCGACCGTTCGCGTGAGTCTCTGTTGGATGCCATCGACCTGGAGAAATACATCTTGTTGCCCAATACCGCGGGATGTTACACCGCAGAGGACGCCATCCGCTACGCCAGGCTCGCACGCGAAGCCGGCCTTTCCGATTGGGTAAAGCTGGAAGTCATAGGCGATGAGAAGACGCTCTACCCTGACAACGAAGCGTTGTTGCAGGCTACCAAGGTGCTCGTCAAAGAGGGCTTCATCGTACTGCCCTACACCAATGACGATCCGGTGATGGCTCGCAAGCTGGAAGATCTGGGCGTCGCGGCCGTCATGCCTTTGGGTGCTCCCATAGGCTCCGGGTTGGGGATCCAGAATCCGAACAACATTCGAATCATCAAAGAAATGGCGCGCGTTCCGGTGATTGTCGACGCGGGAGTTGGAACAGCCTCGGATGCCACGGTGGCGATGGAGCTTGGATGCGACGCGGTTTTGATGAATACCGGCATCGCGGGGGCGCAGGATCCGATCCGGATGGCCGAAGCGATGGGCTTGGCCGTGCGCGCGGGACGGCTTGCTTATCTTGCGGGCCGCATACCGAAAAAATCTTATGCAACCGCCAGTAGCCCCGCCGAAGGAATGGTTGCCCGTTAGAGCTTTGGTCGCGGGATAAACATGGCCGAAGTTCGGGTTGAATTCCAGCATGGATCTTATCCTGCAATCATAGAGGAAGGTTTAGCCGGCAGGATTCCCGAAGTTTTGCTTAGAGTTGCCCCTGCTCAGCGTTATTTCTTTATCACTGACACCAACATCTCTTCTCACTGGCCGAATGTTTTCCCGCGCGATGATGCGCGTTTCGCGGCTCCGCTTGCTCTTTCTTCAGGCGAGAGCTCCAAGTCGCTTGACACGCTGGCGTCTATCTGGACCTTCCTCCTTGAAAACGGCGTGGAGCGGGGCCATGTCTTGGTCGGCGTCGGCGGAGGAGTGGTGGGCGACATGACGGGTTTTGCGGCTGCTACTGTACTGCGCGGGATTCGATTGGTTCACATTCCGACGACACTGCTGGCGCAAGTCGATGCCTCTATTGGCGGGAAGACCGGAATCAACCACCCGCTGGGCAAGAACCTGATCGGAGCCTTTCATCAGCCGGTGGCTGTGTTGATTGACCCGACGTTCTTGAGAACCCTTACGGATGTCGAGTTTCAATCAGGGATGTATGAGGTCGTCAAATACGCGCTGATCGAGCGAAACGGTCTGTACCAGCAGTTGGGCGGAATGAAATGGGATCGCAATGCCGACATGAGTCCCATCATCCAAACCTGCGTGCGGTGCAAAGCTGGGATTGTAGCCAGGGATGAGAAGGAAACCGGGCAGCGCATGATTCTGAATTTCGGACACACCCTGGGGCATGCCATCGAGTCGGCGACGGAGTTTCAGAAATTTACGCACGGCCAGGCGGTGGGTTTGGGAATGCTATTTGCAATCGAACTGGCCGAAACGATGGGCCTCTGCAATCGAGCTGCCGGCGTTGCCGTTCGAGATTTAGTGCTCAAGAATGGCGAACTTCCGCCTCTTGACTGTCCAACAGATGCGCTCATGGATGGGATGCGGCGTGACAAGAAGGTCCGTGACGGGAAATTCACATTTGTCCTTCCTGTGGCCGTTGGCGAAGTGGTTGTTCGCGCAGGAATTCCCGCAGCATTGGTACAGGCCCGGCTTGAGGAATTCCTGTCGTGAGAGTGGTTGATAAAAGATCTGTTCGCATTCGTGAGATGTTTGCCTCGATCGCGCCTCGATATGATCTGCTCAATCATTTACTTTCTCTGAACGTCGACCGCAGATGGCGTCGGCATCTGGCGCGCAAACTGCAACAGTACAGCCGGCCGGGCCGCGTGCTGGACGTGTGCACCGGAACCGGAGATCTGGCGATCGAACTTTCCCACAGGAATGACGTCTTCGGTGCCGACTTTTGTCATCCCATGCTGGTAATCGCTCAGGAGAAGCTCGAAAAATTGGACTGCAGGGTGAAGCTTTTGGAAGCTGATGCGCTTTGCCTTCCATTTCCCGGTTCCTGGTTCGACGTGGTCAGCGTGGGCTTCGGTGTGAGGAACTTGGAGGACTTGCAGCGCGGGCTGTTGGAATTCTTTCGCGTGCTAAGGCCGGGAGGGATCCTCGTTATTCTGGAATTTTCAAAGCCGGCGACCCCGATATTCCGGGATCTATACCGACTCTATTTCGATCATGTCCTTCCAAACATAGGCAGGTTGGTTTCGAAATCCGACGGTCCCTATCGCTACCTGCCCGACTCGGTCAAAGAGTTCCCTGACCAGCAGGACCTGTGTCGCATACTGGAAAGGTGCGGTTTTGATAACGTAGAGTTTGAGAACTTGAGCGCAGGCATTGCTGCCTTGCACTTTGCCAGAAGACCGGCGTCATGAAAATTGGCGTCGGCAGCTGCCGCCAGCCTCCGAAATACTGTTGATCCGCAATGGGCCATTGGCATATATAGATAAATTTCTTAGAGCATTGTCAGATTTTAATGTTGCAATTTGAAAATACAATAGGTGAATATAGTGGCGGAATCTTGGGGACATATTTTCAATTCGCAATTTGAAATTTGTATCTCAGTTCTTTCAATTTGATCTAAATTGGGAATTGGGCAAAGTCCCCAAATTTTTGCACGAAGAGACGGAAGAGACGTAAGAAAAATGCCCAAAATATTGGTCGTGGACGACGAACCGGTGATTGTCAGTCTGCTCAAGAAGTTTCTGGAGAAGAAGGACTATGATGTCGTAACCGCTTCCAACGGGACTGAAGCCCTCGAAAGAGTGAAGGTAGAAAATCCCAAGGTAGTGCTTCTAGATATCTATATGCCCGGAAAAAGCGGCCTGGAAGTTTTGAAGGAGATAAAGGAACAACACAAGGATATCGGAGTCATCATGGTCACGGCCGTGACCGACGAGGCGGTCGGACGACGAGCGCTGGACCTGGGAGCTTTCGATTACATCATCAAGCCCTTCGACCTCGATTACCTGGAGAAGGTTTTGTGGTGGAAGTTGAAGTTGATGGACTGAAGTGATTGCGGACTTCGGATTGCGGAATGCGGAATGCGGACTTCGGATTTCGGAATGTATCCTCTCTTGAGCTTGAGAGGAATTCCGAAGGTCTGTTGACGCACATTAGTTCCATGTGGCACCGTCGTCGATACTTTTTAGAATCGGTTTCCTCATGCCGTTCGTAAACAGAACTAAAGTACCATCGGCGACCTGCCAAGACAGCGAACGAAATTGCTATTAATCTCGATACTGCCGTAGCGCCACTTCCAAGTCTGTCCACCGACCACTCCTTCATTTCCTCCGTAGTCATCTGCTCCCTGGTCTGCCCCTATAGGGAGCGAGCGACCTCATACCGCCGAGATAGACTGGGCAATGGAAATTTGCCAGATGTACTTCCCGCCGGCCACAGGCACTCTGTGCAGCGACGGAGCCGCGGCCGGAAGGGCGCGGCGCGCCAGCATCGCTGGCTTCTGCAATCGCACTGCGTGCAAGCCGGCGAGATCTCTTCACAGTTAAGGTGTTGTGCAGATATTTAGATTGCCGCGCCGCGCCCTTCCGGGTCGCGGCTCCGTGGTGCACGCAGTGGCGTGCGGGCAGCCCGGTCATCGGGGCCGATTTTATGACCAAAACTTGACCGATTTGTAAACTTTATGCGCACCAAGGGAACCTAGGCCAAAATAGCTGAGTAGCCCCATTTAGCAAAGGGCCCTTGCTTCGGGTAGCATGCTATAGACTTCTGAGCTCCGCGCGCCAGGACTTCTTAAGAGGCCGGGATTCGAAATTATGGTGTTAGGGCTTTATAGGATTGTTTGGAGGTGGGGGATTACTTCCACTCGGAGGGGTGGTGCCGGGAGTCGGGGGGACAGGGGAGGGCGTAGGCAGTCCCTCTTCACGAGTCCAGCCGGCGGGCACATTGGCTTTTCTTGCGTCGTCTTCCAACTTCTGCAACGCTTCTTGCGCTTTGATGATCTCTCCCTTATTGATCTCCAATTGGGTTGCCGCCTCATTTAGAGCTTGATCGATCAAGCTGCGGGTGCTCGCATCACTCTCTGTTAGAAGGCGGTTCCGCAAATCGTTGATTCTTAATTCGAGCACCATTCCACGGTTTGTGGTCAGTTTCAGTTGTAACCGGGCGTTTTTGAAAGCCTCTCGCCAGTGTTTTTCCTCTTCCGGCGGGGGAGGAGGCGTCGTTTCGGCCGTTGCCGGGCCGGGACCCGCCACAACAGCTTCCGCCTTCGGCTGAACTGAGGGGCTGGTGGTCGTTGTAACTCTTGCGTTTCCTAAGTTCTTCAAGTCCTCGTTTCGGATGACGCGTGGGACCTTTGTCTCTTTTTGACGCCGTTCTCGCTCTTTCTTGGCTAATTCGGCCAAAGACTGGGCGCTAAGGCTGGAAAAAAGAGTAGTTAAAGCGATCACCAACACACAGATTCGTAAGCGCATAATGCCGTCAGTATAACATTTTGCAGACGTGACCGATACCACATTTCCCTAGCGGGCTCGGTTTCTCCTAGACTCCTTTGTTGCACACTAAGTTCATAAATCGGTCGACTTTTGGTCATCTCGATGAACCTCGACTGGCCACCCTCGGAGCCGCGACCGGAAGGGCGCGGCGTGGCAAACCAAGTTATCCGCACAAATCCCATAACGAAGATTTCTGGCCAGCTTGAGCACAGCGGGATTGCCGAGGGCGGCTATGCTGGCGCACCGCGACCGGAAGGGCGCGGCGCGGCAAACCAAGTTATCCGCACAACCCCCATAACTGAAAATATCCAGCCAGCTTGAGGACAGCGGGATTGCCGAAGGCGGCTATGCTAGCGCGCCGCGCCCTTCCGGCCGCGGCTCTGCGGGCGCAATGTGGCCGATGGGAGGGAAATCATCCGTCTCCGCAGGAGGTTGTGGCCTTGCCCCGACTATCCTCAGAGTTTGCCCAGCAATTTCAGGATGGAATGCTCCGCCCTCGAAACTTGACGTTTGTGACACCCAGGTCGACCTGGCCTACTGCCGCGCCCTTCCGGCCGCGGCTCTGTGGCTGCACACAGCGCCCGCGGCAAACCAAAGTTATCCGCACAATCCCATAGGATCTCACGGCTCCATCTCTGGAGTGATGTATCGGAATCTAGTGCGAGACAACGGTAACTGGCGCAATGCGTCCCGCACTAGTGAAGGGCGGTATTGGATTTGAGACTGATCCGTAAGGATCAGGCGGAATATCCGGTCTTTGCCTACAGCGGTAACGGCGCCCCGTATGCAGCTTGACTCTGCCAATGTCAGGCTGGCGG
>DASXTB010000458.1:0-14890 GCA_036505615.1 Acidobacteriota bacterium
TCCCACCCGGTTGACCACAAACGCCTTTTTGGCCGCGTCGCCGGCGCTCTTGCGATCCAAATAAAATCCAATCAGCAGATAGCTGCACAACCCCACTCCTTCCCAACCCACAAACATCAATAAATAATTGCCGGCTAGAACCAGGGTCAACATCGCGAACATGAAGAGATTCAAATAGGCAAAAAATCTGTAAAAGCCGTCGTCATCCCACATGTAACCCACGGCATAGATGTGGATCAGAGAGCCGACCCCGGTGACTACTAGAATCATCACCGCTGAAAGAGGATCGAGCTGGACCCCCCAGGGAATCTCGAATTTCGCCAGTGTTCCATCGCCGGTCTTGACGGCCATTCCCGGAATCCATGTGAACAAATCTTTCTTGTAAAGGTGACCGGGAACGGAGGGAAGCTGCAATATGGCAATTAACGAATAAGCGAAGGCGGCGAGACAAACTCCCACCGCGACAGCCGCCACGAAAGTTTTGCCCAGCCGGCGGCCTCGCGCTCGGAAAGCCAAACCCACCACACCGTTGACAAGCGTCCCTGCAACGGGAAGCAGAGGGATAATCCAGATGTAATTCAGCATGGGCCGATCACCACTTTAACAGGTCAATTTCATCCACCTGCACTGTCTCCTTATTGCGGAACAACGCGATGATGATGCCCAGACCCACGGCCGCCTCGGCCGCAGCCACCGTGATCACAAATACGGCGAACACTTGCCCGATCGCATTTTTAAGCGCTTCGGAAAATGCAATCAGATTGATGTTGACCGAGTTCAAGATCAATTCGATGGACATGAAAATGATCAGGACATTTCGGCGGGTAAGCACGCCGATGACCCCGATAGTGAAAACAATCGCAGCCAGAGTAAGGTAGTGATTCGTTGTGATCATAAATCAAAGTCGAAAGTCCAAAGTCCCAGGTCGAAAGTCCAGTGTTGAATGACGAATGTCGAATGACGAATGCGTTGGGGGCTCAGAGGGCGTCGAGACGAAATTCCCAACTCGAAACCGAGAACCCCGCAACTCCGATCTCGTCATTTGGCATTCGAAATTCGGCATTCGAAATTTGTCATTCGTCATTCGAAATTCGCCATTCCGCATTCTAGATTCTTTTCTTGGCCAGTACGACGGCTCCAATGATGGCCACCAGCAACAAGACCGAGGCAATCTCAAAGGGGAGCAGATAAGTGGAGTAAAGCACCTCGCCGACCGTTTGAATGTTTTGCGTCTTGGTGAGCACCGCCTCGGGCGTCTGCTTGACGGCAAAAAGAGAGCGGCCCTTAACAATCGGATAAGCCAGCTCGGCCGCAAGTACCAGCGCCGCCACCAGCGCCACTTTCCACTGATGACTCCACTTGGCCTGATGCTCCATCCGCCGCACGCTCACCAGCATAATGACGAACAGGAACAAAACCATAATTCCGCCCACATATACCAGAATTTGCACGCCCGCGATGAATTCAGCCTTCAGGCGCACGTAAAGAGCCGCAAAGCCGATTAGCGCGGAGATCAGATACAGAGCGCTGCGGACTGCATTGCGGGCCAGAATCACCATCAGTGACATTCCCACAATCAACGCGGCCAGCGTGTAAAAGACGATTTGATCGGCGACGGCTGAGGTCATAAGAAACTCAAAAGCACGGCGCTGGTCACAATGACATTGGCCATGGCAACCGGCAGGAACACTTTCCATCCAATGTTCATCAATTGGTCAAAGCGAAAACGGGGCAAAGTGCCGCGAACCCAGATAAAGACGTATAGAAAGGTTAAGACCTTGATCGTAAACCAGAGAGGAGGGGGGATCAGGTCAAGAAAAGCCAGGGCGGCCACGTTGGGGAACGGCCGCAGCCATCCGCCAAAGAAGAGAGTTACGGCTAACGACGAAACGGTAATCATATTGGCGTACTCGGCGATGAAATATAGCGAAAACCGGAAACCGCTATATTCTGTGTGAAATCCCCCGACCAGCTCCGTCTCTGCCTCGGGCAGATCAAATGGAAGCCGGTTCGTCTCCGCCATCCCGCAAGCATAATAAACAAGGAAGGAGACCGGTTGGACAAAGAAGAACCAGAGCCCCATGGTTTTCTGCTTCTGCACGATGTCCACCAGGCTCAGCGAATTTGCCACCAGCAGGACCCCGATGATGGCAAAACCCATGGCCACTTCGTAGCTGACCATCTGGGCTGTGGACCGAAGCGCGCCCAACAGCGGGTACTTGCTGTTAGAGGCCCATCCCCCGAGGATGATCCCCAGCACGCCTACCGACGAGACCGCCACGACAAAAAGCAACCCAATGTTGATGTCGGTCACGTAGCCGCCCGTTCCCCACAGTGAATCGGGCGGGCCGAACGGTATCACCGCGAACACGACAAATGCCGGGATCAGGGAAATAGCAGGCGCGATGGTGAAGACGAACTTATCCGCTTTCAGCGGAATTACGTCTTCCTTGATGATGAACTTCAAGCCGTCTGCAATCGGCTGCAGAATCCCATGCCAGCCGACGCGCATCGGTCCCAGCCGCTGCTGCAGGCGGGCAATGACCTTCCGCTCCAGCAGCGTCAGGTATGCAATGCCGCCGGACAGAATTCCGACAATGACCGCGATTTTAACCAGCGGAATGACGGCGTAATTAATCAGGATCTGCCATGCGTTCATCTGTCGACTTCGCCCAGCACAATGTCAAGCGTACCGATAATGGCGACCACGTCGGCCACCAGGTGTCCCTTGACCATTTTTCTCAACGCTTGCAAATTGATGAAAGTAGGAGGGCGAATGCGACAGCGGTAAGGACTGGTGCCTCCTTCGCTGACAATGTAGTAACCTAATTCCCCTTTCGGACCTTCCACTGAATGGAAATATTCGCCGACCGGAGGCTTAATCACCCGCGGAGCCTTCCCGCGAATGGAACCGCTTGGCATGCGCGTAATGCATTGCTGAATGATGCGGTTGCTTTGGCGCATTTCCTCAACGCGAACCAGATAGCGATCGTAGGTGTCTCCGTGCACGCCTAGAGGAATGTCGAAATCAAAGTCGGCATAAGCGGCATAGGGCCGGGCTTTGCGCACGTCATAGTTAACGCCCGACCCGCGCAGCGGAGGCCCGGTCAGGCTAAGATCGATCGCCTCTTCAGCCGAAACGACACCTATATTCTTGGTGCGCTCCAGCCAGATCCGGTTATTGGTCAAAAGCCCTTCATACTCATCCACGTGGGCCTCGAAACCGTCGGAGAATTTCCGGCACGCGTCCAAAAAACCGTGCGGCAAATCCTGCCACAATCCGCCGATCCGAAAAGCATGGATGGTCAGCCGCGCTCCAAACACTGCTTCCATCAGCTTGAGAATCTCTTCACGCTCCCGAAATGCATAAAGAAAAACGGTCATGGCTCCGATGTCCAGAGCGTGCGTCGCCAGCCAGAGCAAGTGGCTGGCAATGCGCTGGAATTCGGTCATCATGGTCCGGATATACTGAACACGAGGAGGCACTTCCACACCCAGCATCTTTTCGACGCACTCAACAAACCCCAGGTTGTTGGAAACGGCCGCTATGTAATCGGTCCGATCGAAGTAAGGCACCGCCATGGTATAGGTGCGATTCTCGACAATTTTTTCGGTGCCTCGATGCAGATAGCCGATCACGCACTCGGCATCGATTACTCGCTCGCCGTCTATTTTCAGCCTCACACGCAGCACGCCATGCGTTGACGGATGCTGCGGGCCCATGTTGATAGTGAGCTGATTGGCGTCGAGAATGGTCTCTTCGCCAATAGCTCCAAAAATGTCCTCTTGCATGAAATTTATCTTCTGATTTGTAGGTGACGCCGAATCCAATCCTCATCCTGCTTGCGCAGATCGTAGTCCTTGCGCAGCGGGTGTCCGATCCAATCCTCAGGCAGCAGAATGCGTTTCAAGTCGGGGTGGCCGGAAAAGGTGATGCCGAACATGTCGAAGACTTCCCTCTCCAGCCAGTTGGCCGCAGACCAGACCGACGTGACCGACGCGATCGCCTCGCCGTCGGCGACGTTGCACTTCAGACGAACCTGAACGTTTCGCCGCAGCGAATAAAGCTGGTAAACAACCACGAAGCGCTTCTCTCGCTCCGGGTAGTCCACTGCGGTAAGGTCCTGCAGCATGTCATATTCGCACTCGGAATCGTCCCTCAGGAATTCGCATACGGGCAAAATGGAATCGGCGTCGATCGTCAATATTTTCTGATTGAGAAAGGACTGCGCGGCCAGCACAGATTCGGGGAATGACTGCTTCAGGCGCAATACCAATGGGTCCTGCGAGATATCCAGATAAAGGGGTGTTTCCTCCTTGGCCGGCCTTTTGGGAGGCGCCTCGGTTTTAGCCGGAGTCGCGGCGGTTGGTCTCGATGGGGGCGGTTGGGCCGGAGCCTGGCCGGGTTCGACCGGGGTGGGCGCCGGCGGAGCCGTCCCTGCGGAAGCCGCTCCAGGTTTCACCCAAACTTTGGGTTGCTTCTTCGGCTTGTCGCCCGGAACTGGCGTAGGCTGCTGTCCAGCTTCGGGAGGTGCCGTCGACTTTGCTGGCTCGACATGATCCGGCTCTTTCGGCGGCGACTCGGAAGCAGATGGAGTCGTGCCCGGTTTTACCCAAACCCTGGGTTGTTTTTTCGGCTTTTCGCCAGGCTGAGACGCTCCCGCCTCAGCTTTTTTCCCCTGCTCTTCCGGTTTATCCATCTTTAAGTTGAAAGTCGAAGGTCCTATTTAAGTCGCAAGTCGCAAGTCGCAGGTCGAAAGTCGAGAACAAAGGCAGACCTGGTTTCAATTCCTCAGGGTCGTTTGGCGGAGTTGGGAAAAGCCGGCGACTTTCGACCTGCGACTTGCGACTTTCGACTTGCGACCGGACTTATGCCCACTCAAGCGCACCCTTTTTCCAGACGTAGATGTACCCGACTACCAGGATTAAAATGAAAACAAGCATTTCGATGAATCCAAACAGCGCCAGCTTGTTATACAGAACCGCCCAGGGAAAAAGGAAGATTGTCTCCACATCGAAAACAACGAACAAAATGGCGATGATGTAATAGCGGATCGAATACCGCTCCCTGGCATCGCCCTCGGGATCGACGCCGCACTCATAGGGCATCAGTTTTTCGCGGAAAGGGTTGAAAGGGCGGAGCAGCCGCCCCACGGCCAGACCCACCACGGGAAGCGAAATCGCGACCAGAATAAACAACACAATGGGCAAATAAGAAACTAACATCTCGGCTCCGAACGTGCATGCTACACCGCCCTAACAGTTGAGTAAAGATTCTTCGGCCAGCCTCTAGATGGACTAAATGCAGGCAAGAGAGAAAATTAGACCACGGGGAGCACCGGGAACACGGGAGCAATAAGGGCCCTTAAAACAGCCACGGGTTGTCGTTGATGAAATTTATCTCCTCGTTCTGGCGTCCCCGAGAAGGCGTGAAAAAATACATCTGATCGTACGGGCGGCCCTACGTGGCCGCCGCAACAACTGACGAATTAGCTAAACAAATCGCAGGGTTCCCGCGGATCCAGGGCGGAACGGAGCCACGAAAAATCCGCTGATGACCTGATAGCCGGTGACCGATGACGCTTTCAGACTAGCGGCGCTCTGCCTTCGCTGCCCCCAGCTTCTGCCTGAAGTATTCAACCGTTCTTTTCAATCCATCTTCCAGCGATACTTTTGGTTCCCACTTCAGCTCTTTGCGAGCGCATGAGATGTCCGGGCGTCTTCGTATCGGGTCATCGGCCGGAAGCGATGAATAGCAAATCTTTGATTTCGAGCCGCTGTGTTTCAAAACCAGATTTGCCAGCTCGTGAATAGTGAATTCCTCCGGATTGCCCAAATTGACCGGGCCCACCAGTGAAGGATGATCCATCAATGCCATAAGACCGGCAATCAGGTCATCGACGTAGCAGAACGACCTTGTCTGTTCGCCTTTTCCATAAACGGTGAGGTCTTCGCCCCTCAAAGCCTGCACGATGAAGTTACTGACCACCCGGCCGTCGTTTTCCGACATTCTCGGGCCATAGGTGTTGAAAATCCTTGCGATGCGAATGTCCACACGATTCTGGCGGCGGTAATCCATCATTAAAGTTTCGGCCAGGCGCTTTCCCTCGTCGTAGCAGCTTCGCGGGCCAATGGGATTCACATTTCCCCAGTAACTCTCTTTCTGAGGATGTTCCTTCGGATCTCCATAGACCTCCGAAGTAGAAGCCTGCAAAATACGCGCCTTGACGCGTTTTGCCAGACCCAGCATGTTGATCGTCCCCAGTACGCAGGTCTTCACGGTTTTGACCGGATTATATTGATAGTGGATCGGCGAGGCAGGGCAGGCAAGGTTGTAAATCTGATCTACCTCCAGCAAGATCGGCTGGATAATGTCGTGGCGGATCAGCTCAAAGCGCGGGTTGCCGATGAACTTCAAGATATTCTGCCTGGACCCGGAGAAGAAGTTATCCAGGCAAAGCACCTCGTCATTCCGATCGAGCAGCCTCTCGCACAAATGACTGCCCAAGAATCCCGCGCCACCCGTGATCAAAATGCGCATAAAGAGCTATCAGCTAGCTTTCAGCCATCAGCAGTCAGCTATCAGTCGGTAGCAGAGAAATCGCTAGCAGTTAATAGGACACGGATAACACGGACTGGCGAGTGTGCTGAAAGGGCGAGGCTCCGATCAGAACTTCTATCAATCCCTCAACTTAACCCACGCATCGCTATTGCAGCACCTTCGCCAGTCCGTGTGATCCGTGTTATCCGTGTCCTAATTCTCGCTACCAATTCCTCTGTTACACGCACCTAATACCGTGGATGCTGGAACCAGTTCCACGCTGTGCGCATGATTGTATCAATATCGGAAGAGTGGGGAACCCACTCCAATTCCTGCCGCGCGCGGGAGGCATCCGCTACCAAAACAGCCGGATCCCCGTCCCTGCGCGGCCCAATACTGCGGCGCACCTTTTTTCCGGTGATTCGCTCCGCACAGGCAATGATCTCTTTGACGCTAAAGCCCTGCCCAGTCCCCAGGTTGAAGGCTCGCGAAACGTTTCCGCTGAGCAGCCACTCCAGCGCGCCGATATGCGCCGCGGCCAGGTCTTCGACGTGAACATAATCGCGGATGCAGGTCCCGTCTGCCGTTTCGTAATCGTCACCGTAAACGGTCAGCTCAAAATCCGTAGCGGCCGCTCGTAACACCAGAGGTATCAAATGGGTTTCGGGATCATGAGATTCCCCCAGTTTTTCATCCAGCGACGCGCCGCAAGCGTTAAAGTAGCGCAGCGACACATAGCGGACCCCGTACGCCCGGTGGTAATCGGCCAGGATTCTCTCCAAAAATAATTTGCTCTCACCGTAGGGATTTATCGGCTCCTGGGGGGTTTCTTCGGTGATCGGGATCGTCTTGGGGTGACCGTAGGTAGCACAGGTGCTCGAGAGAATGAAATTCCTCACCCTGTGATTCAACATCGCCCTGAGCAGCTTCAAGCCGTTTCCCAAGTTACCTTCGAAGTATTTGACCGGCTCACGGACGGATTCGTCCACGTAGCAGTGCGAAGCAAAGTGCATTACCGCTTCAAATTTCTCGTTGGAGAAAACCCGGTCCAGGGCGGCCGAGTCGGCGAGATCGGCCTCGATCAGGCGAGCGGAAGTCACCGCCGGCCGATGCCCGGTGCTGAGATTGTCCAGGACGGTTGCGGAATGGCTGGCGGACGAAAGCCTTGCCGTCGTGATGCTGCCTATATACCCGGCGCCCCCGGTCACCAGGATTCGAGCCATAGCTTTTTAGAAACTACCGACGATGCTGCTCGATTTTGACTGGAATTTAAAAACGTGAGTGTAGCCTGGGAAATCCGCGGCGACCTTGTACTTCGCCTCGATCCGCACCTCGCCGCCGATGGCTCTGGTCCGGATGACGCTGATATCATCCTCGGTCATATCGAAGTTTCGAAATCGGCCTATCTGCAGCACGTCCGCCTTTATCTTTTCGTCGGTCCAAAAGCCTGACCCCGCTTTGCTCGCTTCGCGCGCCAGCTCCTCATCGAAATTCATTTTGTCTATGTAAATCGGTATTATCTTAAAGGAGGCGTACCCAAAAACAATCGCAACAAACACGACAAGCAGGCACCCGACTCGCCCTTCTCCTCGTTGGTTTCCAAGTGACATAATGCACCTCGGTACAAGCTTCAAGTCAGATTCGAGTTTCAAAGTGAGAAACTCGGAGCCTTCCACTCGAGACTTAAAACTAGAAACTCGACTAATCTTCTACCTTCAAAACCGCCAAGAATGCTTCCTGGGGTATTTCCACGCGCCCCACCATTTTCATCCGCTTCTTGCCCTCTTTCTGCTTCTCCAGGAGCTTCCTCTTTCGGGTAATATCGCCGCCGTAGCACTTGGCAATGACATTCTTTTTTAGCGGCTTTACCGTCTGCCGCGCAATTACTTTGCTGCCGATGGCCGCCTGGATGGCAACTTCGAAGAGCTGGCGCGGAATTAGCTCCCTCATTTTATCTACCAGCGCCCGCCCTTTATGGTAAGCGTGATCACGATGAACAATTAATGAGAGGGCGTCCACCGGCTCGCCATTGACCAAAATGTCAAGCTTTACCAGGTCGGATTCCTGGTAGCCAGAAAGATGATAATCCAACGACGCGTAGCCGCGAGAGACACTTTTGAGCTTATCGTAAAAATCGAGCACAATTTCGTTCAGGGGAAGCTCATAGGTGAGCAAGACTCTCCCGCTGGCGACATACTCAAACGCCTTTTGCACTCCCCGCCGATCCTCGCAGATCTTTAGGATTCCGCCTACATATTCGTCCGGCGACATAATCATCGCCCTGATTAACGGCTCTTCAAGCTTCACAAGTTTTTGGGGTTCCGGCAGCTTGGCAGGGCTGTCTATCTCAACTACCTGTCCATCGGTCGTAAAGACGCGATAGCGCACCCCGGGAGCGGTGGTAATAAGGGAAAGATCGAATTCCCGCTCCAGGCGCGCCTGGATAATCTCCATATGGAGCAGCCCCAGGAAACCGCAGCGGAATCCAAACCCGAGCGCCGCCGAGGTCTCCGGCTCGTAAAAAAAAGAGGAGTCGTTGAGACGGAGCTTTTCCAATGCGTCCCTCAGATTTTCGTACTGGGCGGTGTCAATCGGGTAAAGGCCGGAAAACACCATCGGCTTGATCTCCTGAAAGCCGGGAAGCGGAGCAGTAGCAGGGCCGCCGGCGTCGGTAATGGTGTCTCCAATCTTGGTGTCCGAGACTTGCTTGATGTTGGGGATGACAAAACCGACTTCGCCCACCGAGAGCCTGTCAATAGGCTGAAACTTTGGCGTCAGAACTCCCACCTGTTCCACTTCATAAACCTTTTGGTTCGACATCAACTGGATTTTCATCTTGGGAGCAATGGTCCCGTCGATGACTCGAACCAGGACGATCACGCCCCGGTAAAGGTCGAACCAGGAGTCGAAAATCAGCGCCTTCAGAGGCCGGCCGTAGTCTCCCTTGGGGGGAGGAATCTGACGCACGACCGCTTCAAGGACTTCCCGGATACCGATTCCAGCCTTTGCCGAAACAAGCAGGCACTGGTCGCGATCCAAACCGATGATGTTTTCGATCTGGTCTTTGACGCGCTCCGGCTCTGCGCTGGGCAGATCGATCTTGTTGAGGACGGGAATAATCTCCAGATTGTGCTCCAGAGCCAGATAAGTGTTGGCCAGAGTCTGCGCCTCAACCCCTTGCGAAGCGTCGACTACCAACACTGCCCCCTCGCAGGCCGAGAGGCTGCGCGAGACCTCATAGGAAAAATCGACGTGTCCGGGAGTGTCAATCAAATTCAGAACATAATCCTGGCCGTCATCGGCGCGGTAATTCAACCGCACCGCGTGGGCCTTGATAGTGATCCCCCGCTCACGCTCCAGATCCATGTCATCGAGAACCTGCTCGGCCATTTCCCGTGACGATAGCGCGCCGGTCAGTTCCAGAATCCGGTCGGCCAATGTCGATTTCCCATGGTCGATATGCGCGATGATCGAAAAATTGCGTATGTACTTGGACTCCATTACACCTACCGACCAAAACCATTCATCGTAATAGATGTTGCTCTCTTCTGGCGAGACAAATGAAGGATCGGTGCTGGCTTAAGATTTAGGCCAGTAACGAAAGATCGACTAGCCCCATGACCGCCCGCAGAGCCGCGGCCGGACGGGCGCGGCGCGCCAGGATGGCTTATTCGAGAGCGTACCTTTGAAACTTTGTCCGGTTGAGCGACGGAGTCTTTAGTTGAAGCAGATTTGAAGAATGTCCAACTGTGTGTGCGGCGACGTCGATTTAGATTGTCGCGCCGCGCCCTTCCGGTCGCGGCTCTGTGGGTGGAATGTGGCCTAACGGTGGGGAATAATCCGCTTGCGTAGGAGACTATTGCCTCCCCACGACCATGCTCAGAGTTTGCCCAGCAATTTCATCAGCTTCACCGCCGGATGATTCCAATTGACAAATACATTCATTGTTCCACCTTGCCGGTGGATGACATACTCGATAGCGTTACAAATAGATTCCGGTTTCCAGAGGTAATCGGTACTGCCATGACGTTCCCATCGCCGCCGTCCCGGAAAGTCTAACCGCGCCTCATTTAGCCGGCGGCTACTGCGGTCCTTCATCTTCTCGCTAACGAAGTCAGGATGACAGTCAGACTGCACTACCGAGTGCACATGGGTGGGTCGCACATGCAATACCAGCAGCTCCCAGCCGCGAAAACGACAAGCCTCAATAATGGCAACCCGAACATGATCGCGCCGTACTCGGTCCATCTCATAGGCAGACTGTTTCATCCGCCTGCGGCTCTGCTCTTCCAGTTCGAGCGAAACCGGCAATCCTGGAGTGCCGTACTCATTGAGGAATCGGTTAACGCTGCCGGCGGCACTTCCGGGCAACCGATGGCCGTAGGTGCAAAAAGTTATTAGATAGGCAAGAGGTATATTCCTCGGCCTTGTATGCCGCTTCATAAGTGTTACAAGACATAACCGGTCATATTCAGAATTTGCGAAAATTTCTTCACCACGACAGTGGCGGCAGTATTAACTGGACCTAATGGAGCCCACGGCCCTCGAAGCTTGCCCGTTTGCGACACTCGCCTAATGGCACCCACAGAGCCGCGGCCGGAAGGGCGCGGCGCGCCTACTTAAATCGACGTTGCGACACACCGTCGGCCATTCTTCAAATTTGCTTTCAACTGAAGAATCCGTCACTCAGCTGGTATCTTTCAAAGGCGGGCTCTCGAATAAGCTGTATTGGCGCACCGCGCCCTTCCGGCCGCGGCTCTGTGGGTTCCATTAGGCCAGTTCGATGCCGCGCCCTTCCGGTCGCGGCTCTGTGGCTGCCGAGCGCAGAAAACTCAGGAATCTCTACAAGTCTTGACAAACACTCCAGAACTAAACATTATGAAAAACTGGGTGCGGAGGAGGGATGCGGATAGGAGAAAGCCTGCTACTTAGCGGAAAGGCACACGGAGAAAAGACGGCCCTTTTATACCGGGACCAGCGAATCTCGTATCGAGATCTTCTTGAAACCACCCGACGGTACGCCTCGGTGTTTGCAAATCGAAAGGTCCAAGCCGGCGACGTCGTAGCCATCTGCTTTGAGAATTCGCCCGAATTCATCTTCAGCTATTATGGCCTGGCCTGGATCGGCGCAACTGTCCTGCCGGTAAATCTGATGTTGGCCCCAAAAGAGATCGAATACATACTGCGAGACTGCCAGGCTTCGACCATAGTCACGCGCGGCGAATACTGGCCCAAGTTCGCGGAAGCAGTAGCCGGCGGCATGCCGAACGTCCGCCAGGCGATTCTGGCCGGCCCTCCCGCTGCTGCCTGCGCCCAACCGCGCAATCAGGAAACGGACGCTGTCGGAACTGAAGACGCAAAACCTATCGAGGTGGTCAACCTTGCCGATGAATTGGGCCGGCAGGATTCCCCCCCATCGCAGCCTGCCGATATGCCAGAAGATTCATTGGCAGTGCTGATTTACACTTCGGGAACGACGGGAACACCCAAAGGCGTGATGCTCAGTCATCGGAATCTGATGTCGAACGCGGCGGCCGTCGCCCGCGCAACTTCAGCGCTAGAAAAGGATACCTTTTTACTGCTGCTGCCGGTTTTCCACATCACATCACAAACGGTTTGTCTATTGACTCCGATACTGATTGGCGCATCTGTTGCCATCGTCACAAAAATCGATCGCGCCGAAATGGCGCATGCCTTTCGCGAGTTTCGTCCCAGCATCTTCATTGCTGTTCCTTCAATTTACAACATGCTCGCTGCTGCGCCGGCTCCACCGCCTGATCAGAACCCGGTGCGCCTCTACGTTTCCGGCGGAGCGCCCCTTCCCGCGGAAGTCCAGAATCGCTTCGAGGCCGCTTACCAGAAGCCTATCTACGGGGGATACGGCCTGACTGAGGCTTCTCCCGTTGTTTCTTGGAACGTGCCAGGCGCTAATAAGCCGGGATCGGTGGGCCGCCCTCTGTGCGGCGTGCAGGTAAAGATCGCCGGCGA
Organism: Acidobacteriota bacterium; assembly: GCA_036505615.1. Classification (GTDB taxonomy): domain Bacteria; phylum Acidobacteriota; class UBA6911; order JACQSX01; family JACQSX01; genus DASXTB01. The sequence goes on from DASXTB010000458.1 coordinate 12,530, forward strand.
TCAAATGGAAGATCTGGCGCCCGGCGAGATTGGCGAAATCTGCATCAGGGGAGACCTGGTGATGCTTGGTTACTACAAGCACGCTGAGGAAACGGCTAAGACGGTCATCGACGGCTGGCTGCGCACCGGCGACATGGGATATTTGGATCAGGACGGATTTCTGTACGTCGTTGATCGTAAGAAGGAGATGCTGATTTATTCGGGAATCAATATCTACCCCAGAGAGATTGAAGAGCTGCTCCACACCATGCCGGAAATCTCAGAAGCTGCAGTGGTAGGGATACCTGACAGCGCCCGCGGTGAGATCCCGATCGCGTTTGTTACTGCCAGAAACTCCGCTGGAGTGTCGGAAAAGGAAGTCAAGGATTTTTGTATCGCCAATCTTGCGCGCTACAAAGTGCCGCGCCGCATCTTTCCACTGCAAGAATTACCCCGTACCGGTTCGGGAAAGATCAATAAGCTGCAGCTCAAGGAAGATGCGGCCGGGTTAGTGAAGGAAGGAAGACGTTGAGGGTTGAGGGTTGCGCATTCCGAAATCCGCATTCCAATCACTCCCCTGCAGTCTTCCCCTGCAGCCATAAACTCCGCAGTGTTCTCTGAGATTCGCTGCCGGCTGGATCCTCGCTCACCCGATAATGTTCTTTCTTCTTGCGCTCCGGCGTAAACTGCAGGTCCACTTCGTTTCCAGCGCGCCGGATGGTCAGTTTGACTGCTTTGCCGGCCGGCGATCTTTCAAAGTCCGAGACAGGAGTGGCCCCCACAGGCTGACCGTTGAAACGCGTCCAGACGTCGCCGGATCGCAACCCAGCCTTCTCGGCAGGACTGCCGGGCACGACGCTTGCGATTTGAACCGGTTGGTCAAAATTCTGGGCCACGGTAAATCCCGGATCAGACGATTCACTCTGACTTCGCTCCAGTTTCAATCCCGCGTACGCGAGCACCCGCTCGTAAGGAAGTTCTTCAGTTCCAAAAACATATCTCTGAAAAAAATCATCAAAGGTTTTCTGGGAGACCGCGCTCAGTGCGCGCTCGATGTCGGTTTCCTCGTAACCGATGTTTCGATCGCCAAACCAGTGGTTCATCCAGCGCATTACGTCGTCCAGGCTTCGGCGGTTGCCGCTTGAATTTCGTATCTCGAGGTCCAATAGCCAGAAGAGTAGGAGGCCCTTATTGTAATAAGAGATGGAAAGCGACGGAGAACGATAGGCCGGGTACTTTTCAAACCATGCAAACCAGCTTGCATTGGCGGCGCTCTGCTTCAAGCGCCCCGGCCGGGACTGCAGTTGCTCAATTTCGTTTCCCAGTTGCTCGTAAAGACCAGCTGCGCTTGTCAAGCCTGCGCGTTTCAGCGTGATCGCGGCGTAGTAGCTGGTTCCTCCCTCACAGAACCAGAGGGCGTAGGTGTGAGCCTCTTTGGAGTAATCCACGGCGTCAAAGACTGTGGGCCGGATACGTTTGACATTCCAGAGATGAAAGAATTCATGCGCTGTAACTCCCGCGAATGCTTTTTGAACATCTGCCTTCACCGCGGAAGAGCGCAGGTCGATGGCGGTCGAATCACTGTGCTCCATTCCTCCGCCTCCACGGTCTGTCAAATGGTAGATGAAGACATAACGCTTGAACGGAAAACCTCCCATCATGGCGCCTTCCTGCCGCGCGACCGCCTGAATGGCGCGCAGAGCCTGCTGCCATTGGGCCTCCTCTATCGCGCCGTCGATCGCCACCTCGAAAGCCACTCCATTTTCCTGAAAGCTGCGCGTGACGGCAGGTCCCAACTCGATGGGCGAATCGACCAGGCGATCGTAGCTCTCAGCCACCACCCTGCCGGGATCGTTCCCCAGGGCACTGGTCAGCTTCCACTCCGGAGGCCGGTCCGAGATCGCGATCGAGTGAGGCACGAAGCGGTTATCGGGGAGATAAAGCAGGACTTGGGCTGGATTAAGAAAGGCGTGCCGGCTGTCAACCTCGGCACCGAAGGGTCCGGGGCGGTTGGCCAACATATTGTACTGCACTGTGAAGTCTTCTCCCCCGCTGCGCACTCTCCAGGTTTGCTTGTCGATGAGTTCAACTGCAAGGGGGCCTTGCGCGCCCCTGGCGGCCAAATCGAACAGAAACTGGGAAAAATCTCGCACCTGATAGAGAGAGTTCCATGCCGGCAGCGCTACTCTAACTTCCTTGGCAACCATGCCGGATACGTGCATTTTCACTTGAAGCTGGTTTGACGCGCGATCTTTGAGCGAGATTTCGTAATGAACCGAGGCGGGCCAGACCCATCCGCCTGCTCCAACAAGAAACAGCCAAAAAATCATGCGGAATCTCAAGTTCCCTCCTCGGTCCGTTGTCCGTGGTTAATTGTCACTG
>DASXTB010000459.1:0-20844 GCA_036505615.1 Acidobacteriota bacterium
GGGATAGAGGGAATCGATGTGGAAGGTTAGCTGACCGCCCGACCGCGTGTGGATCAACTTACTCAGTTCGTAGCCATGCCGGGGCCGCGCGTCGAGCAGCGAAAGAATGAGCAGCTCCGCGGATCCCTTCTTCAGCTCGCGGTCGAGCGCGCGCCTGTCGATGTCTGCCATAGACAGATAGTATATAAACAGACATCCCGAGTCAACTCAGTTCACGCCTTTTCTTCCGGGCGTGATGAAAATAGCGCCCGGATTTTTTGCGCGAGCGATAGCACCAGGGCTGATTTCACGTGGTTAGCTTGGTCGATGGTCTGGTCGGATTCTTTTCAATGTTCGCAGGGTAAATCACTGCACATTGAGCACGACGGCGCCGCTGCTGATCCCGTCGCCTTTGGGACCGGTCACCGTGAAGGAATAGGTTCCCGGCTTGGCGTTGGCCCCAACGTTAATTGTCAGCGGAAGCACCATCACCCCTCCGGGTCCGAGACGATTCGCTGGGATTCTGTTGCCCGGAAAGGGCTGCTGCGTGAGCGGATCAAGAACAGGGGGCCCGCCGCTGAAGTCGCCGAACTTCTGAGCGAGTGTGAGATTTAAAGGTTGAGCCGTAATATCAGTAGTGCCAAATGAGACGGTAATATCGCAGAGTATCTCTGCCCTCGTTGTGCTCGGTAGCGGCAAGGCATTCCCGAACTTGATTAAATCGCCATTGCCGACGATCAGAGCGGTTAGATTCTGTTGGCCCGGACTGAGGTTCTGAGGACTGATCGAGGTAATCTGCGTGAATGGATTTTGACTGAGCAGGGGAAGGTCGAGCACCAAGTTCTGGCCGGTGCGGTTCGGGTTGAAACTCACTTTGGCGCCGCGATTGATCAAGGTCTTCAGATCGGCGCAATTCCTTTGGCTGAGGTTGTTGGAGGTCAAGCCGATGGTGTTGGCCCCTGCCAGTCCCGCATTTGCCACCAGCGGGCTGATATCGCTGATTAAATTGACGTTGAGGAAGAGACCCGTTAAAGCCGTAAGCTTTGACAGAGGAGCGATGTCGCTAATCGAATTAATCGCCAGACTGAGGCCAACGAGGCGGGTTAAGCCGGACACAGGACTAACATCGCTGATAGAGTTGCTGCTCAGTCCAATACCTATCAAACCAGTTAGAGATGCCAAGGGCGTGATGTCACGGATACCGTTGCGTCCCGCCTCGAGCTCTGACAGGTTTCGCAGGCCAGATAACGGCGTCAGATCAGGCGTAGAGTTACGGTACATTTCGAGAATTGATAAGTTTGTCAGCTTTGCAAGAGCACTGATGTTGCTCACTCGGTTATAGTCGAAATGCAGTTCTTTCAGGCTGATCAAGCCCGAGAGTGGAGTGATGTCGCTGGTCAGGTTCCCCAGCCCCGCAGCAGGAAGAGGGAAATCGCACAATTTACGGGGCAGGTGAGGATCGACCGATGTAGCTATTGATGACACACAGCCGAGACTGAGAAACTTAAGATTAGTCAACGCTGCCAGGGGCGTGATGTCGCTGACGGAATTGCCTTCCAGTTGAAGCGTCTGCAGGTTGGAAAACAACTCCAGTCCTTTAAGGCTCGTTATGCTCCGGCTTGAGGCATCGAGAGAATTCAAGGATCCGGCCAGATCACAGGTAATGGGTGTTCCGCCGCCGATGTGAAGCTCGTTTCGGACGGCCGCCTCCAGATTTACATCCGTGAAAAGGATGCCAAGACATTTGTCTCTCGCTGGAAGCGGCACCGGCCCTGCTTTGTAAAGGTCGGGCACTTGCACTACCGACACCTGACTGGCAAGCTGTCCAGTGGCTTCCGTCAGCAGCACACCTTCATTGATAATGAAAGGCGCGCCTCGCGGAAGAAAAGCAATATCCGTAGCTCCAGGTGCGGGTACCCACGCCTTCGGCGCAGGATCATCGGGCACCACCAACGAAATGCGATCCACCCCGCGTTCGACTACCAACACTTGCAGCGAGGAGGGGCAGGAAACCCCATTGCGCGAAACACCCAGAAGTTGACCGGGATTATTCAATCCGGAAGCAACAGTTTTAATTTCTCCGGTAAGTCGGACGTAGACACGGATTGCTCCATTCTTGACATCGGAAAAGAAGATATTGCCCGAGCAGGGATCAACCGTGATTCCACTGGCTCCAGACACTGAGAACAAAGTTACCGCCAGTATCCCTTCGGTGAAAGGTGAAGTTCGAAGTTTGAGGTCACCATCATGCTTGGTTCCCAAACCGGCTTCCAGCAGAGCCCGCGGAATAATGCTAATCTTGTCCGCCTCTGCCACCAGCAGACTGCCGCTGGCTCGATCAATCACCAATGCAGCCGGCTGGTTCAGTCCCGTAGCTACGTCCTTGGATTCCTTCGTGCCTGGATTAAACCGGATAATCCGGCCGCCGCTCTGCCCCGCCAGCAACAGGAACTCCTTTCCATCGGAGGCGGTGAATGGAATCATTTTGGACACCAGCTCGCCGCCATAACTGGTCAACAAAAGCTTTGGACTCGCAGGCGAGATTTCAAAAATGCTGCTGGTCGTCGTTTGTGCCGAAGGCTGGGACGTGCTCACCGTCGTCAATTCCGCCGCGTACAGCTTCTGGAGCGACGCCAGGTACGCCACCGACTGCACCACGCCCAGCCCGCCCACCAGCACTTCCTTCTTTAAAACATCTACTGACGCTCCGGCGACCTGAGTAGCTGTCTCAGCCGTTATTGTCAACACCTGGGGAACAGGCACCGCCGGTGGAGTTTTGTAAAATCCATCAGGGCCGATCGTCCCCACCTTTGCGTTTCCCCCAGGAGTACCATTGACTTTCCAGGTGAAGCTGCCGGTGCCGTTTTGAACTTGAAAGGCCTGAGAGCCGCCTACCTGCAAGGACGCCAATGACGGAGCCAGCTTGAGCGACAGCAGGGCCGTGTCGGGGCGATAGCTGTCCGGCGCCGGCTGAGCCGGGACGTTGGCCAGAGTGTTTTTGGTCCCAAAAAGTTCTGTCAGGTAAACCGGTTGGTCACTCTTGATCCAGATTACGCCGCCCCCTTGGCCCGCCGCCTGGGGAATTAATTCGTCTATCAGCTTGCTCAAGCGCTCGCCGGGTGGAAGCACCTTGTCGAAATTACCGAGCACCTGGCCGTTTGGTTGAATTGCCAAAATGCGGACGTTGGCGGCCAGCGTTCCCGGATTCAACACCGCCACTCCGTTGAAGAATCCCTGGCTGGTGGCGATGTGCGAGAAAATCGCGCGCGTCAGTCCCTGCGCGGCGCTGGCTACTGCAGCTACAGAGGGACCACTTCCATAGGTGACGTATCCGTTGACGGCCGCCGATGTAGACTCGACTTTGATCCAGCCGTCCAGCACGGTAGATCCAAAGAAACCAAACATAGTCGCCACGTCCTCGCGCAAGCCCGCGCCCGGATTCAAGCCTCGGGTCACAAGGTTATTTTGGAGATTTGCCGCATCGTACAGCGTCCCATCGGGTTTGTACGCGGAGATGGTGACGATCACCGGAGACGATGAGTAATTGATCAGCCCCAGCTCCGTCTTCCAGGGTCCCAGCACCGCCATCTGCGGAAAATAAAGATTGGCAAGCTGCTCGGCCGCAGCGCGCGCATTTAATCCCAATAGATCTCCATTCGGGGATTTTACAAACTCGAATCCGGCGATATCACCATCTCCGGTAGCTGTGACGTAGACGCCCGGGGATGCTGCCGTAATTGCAAAAAAAGTTGCCGCATCCACTCGGGCGATCCCTTTGGCGGGAATGCTCAGGGACTTGGCGGCAGGGGTCGAACCGCTCCCAAACAATTGCATCTGGATATTGACAGCGCCATTGCCTGGATTGAGCAGATTTAACTCGGTCGTGAAGCCAGAATCGGCGCGTACCTGGTTGAACACTATCTTGGAAGCCGTAGCAGGAAGATCAGCGCCATCAAAAAAGGTATCTGAGCCGTCCAGATACAAAAAGAATCCCGTTAATCCATCGACGGGACTGGTTGCCTGAAACCAGCCGACCGACGACGCCGGCAGTGCTTTGCCGAATACCTCTGAGATCAATTTGGAAACCTGCTGATTGGGCGGCACGGTCAGTTGTACCGGATTCTGAAACCCCGTGGCCGAGCTCGGAATTCCATCTGTGTCGTAAGCCGTGATTGTCAATAACGCACTCTGGCTGGAAGGATTGACGATTGCTATGCCAGTCAACGTATTTGGTTCAAAGGAGAGCCTGGGGAAATTCAAGACCGTGCCGGCCAGAAGAAGCGGCGATGACAACAGCGTAAATAGGCAGGCATGGGCCAAGAAAAGTGCCGGTTTTGACGAACGCATAACTACGCCCCTCTATGATGCTCAGCCGGGTTGAAATCGAATCAAGTCTTGAGGACGGCGACCCATTATCTATGATGGGGAATCTTGCTGTCCAGCAGGCAAGCGACAAAGCTGGAATATCGAGGCGGAATCAATTCGCCGCGAATGGACGGGGCGGGACGGGCTTTCAAATAACTAGAGAATGACCCGGATCTCAGGGCTCCGCTGCGCTGCGCCCGGCGCTAGAAGCCTTCGCCAGCCTCTCAGCTGGTCTCCCATCTGTAGGGGCGGCTCGTGAGCCGCCCGTTTACGATGAATTGGTATGCTCCGACGGGCGGTTCACGAACCGCCCCTACAGACTGGCTTAGTGTGGTCAAGAAACTGGTATACAATTTCGCTCGTAGCTCCCATGCCTGTGTCAGTTGCAAATTCGAAGATCATCTATCAGGCGCTGAAGGGCTGCGGCGTGCGCCTTATGTCGGCTCTGCCCGAAACTTGGCTGCTGCACCTGATTGGTCTGGCCGACGCAGATCCCGACATGATCCTGATCCGGCTGACCCGCGAGGAGGAAGCGATTGGGATCTCTGCGGGCGCGCATCTGGCTGGTGTTAAGTCGGCGCTGCTGATGCAAAACCATGGCTTCCTGGCGAGCATCAATGCCATCACTTCTCTGGCGCTGCTTTACAAAATTCCACTGCTGATGCTGATCAGTTACCGCGGCCACATGGGAGAAAAAGACCCGTGGCAAACCTGCGGCGGACGCGTCACCGAGCCTGTGCTGCAGGCACTCGATATCCCTTACGATGTCTTAACCGAAGCGGCGCAGGCGCAGCGCCAGATCGCCGGAGCGCAGGTCCTGGCGGAGTCTTCGCAGACGCCTGTAGCGCTGCTTCTTTCGCGTCAATTGATGTGGGAGGAATGATGACGCGGATAGAGGCACTCCGTATCCTTTACCCGGATATTGGGGAGGATGTTGTGGTCACTATCATGGGGGCCGTGGCCGCTGAGCTCTATTCGCTTGGCCATCGATCCAATTTTTTTTACCTGGAGCACGCCATGGGCCTCGCTTCTTCGATGGGGCTGGGATTGGCGCTGAGCCTTCCCCAGAAGAGAGTGATTGTCCTGGACGGAGACGGTTCGTTGTTGATGAACCTGGGCACTCTCAGCACCCTTGCATGGTATGCGCCCAAAAATCTGATTCACATTGTATTCGACAATGAGAGCCTGCTCTCCGTGGGCGGGTTCCCGACTGCCACCTCCGCGCGCGCCGACCTGGCAGGCATCGCTCTGAAATCCGGAGTGGAATTTGCGGCTACTGTTCGCTCCTGTGATGAATTCAGAGAAGCCTGGCAGCTTGCCCAAAAGCGCCGGCAATTGAGTATGATCGTGGCTAAAGTGGACGCCTCCGGGCCAGCTTCTTTTCATATGGACCTGACACTGCTGGAGAATCGATTTCAGTTCCAGCGGTGGCTTCGAGAGCACGCTGATGAAAATACTAACTGACCTGATCGACGCGATTGAGAACAACGGAATCACAGTGGTGGACTTGACCTCAGACCTCAGCGCCGACACGCCTCTGCTCCCTCTCCCGCCGCAGTGGCCAAACACGCCTCCATTTGAGCTGCATGAGATTTCCCGTTACGATGCGCGCGGTCCGGCCTGGTACTGGAACTGGTTTTCCACCGGTGAGCACACCGGCACCCATTTTGACGCTCCCATTCATTGGGTCAGCGGAAAGGACCTGCAGGATAACTGCGTCGATCGCATTCCACCCCGCTGCTTTATTGGCCCGGCCTGCGTTCTGGACGCGGTTCGGGAAGCGGCCGAAAACCCCGACTTTCTGGTGGATGTCCCCTTCATTCAGTCATGGGAAAGAGGGAATGGACGGATTCCTCCTCGCAGTTGGGTATTGCTGCGTACTGGCTGGTCTCGGCGAAAATCGGTTAGCGACTTTTTGAACGTCGATTCCAAAGGACCTCACACTCCGGGATGGACTAAAGAGGCGTCGCTCCTTTTGGCCGTCGACCGAGACGTGCTAGGCGTGGGGGTGGAAACAATCGGCACGGATGCCGGACAGGCGGCCACTTTCGATCCGCCCTTCTGCAATCACTTTGTGATGCACGGTCACGGGAAATTCGGCCTGACAAGCCTGATCAATCTGGAATTGCTCCCCGCCACGGGGGCTGTGATCATCGCCGCCCCGCTGAAAATTGTGGGGGGCTCGGGCAGCCCGCTGCGAGCGATTGCTCTGGTTCCGGGACGCGGAATGTGAGAAAGCGAACCGCGCGCAATTGGACACGTTGCCCAAACGGCCCGTTCAGTTCGAGGACGTCTCCGCCGGGCTTGGAAGGTGAGAAAAAATCCGGACCCCCAGTATTTGTAGCGCCGGCTTCCAGCCGGCCCTCGGGTTTGGACATTTTGGAGAGACGGCCGGAGGGCCGTCTGCTGCGCAATCTCTCATCGTGCAGGAGACGCCCCACCGGGCGTCTCTCCAATAGCGCCGCTTCGCGGCGCCACGCCGGCTTCCAGCCGGCCTTCGACGGAGTGACTGGGACAGTAATGCCGGCCAGGGGTCGGCGCTACAATTTTTTATCCGCCGCTAACTACAATCTGATTTTCTATCCGCCGCACGCCTTTGATTTGGCGCACCAATGTTTCGGCGTATTTTTTTAGCTGATCTGTATCCACAGTACCGGTTAATTTCACCGTGCCATTGGATGCTGTGACGGCAATATCAGCGGTGTCTAACTGTTTCGATCGATAAAGCACAGCCTCGACACGCGCTTGAAGAACATCATCGGGAATGGTTTCACTCAGTTCGGCTGCTGGTTGAGCACTGGTCGGAGCGGCGGCCGGCCGGGAAAGTCCTCCTTGCACTTCAGCCGTAGACTGAGGCGAGCGCGGTGGGGTCATCTGATTTTGCGGGATCCGGGATTGACCCGTGGGAGGCTGAGTGGCCGTTTGGATTGGTTGTGGAAAGCTCTGACTTTGGTCGTTCCGATTCGTTAGCGCTACATACAGGGCAATGATCGCAATAATTCCAATTACCACGATGCCGACGATTGTTCCCACCGATGTGCGTGGGTTTCTGCTCGACTCCCGCACACTGTGGGTTTCAAACTCCTGGCGGCGTCCCCGAGAGGTCTCCGTCACATCCGGGCGCCTCGGTACTTTTGCTTCCTCCTCGTAAGCCATACTCTGCTCCTTTCGTGCTCACCTTCGCTTCACTCGGGACTGTCCACTCCCAAGCCCCACCCGTCCCGCCACCTTGTCCGCTGTGCCCCCGACACAAGTATCGTTTTCAGGCTCTTTGAATTCATTGTAGTTTGAATTTGCCAGGGCGCAATTGACTGCGGGGAAGGTGAAAAGTAAAGACCGCACAGGCAAGACCGGCAGCAGAACGTGGAAATAATTCAGAGCCGCGGGGATTAGCCTGCATTATTCATGGGCCAACTGTGTTCCAATAACAGGAGCCAAACCAGCGGCGCGTCAGGACGTCGCCCTATCCAGCCCCCACAGGCGGGGGATCAGCGCGTTGCCCAGGGCACTCCTACATCCAATCTTAGGAGCTCCCTTTTTACCTTTTCGTGTAAAGGATGTCCTGATACAAAGTGTAAAGGATGTCATGATACCGAACAGCCAGCGGAGCCCTGGGAATCTGAGATTCTCTAGATATTAACAGCCCGTCCGCCAGAGGGGGACGGGCGGCAGAGAGATCGTCGCAAATCGCCCTACGATCTTTCGCCCGCCCACAGTGGAGTGGGCTGGAAAAATAGTATTTCGCATCCCAGGGCTGCGCTGCGCTTCGCCCTGCGCCACACGCGCCTTCGCGCATTTGTGTTAGTTCGGTTCCCACCGTGAAAGCCGGTTTATCTTTCTTTGACCCGTTAATTCTGCGAATATATTCATTTCATGAGCGTTAATCTATTCAGTACGCGACTTCATCTGATCCCTTTCATGTAGTTCGCGGCATCTCGGTGATTTTTTAAGCAGCGAACTGTACATATAAGGATACAAGGAGGCTTGTCATGTCACGACCCAGCAGCACCCAGACCCGTCCTGTGATCGGAAAACTCCCCCAGGGACTTGTATTATCCCTACTCCTTTTTTTTCTCTTATCGGCTTCGTTTTTTATCGTGTCTAAGGCGCAGCAATCAAGCCCGTACGTCGAGCCGCGCTGGATGGCAAAGATGCGCGCCCTGAGCGCCGGCGCATCCGCGGGCGGGACCACCGTGATAACCGTCGGAAATAACGTGGATGTGAGCAATGAACGCGGACCACAGAGCGAGGTCTTCGTTGCTGTGAGCACGCAGAATCCAAGTATTCTCGCGGCCGCTTCCAATGAAATCTTCCGTAACCCGCAGCGCACGTATTTCTCAATCAATGGCGGAGCCTCCTGGACGGCCGCAGACCAGCCGCTAATTGATGAGGAAGGAACGCGATGGACCTTCGCCTCTGATCCAGGAGTAGCATTCGACACGCGCGGCACTATCTTTTTCTCACAACTGCTCATTGCCAGCATCGATAACAACTTCAAAGGCGATGCGATGGTGGTCAACCGCACCTCCGATGGAGGAGCTACGTTTTCACTTGGGGCAATTTTGAAAAAAGATCTGAATGCGGGCCCAGCCGGGCGATTTGAGGACAAGCCGTTCATCACCTGCGACACCAATCTATCCAGCCCGTTCCGCGATAACGTCTATGTTGCTTGGGACACGGTCGAGGGCTTTGGCAATGGTCTCGTTAACTTGGCCCGTTCAACCGATCATGGCGTGACTTTTTCCGTGCAGAGAATCGACGATCCGAACTCAGGCAGCGGAACGAACGAAATCGCGGCTGATCCTACTGTAGGCCCTAACGGCGAGGTGTACGTGGCCTGGCTCGACGTGCTCAACAGCCGGCTGCAGATTGATCGCTCATTTGACGGCGGGGTAACTTTTGGCCGAGACAGCACCATCAGCCCCATGATCATTCGATTCGACACCGGAATTCCCGCTATCAAGGTCCGCCGCGCGCTGGTTTATCCTTCAATGGATGTAGATCGAAGCAACGGGGCTCATCGCGGCAGGCTCTACTGTGCCTGGACCGATCAGGCCGACCAGACGAGCCGGTTTATCGACGGAGCTGAGACCGATATTTTCTTTGCATTCTCCGACGACCACGGCTTGCACTGGAGCGCTCCCATTCGAGTTGCCGACGACACTGTCCATGCCGATCAATTTTATCAGTGGCTTTCCGTCGATCCTGTGGATGGGTCGGTCAACATCAGTTGGTATGACACACGCAACGACCCGGCGCGGCGCCGGACGGACATCTTCTTTGCACGTTCCACTGATGGCGGGCTCACTTTCAGCCCGAATGTGCGCGTCACTACTCAGTCGACCGACGAAAGCTGCCCTGCGTGCGAGGACCTGATTGCGCAGACCGGATTTACCTCCTCCACCATACGTTTCTGCCGCCAAAATTGCGATGCTGAGATTTTCAACCAGTATGGCGACTATACGGGAATTGCCAGTTTTGCTGGAATTTCACATCCGGTCTGGACGGACCGCCGCACCGGTGAACGGCTCAACGAAGAGATATTCACCGCTGCGGTCAAGGCGAAGAAGTAAGGTCAAATGGCGGAATGCGGATTGCTGATTGGGGATCGGGGATGAATGAGAGATCGGTAGCGCGAGCGTAAACCGGAATTATTTGCGAACCTAACCGCAGAGACCTTGCCCTCTTTTTAGGGGAATCAAGTTGCGATTCCTCTTGCGAATAATTCCAGCTTACGCTCGCGCTTAGGAGAATCAGATGCCTAAATTGACTAATTGGATCAGATCGAGATTCCGTGCCGGCTGGCTGTTGTTTGTCTTAGTGCCGGCCATTGCCGGCCCTCGTCTGTGGGCTCAGCAGGCCGGCCTGGGCAAAATAAACTTTCCCACTTCCGGGTCTGCACAAGCGCAGGTCCATTTCCTGCGAGGCGTCGCCGCGCTGCATTCCTTCTGGTTTGAGGAAGCGTTGGATGCGTTCCGCGACTCCACGCGAGTGGACCCGGATTTCATGATGGGCTACTGGGGCGAAGCGATGGCCAATAACCACCCGCTCTGGTCGGAACAGGACACTGCGGCGGGAAGAAAGGTGATTGCGAAAATGGGCGGAACTGAAAAGCTGACGCCTAAGGAACGCGCTTTCATCGACGCGGTAAAACTTCTCTACGGAGACGGTGACAAGCCTGCCCGCGACCGCGCCTACTCAGAGGCGATGGAAAAGATGTACCGCCAGTACCCCGGCGATCTGGAGGTGGCTGCCTTCTATGCGCTTTCGCTGCTGGGGACAGTTCGCTCGGAAGACAAGAGTTTTCGCCGGCAAATGCAGGCCGGAGCCATCGCCTTGGACATCTATCAGAAGAATCCGGACCATCCCGGAGCGGCGCATTACATCATTCATGCCTTCGACGATCCCGACCATGCTGTTCTGGCGTTACCTGCCGCCCGCCGTTACGCCGACATTGCACCCGAGGCGCATCATGCCCGCCATATGCCTTCACACATATTCCTGCAGCTTGGCATGTGGCCCGAAGCCGCTGCTTCGAATCAGTCCGCCTGGGCTGTGTCGGACGCCTGGGTCAAGAGCAAGGGCCTTCCGGTTAGCTGGCGTGATTATCACAGCCTTCATTGGCTTCTCTACGTTTATTTGCAGCAGGGACGTCAAAGCAAGGCCGAAGAGTTACTGTCGCTGATGAGCAAGACCATGGCCAAATCAAAGTACGAGTCCAAACTGCGGCCCAACTACTACGCCAACAACTATGCCGATATGGCTGCCGCCTTTGTGGTGGAGACGGAGCGATGGGACCTCGCGTCGAAGCTTTTTCCCCGGTCACAAACAAATTTCGAGGAGCAACCGGAAGCCACGGTTGCGGCCGGCCAACATGCCGCGCATGGAGGCGCCGCCAAGCCGGGCGATGTCACCTCGCGATCATCGGGCGCTAGCCAGATCCTTCCCCTTTTTATCCGCGGCTTGGCGGAAGCTCGAGAGTCGCCGGCAGAAGCAGAGAAGAGCATCGCGGCTTTAAGGGCCGTCGGAAAACAGAGGCGTGACTCAGCGGACTCGACCGGCACCAGGATTGCAAAAATGCTGGAGATTCGAATATCCGAAATTGCGGCCGTCGCCGCGGCAGCGAAGGCGCATTACAGCGAAGCGATTGAAGCGATGAAACGAGCCACTGCTTTGGAAGAAGAGCTATCTCCGCCGTCGGGACCGCCCGGCCTGATTAAGCCCTCACATGAATTGTTGGGAGAGATTCTGCTCCGGGCCGGGCGCCCCAAGGAGGCGGCACAGCAATTTGCCGTTTCACTGCGCCGGCAGCCCAACCGCGCCCGTTCGCTCTTAGGCGCGGCTCGTTCTGCCGCGCAATCCGGTGACCGGGCCGCTGCCAGCGCCGCGTATTCCAATTTCCTGGTTCAGTGGAAGGATGCGGATACCGGATTGCCTGAGCTGGGGGAGGCCCACAGTTATTTGGAGCAAGCAAGCCGGCGCTAGCATGATTTCCTACTTTTCCTTTCCCACACAAATCATCTTCGGACCAGGTTCAATTGAACTGCTCGCGCAAAAAGTTCGCTTACTTGAAATGAAACACCCGATGGTGGTGACTGACCCGGGAATTCTCCGCGCGGGTCTGCTGGCACGCGTGGAAGAGCAACTCAAAAAGGCGAATCTGGAATTTTCGCTGTTCAGCGACGTGGCCGCCAATCCAACCGAAGACAATGTCACGCGCGGAACCGAGCAGTACCGCACTTCCCGATGCGACGGTATTGTGGCAGTGGGAGGCGGCAGTCCTCTGGACGCCGGCAAGGCAATCCGGCTGAAGGTCACACACGATCTCCCGTTGGAAGAGTACGACGATCTGCGCAACGGGGCCGGCCGGATTCGCCCAGAACTGCCTCACATGATCGCCATCGCCACTACATCGGGAACCGGGAGCGAAGTGTCGCGCAGCACCGTGATTACCATCAAGCAAACAAACCGAAAAACAGTAATATTCAGTCCCCAACTGATTCCTTCGCTTGCGATCGCCGATCCGGAGCTGACACAGGGGATGCCGGCGCGCGTGACCGCCGGCACCGGCATGGATGCCCTCACTCACAACCTGGAAGCGTACCTTTCGGCCGGTTACCACCCGATGTGCGACGCGATTGCCCTGCAGGGCATAAAGTTGGTAGCGGAAAATCTGCCGGGGGCGGTGCGACACGGAGACGACATTGAGTACCGTTCCAACATGCTGATGGCTTCCATGATGGGGGCCGTGGCGTTTCAAAAAGGATTAGGAGCCACGCACTCGCTGGCGCACCCGCTGTCAAGCGAGGCGGGTATGCATCACGGCACCGCCAACGCGCTGATGTTGCCTTACGTAATGGAGTTCAATCTTGAAGTCGCAGCCGTGCGCCTGCGAGACGTTGCCATGGCGATGGGATGTGACGTTTCTGGATTGCGCCAAGAGGAGGCCGCGCGCGAAGCGATCCGCGCAGTGGAAGAGTTGGTTGAAGAGGTCGGAATCCCGCGGAGGCTGCGCGACCTTCCCATAGCGGAACAGAGCTTGCCCGCCTTAGCCAACAAGGCGATACAGGACGGCTGCCATCTGCTCAATCCTCGACCCTGCAGCGAACAAGACATGCTGGAGTTGTACCGGCGGGCATTCTAATGGGACACGGATGATACGGAAAGCGCGGATTGACTGATGTGCTCCCGGGAAAATGGAAAGACTACTCGATTCCCATTTTCGTTGAAGCTGCCCACGTTCTTTCAGTCAGATCGAAAATGGGATTACGTAGTCTATCTCCAAATTTCGAGGGAGCACATTCGTTAATCCGCATTTTCCGTGTCATCCGTGTCCCATTAAAAATGCCCGCCTACCTTACCGCCAGCGCGATGGGTGGACCGGCCTCCGGATTGAATTCCTTGTAGTCCAAGCCCAACAAGCGAAGCAGTGTCGAAGCCACTTGTTTCTGATAGACCTCCGGCGAGGATGCGACCTCCCCGCGCTCCGGCGTATCCGGCCCAACGACCGCGAGCCAAATGTCCTCGGCGCCCTTTACCTTGCTGCCATGATCGGACCAGTCGGCCAGCCCTCTCCCGCGGCCATGGTCCGAAGTCAGAATTAGCGTCGTCTTGTTGCGGTAGGGTTCAAGAGACTGCAGCGTCTGCCACAACTCTTTGAGCAAATCGTCCAACAGCCGGATCAATTGCAGCACCCGATCGTAGCGCCGCGCGTGCGCCCAGTCGTCAGTTTCGTCGAAGGCCATGAAAAGCAGACGTGGCTGATACGTCTTCAGGTAGTCCACGGCAAGTTCAAACGTGAATACATCATGGCGCGACGAGTCCCATGGAGTGAGCGCTCGCCTCTGCAATAGGCTGAAAATATCCATTTCGGGGGTGGCGAATCCATGAGGCACCGGCTGGTAGCCGGCGTTGCAGAATATGCCGTTTTCCTCGTGGGCTGAGATGTAAAAGAACACGCTCCAGGAGGTGAAAGCCGCCACCCCCATTCTGGACAACATGAACTTGCGACGCACAAATTCCAAGACCGTCTCGCGTGGAATACGAATCTCCTTGTTGCCGGTGATCTGCGGCA
Organism: Acidobacteriota bacterium; assembly: GCA_036505615.1. Classification (GTDB taxonomy): domain Bacteria; phylum Acidobacteriota; class UBA6911; order JACQSX01; family JACQSX01; genus DASXTB01. Next base: position 13,919 of record DASXTB010000459.1, read on the forward strand.
GCGGTTGACCGGTCAGAATCTCGGCATAACCCGGATAGGAGACGCGATATGAGTTGGTTACTTGGACGCTGCTGCCGCGCGCCTTGTTACCTAGAACGATCCCCTGGGGCGCCAGGATGCCCCAGAAAAAGGGAAGCAAAGCTAGCCGTCTTTCTTCAGCAGTAGGTCGCCAGAATTGGCTGCGCAGCACCGCGGGACTTTCAATCCCTGATTTCTTGTCGGCAAGCAGATCCGCATCAGCTCCCGAAAACAGCTCCTGATATCTGAGGCCGTCGGCGGTAATCAGGATAATGTTTTCAGTGTGGGGCATGAGGTAGGCCTGAATATAGCCGCAAATGAACGCGGATGGACGCGAATGTTTTCAGGTCGTCAAACACATGATCGGAAACTGTGAGATTCGATCTGAAAACATTCGCGTTCATTCGCGGCCAAATAGTTCGGTGCAGACTACAACATCAAATCAGCGGATCTTGAACACGCAAACCCGGAATAGTGAGAAAGTTGTGGTCGTGCGTCCAGATTTCTGTGGCTCCGTTGTCAGATGCCGTGAGTGCAATTTGAAGATCGAATATTCGGGGACCGGCAACTTCTAAGTCCACAGCCACCTGCATTAGGCGTTGCGCAAAACCAAGGCCCGGGAGCCAGATTTGTGCGCCCGCCTCAACTAACGACCGAATGAACTCTGCAGCTTGAGCGCCTGTTGACGGACCACCGGCGGATGCCGGATGAGTGACGATGCTCCAAAATTCTGCCAGGCTAGCTAGGCTGATCCCCCACTGGCTCAAATCGGCCGTGGCCCTTTCAATTGCCTTTTGCGCCTTTCGATGCTCCGGCGTTGCGCTGCGGTGTGCATAGACAAGAATGTTGCTATCGATTGCAATCATCGATTCTTGCGGAACCACTCATGCATGGCGACGCGATCAGAAAGATCGAGGTCGGCCGGGAGCCCACCATCTACGGTCACCCAACGGATTTTCTTTGGCTTGCCCCGCTTTTTACTGCCGGACACACGCAACTGGGCTCTCAAGCCTTCCTCAATGAGAGCGCGCAGAGGTTTGCGCAGCTCCGCCGCCCGCTTCTTCGCCTCAATCAACAATTCATCGGGAAGCTCGACCGTGGTTTTCATACAGCAATACATAATACCATATTTATGGGCCGAACCATTGCGGATTGCGAATTGCGGATTGGGAAAGAGCACTGACGGCGGACTGCATCTCAGATAGCGGTTTGTTTTGAACCTTTGAAGAAAGGCGTCAAACGGAGGCAATGGGATTGCCGATTGCCGACGACTGTCTGAACACTCCGAAGCAATCCGCAATCCGAAATCCGAAATCCGCAATCACTCTTTACGCCAGCGCTTCCTTAATGATCTTCCCAGAGTTGATCGTCGGCCTTTCGAACCGGCCGTTGTGCAGATAGGTGAGGTTGAGATGATTCAGGCCCAGCAGGTACAAGATCGTGGCATGGATGTCGTGAACATGGCAGCGCTTGTCGACGGCGCGCAGGCCTAGTTCGTCCGTCGTACCAATCACCTGTCCACCCTTGATTCCGCCACCGGCCATCCAAACGCTGAAGCCCCAAGGGTTGTGATCGCGGCCGTTTCCTTTTTCGTTAAATGGCGTGCGGCCAAACTCACCACCCCAGATCACCAGCGTGCTGTCGAGCATCCCGCGCGACTTCAGGTCGGTCAAAAGGCCTGCAATCGGCTTGTCGGAGATCTTGCACATCTTAGAGTGATTCCCTTCAATGTCGGTGTGCGCGTCCCAGCCGCTGCCGCTTCCGCAGTAGAGCTGCACCAGGCGCACGCCGCGCTCCACCAGCCTTCGAGCCAGCAGGCAGTTGGCGCCGAATTTTCTGGTCGCGTCTTCATCCAGGCCGTAAAGTTTGCGCGTGGCCTCGGATTCTTTAGACAAATCGACGGCTTCGGGAGCGGCAGCCTGCATGCGGTAGGCTAACTCATACGAATTGAGTCTGGCTTCCAGTTCCGTGTCTTCCGTTTTGCCGGCCGAGTAATGCTTGTTAAGCTGTGCCAGGAAATCCAGTTTGCTGCGCTGTTGCTTATCGCCGATAGTGTCGGGCGGCGTCAGGTCGAAAATCGGAGTGCCATTGCTGCGGAACAGCGTCCCTTCATAGACAGCGGGGAGAAACCCGGAACTCCAGTTCTTTGGTCCGCCGACAACTTCGCCCGCGTCGGTGAGAATGACAAACGTCGGCAGATTGTCATTAGCCGTCCCAAGCCCGTAGGTGGTCCAGGCGCCCAGCGCGGGCCGGCCCGCCAGAATATCGCCGGTGTTCATCTGGCACACCGATCCTACATGGTTCAGCCCGTCGGCCCAGCAGGACTGAAAAATCGCCATTTCATCGGCGTGCTGGGCGATATTTGGATACCAGTCTGAGACCCAGATTCCGCTTTTGCCATATTGTTTCCAGGTTCGCCGTGACGGCATGAGCTCGTTATTGGCTGTGCCCATGGCGGTAATAGGTCGCCCAAATGACGGAGGTAAGGGCTGGCCGGCAAGTTTTTGCAAAGCAGGCTTTGGGTCGAACAGATCAAGATGGCTGGGCCCGCCCTCCATGAAGAGCCAGATGACGGATTTGGCTCTTGGCGGATGATGCGGCGGTTTTGGCGCCAGAGGGTTCAAGACCCGCTCCCCGCCTGGTGCCGCATCTAGAATGAACCCGTCCTGTTGCAGCAAATAACTGAGCGCAATCGCGCCAAAACCGGCACCCGCGCGCTCCAGAAACTCGCGCCGGGAACTGGTCGGTATTATGTGCGGCTGTTTCCTTCTCATAACTCGACTCATCCTTCGTCAGCAGGTCAGCAAGTCACAGGTCACCAAGTCCCTCGCTGCACAATTCGCGACCTGCTGACCTGTAGACCTGCTGACTTCTGTATCAATTCCGATACACAAACTCGTTGGCGTTAATCAGCATGTGGCAGAAATCAACCAGCGTGGCCGCTTCTACCGGATCGAGCTTCTCAAGAGCGGCCGAATGCTGCTTCTCCACCGGCGATAAGGGCTGCGTCTGAAAAGCGGGCATCGCCAGCTTGCCGCCCGCTGCGGCGCGTTCCGCGACAATGGCGCCATGGCGGCTGAAGAAACTCAGAGCGCTTTCCCTTTCTGCCGTGTCCGGGGGGCGGGAGTAAGCCAGACGGTAGGCTAAATCAACCTGAGCATTCCGGTCCCGGCCGGCTCTCTGGAGGACACGGCCGGCAAAGCTTTCGGCCCATTCCAGCGCCAGCTTGTTGTTGAGCATGGTGAGTGCCTGCAACGGGCTGGTGGTGACATTGCGGCGTGGGCAGCTTTCGTGCGTGTCGGGCATGTCGAAAGTTTCGAACATAGGATAGCGCGTGTTGCGCCGCACGAATACGTAAATACTGCGCCGATTTCGCTCGGCTGGATCGGCGGTGGCTTTCCAGCCGCCTCGGCTCTCCATGCCCGCGGGCACCTCGGGGAATATGCTGGGACCGCCCATCTTCGGGTTCAACAGGCCTGATACAGAAAGCGCCGCGTCGCGTATTACCTCGCCCTCAAGCCGCTTCCGGGGAAATCTCCACAGAAGCCGGTTCGTCGGATCGATTTTGGCGGCTGCTTCCCTGTAACCGGACGACTGCCGGTAGGCGTTCGAAGTCACGATGAGCCGGTGCACATATTTGATGCTCCAGCCATGGCGCATGAACTCTGTGGCCAGCCAGTCCAAAAGCTTTGGATGCGTGGCACGGTCCCCGACCAGGCCGAAGTTGCTGGGTGTTCCCACCAGCCCCTGCCCAAAGTGATAGTGCCAGAGCCGATTGACGATCACGCGCGAGGTAAGGGGATTCTGCGGGTCGACCAGCCAATTGGCCAGAGCAGTGCGGCGGCCCGTCGACTCAACTCTCTCAGGAGGCGTGATCTTTGCCGGATTGGAATCAAGCAGCGTGAGGAATCCCGGCTGCACCTCTTCATAGGGGGAGTTGTAAACTCCACCGAAAAGAATGAATGTCTTCGGCGCCTGGCGGCCGGCATCCACGATCCCAGTGCCGATGGGGAGCTCTCCCGGATAAAGCGGCCTGTACTTGTCCAGTTCGGCCTTGAGTTCTTCCCATCGCTTTTTTGACTCGCCTTTCAAACTTTTTACAACCGTGGAGGTGGGAGCCTCGTAAGCATGCGACTTCGGATCCAGATAGGGCTTTGCCTTGTAGTACATCTGCCACTCAATGGGCGTGCGCTCAGACGGCGGCTTGGCTATCGCAGCCCGAATCTCAGGCGGGTATTTAACAATAAAATCATCAAGGATCTCTTTCCGCTTGGGCGCCTCGATGGCTTCCATCTCTGCGCGGATGCTGCGGGTCTTCTCTTCCCAGACCGCCAGCCGTTGACGATAGTCTTCCACCACATGAGCGGGCGCAAGCACGATATCGTCGGCCGCCCGCACGTGGGCAAAGAAGGCTTGCAGCCGGTAGTAATCGGCTTGCAGGATGGGATCGAATTTGTGGTCGTGACAGCGGGCACAGCCGAAAGTGAGCCCCAGGAACACAGAGCCAACCGTATCGGTAATGTCGTTGAGAATCTCCTGGCGGCGCTGCATCAGGTTTCGCGCGTTGCTTTCATCGGGATAATGACGATTGAAGGAGGTAGCAATGCGGGCTTCAAAATCTTCAGGCCACAACTCATCGCCGGCGATTTGTTCCTTAATGAAGCGGTCGTAAGGTTTGTCTTCGTTGAAAGCCCTGATTAAATAATCACGGTAACGCCACACGTTGGGCCGAGTCTCGTCGCTTTTGAATCCTTCGCTCTCGGCGTAACGCGCCAGATCCAGCCAATGACGTGCCCAGCGCTCGCCGTAATGTGGAGAGGCAAGCAGCCGCTCCACGACTTTGTCAAACGCGTTGGGAGACTTATCGGCAAGGAAAGCAGTCACCTCTTCAATCGTGGGCGGCAAGCCAACCAGGTCAAAGCTGGCGCGCCGCAACAGCGTTATCTTGTCAGCCGGTGGCGACGGCTCAACGCCGCGGGCCCTCATCTCGGCCAAAATGAAAGCGTCGATGGGGTTGCGAACCCACTTTGTATTTTTCACTGGCGGGACTTCCGGACGAACAATTCTTTGAAATGCCCAGTGCTTCCGTTGCTCCGGGCTGAATAGATCGGATTGCGCTCTGGCGTTGCTAATTAGAGGAAGACAAAAAGCTGCCAACACGACTGCCAGGAATGCCAGCTTAAGAAGAACCAATCTTCGAATGGAGTCCATTTTCCCGCCGTACCTCCGGGAGTGGTTATCGCTTGACGAAATTATTTATAGCGACGAATCAAGGATTTGTAAATGTTAATGCGCGCCCGGGGCTGCTTTTTGTGTCTACGGTCCCACCCTGTGAAACAGGGGCTTCCCGCGAGACCTCGTCCAGCCCGGACTCAGCTGGGTGAGTTTCTGCCCCAACTGAGCCGTGTGCGTTAGGGGGAGCTGTAAAAAAAAATTGATTCAATCTGTAGGGGAGACCCTGCGTGGTCGCCCGCTGCAGAATCCAAGTGGATTTTTCTCGGCTCCATTCCGAAGTGCATCCGCGGGAAGTGTGAAATCTGTTTGGCTAATCCGTCACCCGGTGCGGCAGGCGGCCACATAGGGCCGCGCGTACGATCAGATGGATTTTTCCACGTGTTCAGGGCAAGCGGACTCTCGCTCCAGCTACTTGGCCGCGCCGGTGCGAATCCATTCCAGAACGGTTTGGTAAGAAGGAGATCCCTTTTCCCAGCGAATTCCTCCTTCGTGCGTACTCGGGGCGGCAACAGCCCCTTCCGGCGGACTCGGATAGGTCGGTTTTACAGCCAGAAGGCTCCGTTCAGGATCGCGCAGGTCGACCACACGCAGCGCTGAGCGATAATGCGCCATGACCTGCTCTTCGGCGGGCTGGTTCGGATCGATCGGCAGCAGTTTCAAGATTGGATGAGTCTCATGGCAGTTGACGCAAGCCCGCTGATCCTTCCCTGGGGTCACAAACAGTGGTTCCATCTTCTCCTTGAAGAACTGATAGTCAGGTAATTTTACCTGCGGGCCGCCGGGTCTATCGGGTCGCCGCGATAGCGCCTCGTCAATCGCAGGCAATTCCTGAAGTGACTTATTGCTGCGCACAATCGAAAGTGCGCTGTCCGCCAAAGTTGTATCGGGATCCACCAGCGCTTCACTTAGCAGGCCGATTACGCGCAGGTCTTTGAGGTAACCATTGGCCACTGCCAGATCCAGGATGGCCTTCCTCTTCTGAGGATCGCGACCCATGAAGGTGAGATTAAATCGCCGTCCCAGCATGGGATCTTTATCGATTTGGGGCGCTTTCATTCCCAATTCCACGGCGGCCTTGAAAATGTTGGGGTCTCTTGATGTGAAAGAGCGAAAAAGCTTCATTTTGACTTCTCGATTCTCAAAGAGCTCCGGATAGGAAGCCAGTGCAAGAAAAGCCGGAGCGCCGGCATCGTCGGCAAGAAACGCCTCGCGCACCTTTTCCTTATCGCCCTGTGGAGTGGGCGGCGAAACGGCCGAAACTCTTGCCGTCTCGCGCCATACCAAGATCGCAAATGTCGAGAGGGAGATGCACGCGATTGCGCTAAATTTTCTGAAGAGAGGACTCATAAATTACCTCGCTGTGGAATTAGATCACCGAAATTATATTACGGAAATCTCTGCGAATTCTCAGCGAACTCTGCGTCTCTGTGGTGAGAGAGCTGTGAAAATCACCGCAGAGTTGCATGCTCCGACGGGCGGTTCACGAACCGCCCCTACAAACCGGCGTGGCTGGTCGGCCAAACAGATTTAGGCAACAGGCTTTCAGGGGCCGGGATGAGAAAAAATCAATTCGATCGTAGGGGCGGCCCTGCGTAGCCGCCCGGAGCGGCGGACCTTATTGGAGAACGGGCGACCACACAGGTGTACTGTGCCATAACATCCTTTACAGTTTG
>DASXTB010000460.1:0-7501 GCA_036505615.1 Acidobacteriota bacterium
GGCGAGAGTTGACACCGGGCGACCAGGAGTTCCCTCCCGATCCGGTTGTCGTGGCTTCTCTGGGCTCGTCCCTCAGCCACTCTTCATGAAATCCAAGGTCTGCTCCGAAGAGCAAACTGGTAGTCAAAATCGTACAGTGAACAGAGAACCTTCGTCAAGAACCATATTCCGATCACATCTCTTGAACGGCCGCTACCGCGGCGCCTCTTCCAGTATGCCCTGCTCCAGCTTCTCCTGACACTCGATGCAATGCCTTGTCCACGGCACTGCTTCCAGCCGTTTCGCGTTGATCTCTTTACCGCAAGAGATGCATTCGCCGAAGCTTCCCTGGCGAATCCTGTCCAGCGCACTTTCGACCATAGCTAGCAGTTGGCGGTCGTTATTGCTCTGGTGGAAAAGAAATTCTTTGGTGTAGGAACTGGCAGCGCGATCCGCGATGTCCTGTGCCGAGTCTTCGTCGACAGTGCGTCCGTCCTGTTCTGTGCGTGAGACCGTGCGGCGCAGCTCTTGCTGCCGCACTTCCAGCCTCTTTCTGAAATACTCCAACTTCTTTTTATCCATGGATGATGACCGTGCGGCCGGGCCGCTTCCTGAATCTTTCTTCTCATTTAGTCGAACGAAAATGATATGCGCTCAAATTGAGATGCGTCAACTGCCACAAAGGACGCATAGCCTTTCCCTGAACAATTATCGAGGAAATCTTCGAGCAGAGACTCTGATTATCGTGGCAGCGTTTCGGGAAGGTTAGCCAACGCGTAGCCCATTATCGCCATCGCCGCTGCGTTTTCGCGCAACTCTCGCGGAACAATTTTGTCCAGAGTGTCGGCGGCGGTGTGGTGGTAGTTAAAATAAGTTCGGCCATCCTGCATGATGCCGAATGCCGGAATCCCAGCCTGGACCAGAGGCGCAATATCCGCTCCCGGACTGTCATTCGTTAGTTTGATCAGGTTCGCACCGAAGCTGCGCAGAATATCCTGTGCGGGCTTAAGCCACAGCACAGCATTGGCGCTGATCTTGGCGTCGAATCCCAACGGATGTGCCGCTCCAAAATCGCTTTCAATCGCCGCAACGTGGTTGAGAAATTCGGTTCTATGCGCGGTGGCATAAGCATCGTGCCCGTGTCCACCATTTTCCTCGTCCATCCAGGCAATCACGCGAATTGTCCGCTTAGGATGAAGATGCAGTCGTTGAACCAGTTCCGCGGTTTCCATCGCTACTGCGACTCCAGCCGCATCGTCGATCGCGCCCGTCCCCAAATCCCAAGAGTCCAAATGTCCAGAGACGATGATCACTTGCTCCGGATGCTCAGAGCCTTTGAGGTCCGCTACTACGTTGTAGCTCAACACGTCGGGGCCATTTCCGGAAGTCAATACAAGATGCATGCGCACATTGCCCTGGGTCACAAGGTGGGAAATCAAATCAGCGTCCTCGCTGGTGACTGCTCCCGCCGGTATCCCTGCCGGTTCGCCCCAGCCCGTATGCGGCAGCCGGTAATCCGCGCCTCCGACCGAACGGACCAGAGAAGCTACAGCGCCCATTAGCGCAGCCGCTTTTGCGCCTTTCGCGCGGTAGACCACCGCCTCTCCATATGCCTCCGAAGCAAAACCAGCCGCGGCCTTCTCTTTGTCGAACCGAGTATTGAACAACACAATCTTTCCCGCTACTCTCTGCCGTCCCAGACCCCTTAACTCATCAAAGCTGTTCACTACTACAAGGTCAGCTGTCAACCCCTCCGCGGAAGTTGGCGTGCTCCCACCCAATGCCGTCAGCACAATTTTCTGTTTGGTTGCTGACGCCTGTCCGGGGAATTCAACCAGTTCCGCAGTTTCCATCCCGCGATTCCAGTGCGGAACCCGCGCCTCTTCCAGGCGAACCTCGAGTCCAAGTTTTCGCAATTCCGCAGCCACATAGTCGACTGCAGCCTGAGCCTGTGGCGATCCCGACGGCCGTGGCCCGATATTTTCCGTGAGGTGTGCTACCTGACGATAGGCATACTCGTCTTCCAGCGCGGCCTCTCGCAGAGCAATCAAGTCGTTTACAAGCTGTGGCGGATATTGCTTTGCGGGTTTTGTCGGCTCGTCCTTTTCGTAAGACGACTTAGTTGCATTTTGAGTTTGGGCGATGGCCAAAGTGGCCACGAGAAACAATGCGGCGATTGGAAGGCGCATGAAGTTCTATGGATGTTGGCCAGAGCTGAGGGGATTCGGATTATGAGTCCAGGGTCCTCAACCGTGCAGGTCAGTTTCTCCACGCCACAACTGGCCACTGATCACTGATCACTGATCCTAAAAAAAGCGGCCCCATTTCTGGGGCCGCCATTCAAAAGAGGCTAGGAGGTAGGACGGTCAGGAAAGGCGATTCAGGTCACCGCTCCGCAGGGCGGAACGGTTTAACAGGAGATGTCGAAAACAGTGGCGGAAAGTGAAGGTCATGCGGCGGCGGCCTCTTTTCGTGCCTGGTCAAGATGCACTTGCGCAGCCAAAGCATTTATTGTTGTAGCGACCCGCCGCGCTGAAGGCAAATGATTGGCAAATCGGCACTTGCCTCGAAACCACCTACCAAACTTCACGTCGATTTCGAAGTGAGACAAAAGGAACAATGCACATTACTGCACATTCGCTGCACGCCACTGCCGCGGCATCGGAAGGTCTGACGTCCGGGACTGAAGGTGGGAGCTGAAACTACGGGTGTTGACAGTCAGTGGCCAGTAATCTGTGAGCAGCGCTGACCACTGACCACTTCTTTTAAGAGTTGCCAGCTACCGTTCGCAGCTTTCCAGGAAGGAAGTGATACGGCGGCCATGGTCCGCTGATCAGCAGTTCGCAATTCTTCAATTGCTTAGCCGCACTGCTATAGCGGTTTTGATACTTTTCCACAGACTTGGAATCAATCAAGTGGGCAATGTCGATCAGCATTCCATCCGAGTCCACCCGCTTGCAACTGATTTCTTCCTCAAGCGGATTGAATAGCTTGTGCACCTGGACGGAAAGCGCGCGCGCCTTGGTCTGACGTTCGCGGTCCTTCGAAGCCTTCTCGCGCAATTTCACCAGATACTCGCCCCCAACCGTATCGGGCAAGACCACATCCGGCATCGCGGCTCGCAACGATCCATCGCGGACCAGCACTTTTAAGTGCATTTCCGCTTTGCCCTTCAACCGAGCAACGCTTTGGCCAAAGGTACGGCGGTTGGCGCGTACTGCCTGTCGCAAAGCTTCGTCAGTATCGAAGATCGTGCCGAAGCGGAAGGGAAGCACAGTGCCGCTACGAAAGCAAACACTCACTACTCGCGCATGCTCCAGGACATGCTTCTCCCCGAGCTGCGAACCATCGCGATCGTACTCGCTGACAATTACGGTGAATTCTCCGCTGGGATAACTCAGCACGGCGGCTCCGTTCACGCCTTGAATCCCTTCCAGGAGGAAAGGGCGGCGAGCGCGAGAGCCATTTAGGGTCTGTTGTTCAGTGAGGCAGTAAGCGTACCACGACATAAAGTTCTCTCCGAACCTGGTGCGAGGCGAGACTTTTTCACCCCAAGCATTGGTGACAGTTGGTTAAAGCTCTTGAACCTTGGAAGAATGGGCAGTGCTGCGACTAGACTGGACGCCTGCTGCTGCGTCCATGTTGCATATTACCGCTATGAATGCGAAAAATGCAACTTTTTCGTTGCAGACGCATCGCGACGCGGGATAGCTGCGGGAGGACGGGGGTGGGCTCAAGAATAGCCTGGTGGGCTTCGCTCTGGCCCGGCTCCGCCCTAAATCCAAGAGGTCTGAACTCTATCTGGATCACTTTACTTTGCTCTTGCTTCCGTTCTTCGCCGCCACCCGCTCCTGCAAGGCGACTGTGACTACGCGCAGCATGTCATCCCAGGGCGCCGGCTTCCCCGTCCAAATCTCAAATTGACGCGCCGCCTGATGCACGAACATCTCAATGCCCGGGATTACTTGGGCTCCCCGCTCCTTTGCCAGTTTCATCAGGCGAGTCTCGGGAGGGTCGTAAATCATATCGAAGAGGTATCGAGCGTTAATCTCGTTCTCATTCAATGGCGACTCGCGAGTATTCCCCATCCCCACCGGAGTGGCATTGATGATCACGTCGAAAGTCAGTTTCTTCAGGTCTGCCCGTTTGACCGTCCGCGCCCTCGCCCGGTGAGCCAGTTTTCGTGCAGCACCAATACTTCGATTGAGGATGTAAACCTCAGCTCCGCGCTCCTTGAGTCCGAACACTGCAGCTCGAGCGGCTCCGCCTGCGCCCAGAACCAGAATCTTGGCGTTCTCAATAGTAATCCGCTGCTCCAGGGGGCGAATCACTCCCGAAGCATCGGTATTGAATCCGTATAACTTTCCATCCTGCGCTCGTACCACTGTGTTGCAGGCTCCTATCTTCGTGGTATGCGAGTCCATATTGTCCAGATATTTGAGGATGGCCTCTTTGTAAGGCATAGTGATGGAGAGGCCGTGGATGGGAATATCGCGCACGCAGGCCAGCAGGTCCTTCAACGTCTTGGCGTGCAGTGCCACATAAACCCCGTTCACGTTTTCGCGCCGCAGGGCCGCATTCATAATGGCGGGCGAGAGCGAATGCGTCACCGGGTCTCCCGCCACTCCGTAGACCCGCGTCGCTGCGTCGACCTGCTCGATACGATAGGTGCTGCGCAACTCTTGAGCCGTGACTTGGCCTGGAGCCGTCTTCTCGTCCGGACTCAGTGCGGCAAAGGTAAACACGCTCCCCGCGCGAACTCCGAGTACTCGGCTAATAATGCCTTGCTCTCCCATGCACAAACCAATGAGGGAGTGCTTGTCGCTCTGCTTCTCCAGGAATTTCATCATCACGACGTTGTCATACAGAGTCGTGGCGGTGGTCACGATCTTGTAGAAGTCAGCCGGAATAGCAGCCATTTTTTCCAGCGTCTCTTCCAGTTTTCGGGTTGCCCGATAATCATGATAGGAAAGGATCAAAGCGGCCCTTGATCGCAGGCGTTGCAACTGCTGGGGTTTCAAACGCGATGCACTTTGCAGTTCGATATCAACTAACTGGCATCCGGCGGCAGAAGCTTTGGCTAACAGATCCAACTGGCTAGCTATGGAGCCTCGAAACCTGCCCCCATTGGCCACCCTACGGCAGGTAGCGATCACTACTACATGAGGGTGATATTCGGTGAAACGCTTGATCTTAGGGAGCGCCAGGGCGGGGCGGGAAAGATAATCTAACCTGAACTCCAGAAAGGTGTTATCGCGAACCAGGGCCTCAGCTTTTTCCACGATTTCGGAGGCGTCAGAGCCAGTCACAGCCACGCAGACGCGTGGCAGCCGCAAAGGCAAAAGCCGAGAAACATAGCTGTGGGGAACGGCGCTCATGATTCCCTAATGAGTCGGCGCGATATTACAGGCGCATAATTCCAGATGCAACAACGGATTATGAATTTCAAGGGCAACCGAAACTTTTTAGTGTATCTCTTATGACACCCTCGTAACCTTGACCCACCCTTGCTCTGTTGTTAGTGTCCGACTGAAGGTCTTTATTTGCTGTAGTTAGCGGGGTCAAAGCACCGCTGGGCTTCAGCTCTGAGTGGGAGATAAAATGAAGAAAACAGTACTACTGCTGTCGTTGGTGTTGCTGGCCGTGGCAGCCCAGGCACAGCAAACGGATTCCACCCCGGCTAATTCGGCAGCCGAGCCCTCCCCAGAGGGGACATTACCCACGTCAGCCAGCTTTCCCATTGAACGGGTGCAGACCCCGACCAATGCTGACATTTATTGTGCCGGCTTCCTGACCAAACAGAGCGTGCCAAATGCCAATTTTGTGGCGGGTGGACTTCACACTCCAAACACCACAAAATTCGTTGACGGCGAGATGATTTATCTGGCGGGAAGCGGCTACCAGACGGGTCAGCAGTACACCATCTTGCGAGAACTGCGCAATCCCAACAAGAACGAATTGTTCGCCGGCCAGCAGGCCCTCATTAAAGCAGCTGGGCAGCCTTACGCTGAACTGGGCCGCGTTCGTATCATTGACACGCGCAGTAAGAGCGCGATCGCTCACGTAGAATTTAGCTGCGATCCGATCGTTCCCGGCGACATCGCGGTGCCCTTTGCCGAAAAAACAGCGATTTCTTTCCATCCTCCAGTGCGCTTTGACCGCTTTGCTCCCGCCAATGGTAAGCTCAGCGGACGCATCGTAATGGCCAAGGATTTCGATTCCGAGGTGGGAACCGGAATGAAGGTCTACATGAACGTAGGCGCGAACCAGGGACTGAAAGTGGGGGACTACCTCCGCGCCGTGCGTCCCTACGAAAGGGATTTGAAAGATCCAGTGGACTCACTTTCCTTCAAGGCTTCCGCCGTAGAGGATACGCAAAAAGAATCGCCCTCCTACGAGCCCAAGTTCCTGACCCGCACCAAAGGGCGCGCAATCCATGTTGCTGATCTACCGCGCCGTGGGATAGGGGAAATCGTAGTCCTTAGCACGACCGACACTACGGCCACAGGAATGGTCGTATTCGCGTTGGAAGATGTCTATGTCGGAGACAACGTGGAACTCGACCAGCAATAAGTTCCCGCATAACCAGCATTACTCGTAATCCGGGAGAAGTGAACAACTTCTCCCTTTTCGTTTTTTGCGGCGGCAACAGTCGGCTACCCCCCATTGCGGATTGGCCAACATGCAGCCTAATCCCGGTCGCGATCCCCAAAGACTTCGGCGGTAAAGACCTCAATTTGCGCGCCTGCCCGCCATGCGTCTGCCGGCAAACCTGCCTTGCGACAGGTCTGCTCCAGGAACGTAATTCGATCCCATCCATGCTCAATGGGCACTTGCGGCAGCAGCAAGCCACGATGCTGGTGCAGGCTTACCAGCAGTCCGTGCCTTCCCACTTCCACGCGTTCCGGCTGAAGCGTCCGCAGCGGAGACAAGACGCTTAGAGAGATCTCCAGTTCGGCCGCCTCGTCCAGAGTAATGGGCCAGAAACGCGTGTCTTCAAAAGCCGCCGCCCGCGCCGTCTCCGCTACCGTGTGATACAGAGAATCGAGGGGATAGACATGACCGACGCAGCCTCGTAGATCGCCTCGAAGATAAAGTGTGGTAAAGGCTCCACGCGGCTCCGCCAAATGTGGAGGAACAGGATTCAACGACAGTTCCCGATGTTCAAGACTTGTCAGAATGGCCTCGTGAGCCAGCTTCAGCAGAAGCTTGCGCTCTTCCGGGGAGTATTCATTAGGCTCAGTATTGACAGGTTTGCAGGTAATACGCGGACCGGAAGATCGCTGGTCAGGTGACAGGGACATCGCGCTTCCTCCGCCGGCTGAGGATGAAGGCGCGGCGCCGGCGTTTCACCACCCGCCGATCAATCTTGGACCAGAAAGCGGCAAAGTAATCGATGGCCGACACCAGCGATAGAAACACCATGAACCAGATTGCCACCCGCGCAATCGTTTCCACGGGGAAGACATAGTTACCGTAAACCGGCCACTCCTTCCAACGGTGCGCAAGAATGACAGCGACC
>DASXTB010000461.1:0-6284 GCA_036505615.1 Acidobacteriota bacterium
GCCTTCAAGTTCACTTCGTAATCGTGGCTGGCGTCGAGCCGATCCTTTACCGCCTGCCGATTCTGGCTCATCATAATCACCGGGGCCTGAATGGCCGCCAGCATTGACAGAAAGAGATTCAGCAAAATATACGGGTATGGATCGAATGGCCCGCCCGGACCCCTTATCAGGAGAATCGAATTTATAACCACCCAGACGAACAAAAATCCCGCAAAAATGAAGATGAACGTCCAACTCCCTCCAAACTGAGCCACGCGGTCGGCAATACGCTGTCCGAAGGTCAGCGATTCGTCAAAGGCAACGTTGGTATTCCTTGCTGCCGTCAGCCGCCGGCTGATTCGACGCACCACGTCACGCTCAAAGCGCGTAAACCGAGACCATTCGGACGCCATCGAGTGGCGATGATACTTCTGAAAACACTCTGAACAAACCGGAGTGCTAACCTTCCACTCTGGAAAATCCCGTTTCACCAGAGCCACGAAGTCCTTGTTCAACGTCGATGGAACCTGAAAAGTGTCAGGGTCTCCCAGCTTGCCGCACAGAGGGCAGGTTACAGTCTCCATGTAAAACCTCCTCGTAGGCCGCGACCAAAAAGGTCATCGGTCATCAGTCATTGTTCATCGGTCCAGGATTTTGTTCACAAATGAGAAGTTACCAACAGGCTACCCAGCGCGGCAGGGCCGCAACCAAATATTGCAATAGCGGCCGCAAGCCGCAGACGGAGACGCCGTAGGCGTCATAGAGTGTAGCCGGGGACAGAGCGCGCTTTTTGCGCGGCGCCCCAGATCTGCGACACCCATCAAGGGTATGCACCCTGAAGAGGTGCGACACAAATCGCGGATGTATTTTTTTGGGGGAAGACGGCTCGGGTGAATCATCTGAAATTTTGTTGCACCCTTACAGGGTGCGGAGGTCGATATTGGGGAACTCGACCGGGGGCGTCGCGCAAAAGCGCGCTCTGCCCCCGGCTATACTCTTCAACGCCTTCGGCGTCTAAAGCAAACCAAATCTTTGCGGCTCGTAAGGAATTTTTCGGTTAGCATTGCAGAGAACCGGAAGCAACTCTGGCGCCGCAACCAAACTGCTAACAACTCTTGCTAAAGCACCTTATTCTGTCTCTTCTTCTGTCTCTTCCCGTCCGCGCATCTGCTCGTAATCGGCCAGGAGATTAGCGTACACTTGTCGAACTTGCTTCCTGGTATCACCGTACTTGCCTGAATTCTCGATCAGATAATCAGCGTACTTCGCTTTTTCAGAGGTCGGCATCTGCCTGCTGATCCGCAGCGCCGCCTCATCCGGGCTCAAGCCGTCGCGGGCAATGAGCCGCGCAAACTGAAGTTCCGGAGCACAAACGACGACGATAATCTTGTCATAGCGTTTATAGCTGCCTGTCTCAATCATCAGGGCCGCATCCGTGATGACAATGGAAGATCGTCTTCGTCTCTTCGACTGCAACGATCGCAACTCGCTTTCTTCCAGCTCAAACACTCGCGGATGGACGATGGCATTCAATTGCGTCAATTTCTGTTCGTCCGCAAAGACTATCCTGGCAAGTTTCTTGCGGTCGATCTGGCCGTCGGCTTGAAGTATGTCAGTGCCAAATTGGCGCACCACTTCATGATAGGCCGGCTTCCCCTTCTTGATGGCCTCGTGTGCTAACTCATCAGCGTCGATGGTGTAAGCCCCCAGACGGCTGAATTCCGCCAGCGTGTGGCTCTTCCCTGTGCCAATTCCACCAGTCAGACCAACGCTTAACACTGCTCTAATCCCCTGTGTCTCATCCCACGTACATCAGATTGCGTTGCTGCTGCACGCAAACATCGTATTTTCCAATTCGCTGCGCCGCAAGCCCAAACGGCAGTTGACACTGGTAATGGCCTCGGCTACCTTACTGGCCTTTATGAAAGATCGTGCCTTCCTGCTGGCAAAGATCGGCGTTACCTCGATCCTGCTCTACTTTCTCTATTCTAAAATTGACTGGCATGAGTTCCGCACCATCTTGCAGCGCGCAAATTTCTTTTGGTTCGCCGTGGCGCTGGGGTTGCATTATGCCTCATACTTTTGGAGCACGGAACGCTGGAAAATAATTCTCCACAACTTCAAGATTGATGCACCCTTTGGAAAACTGGTAAAAGTCACGTTTATCGGCGGCTTCTTCAATCTGTTTCTTCCATCCATGGTGGGTGGAGATTTCTTCAAGGCTTTTTATCTGGCGCGGGACCGGAAACAGCCATTTACTACCACTCTTACTTCCACCATTCTTGA
Source organism: Acidobacteriota bacterium (assembly GCA_036505615.1). Classification (GTDB taxonomy): domain Bacteria; phylum Acidobacteriota; class UBA6911; order JACQSX01; family JACQSX01; genus DASXTB01. The sequence goes on from DASXTB010000461.1 coordinate 2,266, forward strand.
CCGCAGCGCTGGTTTTCTCGCGTTGTTGGTGATTGGCACCACCTTTGCCGCGGTGCACTCCGTCTCGGTTAAGGGAGTTCCTATCTTTCCCACCGTGGCGGCACTTACCGGCGTTTTTGTTTTGGCAAACGTGGTGATCTTCAGCGAATCCCTGCACCGCTGGCTGGACAGCGTGCTGCGAAATCGTGGAATGACCCGAGCCGTTGAAAGATTGGACGCAGTGGCCGATGGGCTGAAAACTTTGAGCAAGAACTCGGACGCTTTGATCAAGTCTCTGCTGATTTCATTCGGCGTTCAGTTCATAGTGGTCCTGATTGTGTGGTTCGTTGGGCTGGCCCTGCACACTCAAGTCGCGTTCATCTATTTCCTGATCTTCGTTCCGCTGATAAATGTTATTACCATGTTTCCAGTGACTATTAATGGCATCGGCCTGCGTGAAGGGGTGTTTTACTTGTTCTTTTCCCCCGTGGGAATGTCCCGAGAGGCGTGCATTTCTCTGGGGCTGCTGTACTACCTGGTAGTGGTGCTAACCGCTCTTCCCGGGGGAATCCTGTATTCGCTCTACAAGAAGCAGGAGCACCTGGATGAATCTCTGCATGAAATGGAGACTGCGTGAAGGTACTGCTTACGGGAGGAGCAGGTTTCATCGGGTCCCATTTGGCGGAAAAATTGCTGGCACGCGGGGATCAACTTGCCATCATAGACAATCTGAACTCCTTTTACGATCCAGCCATTAAGAAAGCCAACCTCGACGCCGTCCGCTCCAAACGTAACTTTGAATTTTACGAAAACGACATCAGGGACCAGCAGGCTTTGACGAGGGTCTTTCGCGAAGTAATGCCGGAAAGGATCGTGCATCTTGCGGCTTACGCCGGCGTGCGCCCCTCGCTCGAGAATCCCGTCCTGTACTCCGAAGTCAACGTTACCGGCACGATCAACCTTCTCGAACTGGCGCGCCGGCACAGAGTGCAAAATTTCGTGTTCGGATCTTCTTCTTCCGTTTATGGCATCAACAGCAAGATTCCGTTCCATGAAGACGACCCAATAACGTCCCCGGTCTCCCCATACGCGGTCACCAAGCGGGCCGGCGAGCTGCTCTGCCATTCCTCCTACCATAACTTCGGTTTGAAGGCTTGCTGCCTCCGTTTTTTTACGGTGTACGGACCGCGGCAGCGTCCGGAAATGGCGATCCACAAATTTGCCCGGCTGATTCTGCAAAGAAAAATGCTGCCCGTTTACGCACAAGGGAAGACGGAACGAGATTACACTTATGTCGACGACATCGTTGCCGGCATCATTGCAGCACTGGATGGAGACTTCGGATTTGAAATTTTTAACCTGGGAAACAGCCGAGCGGTCGACTTATTGTCGGTGATCGCTCTTTTGGAGAAGGAATTAGGGATGTCAGCGCAACTGCAGGAACTGCCTGCCCAGCGTGGAGATATAGAAATCACTTGCGCCGATATCTCGAAAGCGCGCGCCCTGCTTCGCTTTGAACCAAAAGTGTCGTTGGAGCAGGGGATCAAACTTTTCGTGAAGTGGCTCCTAGAACAGCAGTGAGGGATTGCAAAACCCCGGCTCAACTGCGTGCCGTTGCCCTGAGGTCCTGCGACGCTTTCAGCGTCAGCCCGCAAAGCGGGCGGTCAGCGTGTAGCCCCCGGCGAAGCGGAGCCGGGGGCCAACTGTAGTTTCGCACGCAGAGCCCGCAGAGCGGGCGACAGCCGACAGCCGAAAATTCTTTCGCGAAATAGCAAGCCAGCCAGTGCGGAAAATGTACTTGCCGGCGGCTTTGCCTGGCAGCGGCGCTACAGCGCATTTACTGTCAGTGAGAGTCAGGTGGAGAAGGTAAGACGCTATATCGCCAATCAGCAGATCCGGCATAAGCGAGTGACCTTTGAAGAAGAATTCGGTCGCTTCTTCGGGCACATCATATCGATTTCAAGCCGGAATACCTGTTACGCTAGACGCTGTCGCCCGCCTTGCGGGCTCGCATGCGAAACGACAGTTTACCCCCGGCTCCGCTTCGCTGCGCCGGGGGCTACACGCTGGCCGCCCGCCTTGCGGGCTGGCGAACACCCAATTCTCTCCTCAAAATGTAGAAACTCCAGAGCGCGTCTACGGCGCGCCACAATCCCCACATAGCGGTTTCTACGAAATCCAAACTCCAGTCGACACTTTCGGAGTCCGATGCTTTGTGGCGCGCCAACGGCGCCCTCGCCTGCAAAAGGCACCGGCTTTGCCGGCGGGCGAATGTGTGTGAACAATCCCCACTTACGCCCGATGGTCATCCAGATGATGCCGGAAGAAGTGCTCCAGAGCAATGCGCGCAGGCGCCACCTGTTTTCGCAGATCGTCCATGTCTCGGGGTGTCATCGGTTCAAAAGAGCGGACCAGCGCCACGTTTTGTTCAATAAACTCCGGCCTCGGCATCCCAATCACGGCAGTGGTGACGGGAAGACTCAAAGCGTAGCGCAACAGAGCTGGTACCTCGGCCTTGCCCGCACCGCCGCCGATCAACTTCTCCTGTGCCGTCACTTTCATGCAGATCACGCCGAGATTCTTCTTATTGGCGGCTGGAAGCGCAACGTCTTCAAAATGCAGTGCCCGAGAAGGATTCATCGCCATCTGCACGCAGTCGAGATCATTATGCTCAATCGCCTTAGCCATGACCCGGCCATCGGTATGACTGGTCATGCCAATGGCCCGCGCTACTTTCTGGTCTCGAAGTTCGTAGAGAGCTTTGATGGCTCCATCAGCAGCCTCAATCTTCGCCAGGTCGGCATCGTCGCCCAAACTATGGAGGTGAAGCAAATCGACGTGGTCGGTCTGCAACCGTTTCAAACTTTGTTCTACTTCTCGCAGAGCAGTGTCGCGGGTGCGTGCTTCTGAAGGTATCTTGGTCGCCAGCCAGACTTCTTTGCGGCGTTTTTCCATCACCATGCCGACGCGTTTTTCGCTTAACCCCTTGCCGTAGTCCATCGCCGTGTCAACGTAGTTAATACCAAGATCCAGGGCGTGATTGAGGATACGGAGCGCTTCTTCTTCATCCTTGTACATCAGAAAGCGGCTCCCTCCTCCAAAAGCGAGAATAGAGACGCGCGCTTCCGTACGCCCCAATACCCGTCTAGGAATTTGGCCGGCCGCCATGGCGGTCACTTCCGACAGAATTCCTGGAATGGCTGCCGCCGAGGCTGCTGTCAGAGTGGTTTTTTCAATAAATTCACGACGGCTGATTCTGGTTTTCCTCATAAGTTTCCTCCTAGGTTCCTGTGGCTTTACGCCACTCCCGCTTCTGCCAGATATTGGCGCATAACCCGGGCGTAGTGGGGAATTGCGATCTCCGGCTCCTCAATTTCCGGATGCCATACCTTTTCCCACTCGAAGCAATAGTATCCGCGGTAGCCGCTGGCAGCAAGCACGCGCACTATTTCCCGCACCGGAACGGTGCCCTCACCCGTGAGCACGTAGCGCACATCGTTTCCGGCAGGCTTCGAGTCCTTCAAATGAGTGTGACGGATATAAGCACCTAGCTGCTTCACAGTGTATCCCGGATCTTCCTTGCCCTCCACCACTGTGTGATGAGCGTCCCAGAGCAGGTTGATTCCGGCTCCCCGCAGTATCTCCAGCAGTTTTTGCGAATCGGTAAAGTCGCCGTGAGATTCGATAATGACTTCTACGCCTGAATTCCTGGCGTGCGCCTTGAGCTCCTGCAGCCCGGCGACGATCCTCTCGACAGTCTTCTGCCGCGGCTCCTCTTTAACGTATTTGTCCCCGAAGACTCGCACGAATGGCGCCTTCAGCCTATGTGCGAGATCGATGAAGCGCCTTCCTTCGTCCAGTTGAGCGGCGCGCTTTGCTTGATCCGGTTCATGAAGACGGCATGACGCTCCCAGATCAGAGATGCGCAGATCAAGCGCGTCAAGATCGTGAAGGCTCTGTCTAAGCCCGGTAGTCAGTTCGGCGCGTTTGGTCAGGTCCATTTCTCCTTGAATGCCGCGCAGTTCAATTGCTGCGTACCC
>DASXTB010000462.1:0-4437 GCA_036505615.1 Acidobacteriota bacterium
TCATCCGGGCGATGGCTTTACGGTTATCAGCGCGATGCGTAGCGCTCAGCCCGATGCTGTCAGATTTGTTCTCACCGGCTACCCTGCATTTGAGAGTGCTTTAGAAGCCATCCATGAAGAGGTAGACGATTACTTAATCAAACCAACTGAAACGGAGGCGCTGGTTGAAAAGATTCGCTCCAAGCTGGCAAAACGAAGCCCTGCCCCAGGCATTCTCCGCCAGCGGCTCACGCAGGTAATCCGAGAAAACCGGGAATCCATCACCGAACATTGGCTTCAAGCAGCGAAGCACGATCCTGAAATAGCGGCCATTCCTATCACAGACTCGGTGCGCAAGTACGGCGTACCCTTACTATTGGATGTGGTTACGGATGTCGTACACGGGCGGGAGATCACTGCTGAGGACCGGAAATCCTATGCCCGACACGGGGCACGCCGCCACAAACAAAGTTACACAGTTCCTTTACTGGTTCGGGAAACCCGGCTGCTGCAGAGCTCAGTTGCGGATTGCGTCCAAAACAATTTCGATAGGATTGAGATTAATCACCTGATCCCGGACATGTTGCATTTTTTCGGGACGGTTGAGGTTCTGCTGGAATTCTCGATACGCGCATTTATTCAGCAAAGCAACTCCGAAACCGCGTCCGGTCGCAAGGGAACAAAGAAAATCGATCGGATCGCCCGGTAGCGAGCAGCGAGGTACGCCTCAGTATCCTCGAGCCCGACGTGCAACGGACGTACCGATCCCTCGCGGGGTCACAAAGGCTGCGACACTACCCCAACCCGAGCATGTTCACCGCTATCGGACGACGCCGGTCTAGTGAGGGGTGAGCCGCTTGGAAATCAAAGAGGCGTGGAGCACGTCCTTGTCCCACGTGCCTAAGACGATCACGCGGTCATTGTCGTTGACCTGACTGGCATCGATATCGTTGACCTTCTTGCTGTGGTGCTCTTGACTAGCCCATTTTGTCGAGCTGTCGTACTGAACCGTCTTCTCGACATTGGTTCCTAGCGAACGAACCGTCAGCTCAGATTTGTCCTTATTGCTCCTAATGACAATACCCTCCAAGCGGCTCTGTTTTGCGGCCTTGGTCTTGGCCGGCGTCCCTTTCATCTCCATGCCGCCCTGTTGCTCTTGCGAAAACACCAACATTGACAGGGAAAAGGCAAGTACAGTCGCGAAAAACAGCTTTTTCAACATGTCACATCCCCCTTGACTGGAAAAGATTGCCTTGCGGGAAGAAACAATAGACCTTAGGAGAAAAAAGAGCAAGCCCCACCCTAACTTGTGACCTGTTCTTAATACCGCACAGCCCTTTATCGACGGATCTCGGTTTGGTTATCGCTGTGGTGGAGGGGTAGCGAGAGGTTCATTCTGCGGAGCTTGGTCCTGTGGCACTTGACTCTGCGGCAGCTGACTTTGCGGCGCTGGGGTCTGCACCGTCTCGGCCGGGCGTGCCGGGTTCGATTGCGTGGGCGCGGCGGATTCTGGTTCCGCTACCGGAGAATTGTCGCGGCGTTTGAGCTGAATCGGTCCACCTTCGCGGCGGCGAGCTTCCTGTGTGGCTTGCAGATTCGCCTGCGCACCTTCATCGTTGCTACGAGCAACTTGGCCGAGGGGCAAGCCCTGCATCTCATGACGATTCGCCAGGGTCACGCGTGCACTTGCCTCCCTGGCTTCCCTGGCCGCGGCATAAAATTGATCAGCGGTTTCGTGGTCGCCGTCCATTTCCGCAACGTAGCCCATGTTGTTTAGCGTAAAGGCGTTCCTACGATCAAGCTTATAGGCCTGCTCAAAATAACGGCGGGCAGCCTGCGAATCGTTTCGGTTGAGCGCGGACACTCCCTGCAGATTCAAGCGTGCGACTCTGTCTTCAGTCGTCTGTTCGGTTTCGAGCCGCCGGCGAACTGCCTTAGCATTATTCGCCGCAATTTCACTGATCGGCTTACCACGCCAGTGCGGATCGAGCGTAACGATAACTGGATCGGAAGAGTGCACATTCGCGGCCTGACTGTAATAACGGAAAGCCGATTCCAGCTCGCCTTCCGCTTCCATGGTGAACCCGAGATTGTTCAGTGTGAAAGCGTTGCGCGGATCCACTGCCAGAGTCCGCTGAAGAACTTCCGCTGCTTCCTGGGTTCTGCCCTGGGAGAGAAGACTCATGGCCTCAACATTGCCGCGATTGATTCTCAGTTCGCGGTTGCCGAAAGAACCTGTGATCTCGGTGAGTTGTTTTCCCTTTAGTTCAGGAACGCTGGCCTGATCGATTGTTGTTTCCGAATCCTGCCTTGACGCCAATTGGTAGTAGCGTTGGGCACGCTCCACTTTTCCCTGGAGCTCGGAAATGTAGCCCAAATTATTTAAAGTGAAAGGGTCGTTGGGATCCAAAAGATAAGCTTTATAGAAAAGTTTTTCGGCTTTATCGAAGTTGTGTTTTTCGATTGCCTTCACTCCGTCGCGATTGAGTTGCTGCACCGGAGTAGGCTTGCTTCGCTTAGGCAACGTAATGCGCAGATCGCCGGCCCACGCGGGCGAGAGACTGGCAATCAGCAATAGGAATGCTTGAAAACTCTTACGTGTCATGAGTCCTGAAAGTCTCCGAACCTCTCGATTCGTGCTTTTTGATGCCCATTCCGCAGTTCGCGTTTCCCCGGCATTCTCCTTATTTTCAGCGACTTTGGCCACTCTTTCGAGGTGAGCTGCATCCAAAGGAGCGGAAACTTATGTCTCGGCTCCTGCAACTCTCCATGCTACTGGCGCTTGGCGCTTCGATGAACGCCCAGTCTCAACCAGCGCCGATTCCGTCGAACTCCAATGAAGCGGCGAAGACCGCGCCAGCTACCACCGCGCCCGCGTCGCATGACCCGTTGTTGGATCTGCCGACATTGCCCAAGAAGAAAGTGTCTTTGATCGGGGGCACGGTGGCGAAACTGGATCCCATTCAGAACCAAGTCACAGTGCAAACCTTCGGCAGTAAACAGAAAATGCGTATGGGATTCGACGTACGCACGCGCTTTTTTCGCGATGGTCAGACGTCCAATCAGCGGGAACTGAAACCTGGTCAGCGTGTGTACGTGGACACCATGCTCGACGGAACTAAAATATTTGCTAAGACAATCTGGATCGAAACCCAAGCCCCGGCAGGAGATGCGCGCGGCCAGGTCATGAGCTACGATCCGCAGGACGGAACTCTTACTCTCAGGGATGAACTTTCGGCGCAGCCTAATAAATTTCATGTTGCACCCACCACAGTAGTGCGGCAGGAGAAAGAGACTCGCTCGGTTGCAGATCTGAAGCCGGGCTCACTGGTTTCGCTCACTTTTGGCGCCCAAGGCGGTGATCACCGCACGGTGAGTGAGATTAACGTATTGGCCCAGCCGGGGTCGTCGTTCTCATTCTTCGGCAAAGTTACTTATGTCGATTTGTCGCGCCGGCTGATTGCCATCGCCAATCAACCTGACAGTAAGACTTATGACATCTACCTGGAGGCGCTGCCCATGAGCGCACTCCGCGATGTGCGGCAAGGATCCGAGGTGGGGATTTCCGCCGTGTTTGACGGCTCACGCTACGTCGCGCGCAGCATTGAGGTCGTTCCCTCCACACCATTGACGCCGGCAGATCGGTAGCGCCGGCGTCTCGCCGGCTGTTTCCGCCAGGTGATCATCAGCTGTCCAAAAGCCGGCGGGGACGCCGGCGCTACGGGAATTAACTGGAGAGTCCTACGCCGGTGTCGGATGACAAACGGGTTTGCGACGCCTGCTCAATCGCGAGGTCGGGATCTTCAAACAAGTAAGCTACGAAATTTCTGGCATAGCGCCATAAGGTTGAGAGATCTGTTTGGTACCAGCAGCATTCGATCATCCGCGGGGAAAAGCCGCACAGGAATTGAAATCGCAGATGGATGTCTTGCGGCGAAACCAGACTGGCAGCGGCCATTCGATGATTGCCTTCGATGATGGTCAGAGGACCCTCTTCATCCAATCCAATGAGTAGCACGGAACTATCGTGCTCCGGTGCACTGGCCAGTTCGTCGCTCAACGATCGCAGTTTGGCGACAAATGTGTCCGAAGGATGCGAACCTACCCGAGCCCGAATGTGATCCACCATTTCCGTCAAATAAAAATTCCCGTTGGCGAGTTTGCGCCAGTGATTGCGTGGGAACACGCGTATGCGCGGCAGATCACTGGTGCGCAGTTCTACCTGCCACCATTCCGTATCAACGGGGAGTTCACGCCACATTCTGCCACGACGCCGGTACAACAACGCGCGACGTAGTTCATTTTCTGCCGGGTTGCTCAAGTCTGGATGGGTAACGATTTCGCGAAACTGCTCACGATAGCGATCGAATTCAGGTTGATAAAATTCGCTCTTCAGGAACTCAGAAATGACTTCATCTTCCGATACCCGCCTGACCTTTCTCATGGCACCGGCCGAGG
>DASXTB010000463.1:0-6006 GCA_036505615.1 Acidobacteriota bacterium
AAGCAATCTTCTTATCGAGTAAGACGCTATTGTTCATTTCCTCGGACTCTAGGGGCACCTCTATAAGTTCAGACGACCTGGCGCTAACAGGTTCCACATCGAAGAAGACGCCCCACCCACCGAGCGACAGCGAACCGAAGACGTACGGCAAAAGATGCTCGTCAGCACTCGTCTTCTGGAAACCGTGCGTCGTCATCGGAGGAACCGGCATCGCGTACCCTGCATGGACTTCGGTACAGTGCTGGCCTAGAATGGTTCGTCCTTCGACAGGAACAAAACCCAGATGTATCTCTGCGCCGAGACGATGACGATGTGGCGGTACTCCATTACTATATTGTTTGAGATGAGCAAGGTTCCAAGAGTGGTGGTCGCCGTACAGAAGCGGAACGATGTCAATTCCTAAACCTGGGACCCGAAATGTTGCTTGTTCGGGCACCACTTCATCACTACTCGTATAGATGCCATTGCAACTGGTGATCCTCTCGATGCTCGTTTTAAAACGGTCTTTAATCCGTTCGAGCTCCGGATTCCTGTCCGAACTGCAAACACTTTCTAGCCTTTCGACCGCGGCCTCGGTCCACCGGTGATAGTAATAAAACGTCGAGACGACGGCGCGAAAGTCCGTTGGGACTGGGTCCATCGCCCGATCACGCAACTGACCCAAATACTCAAGCACCCGATACCGATCCGACAAAGACGACGCATTCGCTGCAATCGATTCAAGTAACAATACTGCTGTGGAGTGGAAAGCCCCGATGGTTTGAGTGCGGAAGGCATAACTGTAGAGGCGCGCAAAGTCGATGTCCTCCTGGCAGATATGCTCCACATTGCGGCCGTGCTCGTGGCTCCAGGATGCTTTGCTCAAAATCTGAAGATAAGATTCGCATTTACGCATGCCGTCATCGAAAAAAGGCGTAGTCAATCGACGCAAAAATCCATCATATTTCGAAACCGATCGGACTGTTGCCGAGAAGGCATTCCGAACTTGGTTTGCTTCAAAAAAAGAAACGACCAAATCGTCTATCAGTTAATCGATCAGTACATCTCATCGGTATGAGGTCGCTCGCTAGTTCTCGCGTCAGCACAGGAACGGCACGAACCTTCGTGTTAGCGATTTAGCCAATCTACAGAGCACGAAGGAGTTATCGGGAAATTAAACTAAATTATTGGGGCTTGCGGTCCATCCGGATCTTTGCTCACCTCGGCCGTGAGAGGAACTGAATGGGTCCGATTCGACTTCAAAACAACAGCCAGGACTTGAAAGCGCTCCAAGGCAGCATCTAAAAACGGTGGATAGGCAGTGAGTAGATGGCTCTGGACTGTTTCCATTATACGCAAGGCATCACCGCTTCTTAAGGCAGCCACAATCGGTTCATGATTGGGAACTGTATCCCGGAGTTTCTTATCCCCCGTTCCCTTCAGATAGCTGATGCGCTGGATACTCGTGAATGCGAACAAGGGGGCGGTTAGTTGATCCAGAATGCGATATAGCGTCTCATTCCTCGAACATTGCCAAATGAAACGGTGAAAATTTAGATCAGCTTCTGACTGCTCCACGATGGCGTCTTTTGATACAGCCTCTGAAATCTTTTTCGAGCGCCGTACCAGTTCGGCAAAATCATCTGTGCTCATCCGCCTTGAGGCCTGTACCGCCGCCATAGACTCCAACGCTATGCGAATCGAAACACGCTCACACATTTCCTCGTTTGAAAACTTTGTGACACTCGTGCCCTTGTTTTGCTTTCTAACCACCAGGCCCGTGTGTTCCAACTGGAGCAGGGCTTCGCGGACTGTGGCTTGACTCACTTGAAGCTCGCTGGCAAGGTGTAATTCACGTAAGTCGTCACCGGGACGGAACTTTCCAGAGAAAATGGCCTCCCGAATGCTGTTCATAGCCTGAGCCCGAATAGGGCCGTTCTTAATGGGCGGAAGCTGCTTTTGACGGCTGGAGGCCATATCGCTATCGATACTAAAACTATTTGGTTCTCCCGTCAACGCCATCTGCTCGGTGGTCGGTAGCAAATCTGCCCGCCCTTTATAGCAAATGGGACCCCAGGTCTTACCATAGGATGCATCATGACCGATTTTGGGACACGGGTGGGAGCTACCCACGGACGAAGTCTCGACCTTCAAATTGAAGGATTTTTGTACCCATCTCTTTATTTAGCTCTGCAGGATTTCAATTACTTCGCGATCGGGTCCTCGAAAATAGCAAAAGCGAACTCCGGCAAAGTGCGGGTGATCCTTGGAAATGGTCACCGGACTCGACAAGAACTTGATTCCCTTCGACTGCATTTCCTGGTAGGTTGCTCGAGTGGTTCTATTCCGAGCGGTTGAGCCAAGCCTTCGTGCAGTGCGGAGACTGGATCTTCAAGAGGCTGGTGGACCTGGTCGGCGGGGACACCCTCTATGATGGTGGCGTCATCGGGAACTCCAAACTCCTGTGTATCGTCGCCATATTCCAGAGCCACTACGCGCATTCTGTTCTGTGTCCTTTCATGAGGTTTGTATCGGTCAGCCGCCAGCGATTCTTATGCCGAGAGTGATGTCCACCTAAGGCGCAGTTCCAGTATCGATGAGACACTGGCGGGTGGGTCATAGCCCGTCGCTGATCGCTGACGCCGGTGTGGTTTCAGGCCGACCGCGCGGCTCCAGCGACAGGAATTGCCCGTACAACTCGTTGGCTCTTTGTCGGAATTCCGCAACTGCGGCCAGCTTGATGTCTTCGTAGCCGCGGATCTGTTCCGGGAGCTCCGCAATCTGTACAGCCAGCTTATGGTTGTCATCATTCAGGTAGGGTAACAGGGATTCGATCAGGCTCCGGTACTCGACGATCAGTTCACGCTCTATCCTGCGGACTTTCGCGAAACCAAAAATATCGAGCGGCGTTCCCCGGACGCTTCGCAGCGATCGGAGGAGTTTGAGTATGGGAGTAAACCAAGCGCCCAGCCGAAGTTTGCGTTTGAGTCCCAGGGCTCGCAGGATTGGGGGATGAAGATTGAAGGCAAACTGGCAGTCTTCGCCGAACTGCGCGCGTATCCGCTTGAAGAAGTCGCCCTTGAGTAGAAGACGGGCAACTTCGTATTCATCTTTATACGCCATCAGCTTGAAAAGGCAGCATGCCACCGTTTCTCCGAGCTGGGTGCGCCCCGTCGTATGTTCCCGCTCGGCGGTGACAACTGTCCTGATAAACTCGACGTATTGGGTGGCATAGGAGTCGTTTTGGTACAGGATCAGCTCCGCGACGCGGATCCCAACCAGCCTGCGGATTGCCCCCTCGAATCCCGAAGCGTCCAGGAGTTTCTGCGCGACTGCAACCTTATTCGGCATGCGCGCGTGCAGTTCGTTGTTAACGAACGAACCAACGTCGTTCGGCATGGCACCTATCTTGAGCTGGCGCTCGACGTACATATGGTCCTGAAAGTAAGCCCGCCCCCAGCGGAACGCTTGAAGATTCATCTCCACCGCTACTCTGTTGAGGCGGATCGCCTCCTCGATGGATTCGGCCTGAAGCGGAACGGCACCTGCCTGATACGCCGCGCCTACCAGGATTAGGTTTGCTGGCATGTGATCCCCGAAGAGCCTCTCTGCGAGTTCTTCGGCGTCAAAGTAAATGTTCGCTTCGCTCCCAGTCCAGCGGTCGATGGTCTGGAGCAGGCCGGGAACCGAAGGAAATTCGATGTTCTTATCCCTCACCATCTCACCGGTTGGGACCTGGCTTGTACTAACCACGGCACGCGTTTTATTGGGGCTTATCTTGCCGATGTTTGTGGGCAACGTTGCCACTAATATGTCGAAGCCTAGATAGAGGTCTGCCTCGCCGGTGCCTACCTTATTTGATATGAAAGACTGAGTATCGGAAATCTTGAGGCTTGAGGCTACCGGGCCACCCTTTTGAGATAGACCGGTCTGGTCAAGAGCGAGCACGTGCTTTCCTTCTAGCAACGCGGCCGTGCCAAGAAGGGCGTTCACCGTCACCACGCCAGTCCCACCGATTCCCGTCATGTAAATGACGTAAACATCGGCGCAGGAGGCCTTGTATAGCGGATCTTCCAAGGCTATCTTCACATCCGGAGGGGCGAGTTCAGTCACTCGACTCGGCTCGCTCGATACATTCACGGTGATGAATGAGGGACAGTCCCCTTTGAGGCAGGAGTAGTCCGCGTTGCAGGAGGATTGATGGATCTGAGTTTTCCGGCCGAACTCGGTCTCCACCGGTCGGACCGAGAGGCAATTGGACTTCTCCCCACAGTCTCCACATCCCTCGCAAACAGCCTCGTTGATCACCACACGCAAGGAGGGTTCAGCGAGCTTGCCCCGCTTCCGACGGCGCCTCTTCTCAGCCGCGCATTCTTGGTCGAAGATTAGTACGGTGGTACCCGGGATCTGCCGCAGCTCCCGTTGCGCCTCGTCCAGCCTTTCCCGGTCCCATAGGACAACATTCTTTGCGAACTGCGCTTTGCGATACTTTGTTGGATCCTCGGCGAGAACGATAGTTTTCCGCACTCCCTCGGCTTCAAGCTTACGGGTCAGCTCAGGCACGGAGATCATGCCAGCCGCCTGCTGGCCGCCAGTCATCGCCACCGCGGAGTTGTAAAGAATCTTATAAGTAATGCTGACTCCGGAGGCAATGGCGGCATTCAGGGCCATACTCCCCGAGTGGAAGAACGTACCGTCCCCAATATTCTGGAAGATATGCGGTGTCTCCGTGAAAGGCGCCATTCCGATCCACTGCGCACCTTCGCCACCCATCTGAGCAATGCCGTACGTGTCGCGCTGCATCCAAAGCACCATTCCGTGGCAACCGATACCACCAGCGGCGATCGAGCCCTCAGGGGCCACGGTGGAACGGTTGTGAGGGCAGCCACTGCAGAAGTAGGCCGGCCTGGCAAGCGTAAACTCTGACTCACGCGCCTTTAGCGCTAAGAGGCGGGCAACATGCGCCGCGACGGAATCCGGCCTGTGCTTCCGTTGGAGACGCTTTGCGATGACCTGAGCAACCAGATCTGCATCGAACTCACCATGAATGGGTAATAGCGGATGCCCCTCCTCATCGAATTTCCCCACGATCACAGGGTGGTCAGTGGCGCTATATAGAATGTCCCGAGCGAACAGTTCGACAAAACTGCGCTTCTCCTCGACGACTAGAATCTCCTCCAACCCTTGTGCGAACTCCCGCACGACGCCTGGCTCCAATGGGTAAATCATCCCCAGTTTCAGGATGCGGATACCCAGCCGCTGGAGATCTTCTTCCAGACCCAGGTCGCGGATTGCCTGCCGGACGTCGTAGTAGCTTTTGCCAGCGGTGAGGATTCCTAACCAAGCGTTTCGCGTTGGGACCACCATCTGGTTCAGACCGTTACAGTAGGCATATTGGCGAGCTGCCTCCAAACGGTGATAGTGTAGGGTACGTTCCATCTCCACACTTTGGGGCGCCAGTAGAGTTAGGTTCATCGCATGGGAAAACGGCCGTCCCTCCACCTCGAAAGCCGGCGTTCTCGACCGCCTTCTCTCAGGGGAGACCTCGACCGTCGCCACTTCGTCTGCGACATTAGTTGCTATTTTGAAGGCAACCCAAAGCCCGCAGTAACGAGACAGCGCGAAGCCATACAATCCAAAGTCGAGAATCTCTTGGACATTGCCTGGGTATAGGATGGGGAAATTGGCATCGAAGAAAGCGACTTCACTATGGCTAGGAAGGGTGGAACTCTTGCACGAGTGATCATCACCTGCTATAGCGAGCACTCCGCCGTTCTTGCCCACCCCAGCGAAGTTCGCGTGCTTGAACACATCACCGGAGCGGTCTACTCCTGGGCTCTTGCCATACCACATCCCCAGGACTCCATCGTGTTTAGCCCCGGGATAGAGCCCCGCCATTTGGCTACCGAAGACTGCAGTGGCTCCCAACTCCTCATTGAGGCCTGAAGAGAAATAAATGTGATTTTCCTTAAGTAGTTTTAGATTTTGCTCCAGCAGCAAATCAAGGCCGCCGAGAGGGGAGCCGCG
>DASXTB010000464.1:0-6033 GCA_036505615.1 Acidobacteriota bacterium
AAACGCCCTTCCTGTTGCACGGGTGTCTGCTGATACCTCTCAATGACCGGATTCAGACCGATCCATAAGGCTCCTGCCAGCACTGCAGCCACAAAACAAACAGCCAGAACTTGCACGAAATTATTCGACCACTGCTTTTGCCGCTCACAGAAGACCAGCAACAGAATTGTGCCCATGGTCCCCGCTGCACAGGCGATGATTCCTCCTCGTGACAGAGAAAACAAGATTGCGAGGAAAATTACCGCGCCTCCCATGAGGAACAACCACGCCAGGGCGAAGCGATCGGAGGTCGAGGATATGCGTGCAAAGCTTCCCTGCCGGCGGCTAGAGCGGTGATGGAGGCGTCCGGAAGACTGCATTATTTTTCGGGGACGGGGATGGTACATCTTGCTCAGACCGATTGAGACGAAGATGGGCGCAATCATATCCAGCATCCCGGCAAAGTAATTGCGGTTGTAAAAGGTGCCTGAGCGAAATTCGAGCGACGCCGGCATAAATTGGCTGTGGTGAATTAATGATTGCGACAATCCAAAGAGAGCTTCCAACAGACCGACAGTCATTAAGCCGTAAAGCAATGTGTTGTGGCGTCCCGTGTCATCATGCCTTACCTGATGGATGGCAAGCACCACGGCAATCCAGAAAGCGATATGCAGAAGTAATGAGTCGGGAGTGGAGCCGCTGATCAGCATTGGCGCAAGTGGTAGCAGCAGAATCCAGCCCAGCAATCCGACGCGCTGGCCTGTGACTGCGCTCCAGACAAAAACACAGGCTAGGGCCGCAAATACCGGAAAGAAATCGATCTGCATTACAGCCCCCATGCGAAATGTCGCCCAGGCAATGGCTGCGATGAGGGCTAGGCTTATCCAGTTATTGATAAGACGTATTCTCATCACAGAGTTTTCGATCAGTATGTTGTGGGGTTGCAGCGCCCTTCGTTGGATTTTCCCCGCGCTCCTTGAGAATGTATGAAAAAATCAATTTCATTGTAGGGGCGGCCCTGCGTGGCCGCCCGGACCTGTGGCCCTTATTGGAGAACGGGCGACCACACAGGGTCGCCCGTACAGACGAAATCAATTTCTTCACACGTTCTGATGTTGGCGGTTCTGATTTTGACTCGGACAATTGGGCCGGCAGTTTTGATAAAAATTTTCTTGTTCGTGAAATCAAGGCGCCAATTTGGAAAGGGAGCCTGGGCAATTCATTCAACGGACCGTTTACACTGATAGTTGCTTCGATCGGGTTGGGCCAGCGGTTGCGGATGTCTTTCCACACACCAGCGGGGTGGTTCAGGTAGGTTGCCATGGGCGCCCTATGTCTCATGGGCGCTTGATTGCCGGTGTATGGGGTCTCCCACTGCTTCAGCACATTAGGAATAAGCCAGCGTGGCAAATTCTTGGCCCTCGCTGCTACCGGGGTATCCTCCACATGCGCCCCCAGCAATTGGTGCGCCAGGCCGACAGAGCAGGCCACCCAGTCCGCTCGCCGGCAATTTCCACCGAGACAATAATCCCAATCGAAGTTTGCGGGGCGCGCCTCGAGGGCTGCAGCGATATCGCACAGCCACAATGGCCGCCAGGCGCCATGGCGCAGAAAATGAATACATTGAAGGCGGAGCAGGTCCTCAGCGCTTAATATCCGAACGTCTGTTTGGCCGAGCCTCACAATTTGCGAACGCGCATACAAATCATCGATGGCTCGGTCATCCAGCTCTTGCAATTCTTGATGCAAATCCGCACTGTACTGCTTGCCTTCTGAGCTGTTCAATGCAGCGCGGGCAGACGCCAATTGGTCTGCCTCCACATACAGGTCAACATCTCCACAGGGTCGCAGGCCCGACTCCGGATACAGTCGCGCTAGCGCCCATCCTTTGATCAGCAGTGGTTCCACGCCAGCCCGACGAAGTAGGTTAAAGAGCCTTTCGATTTGGCGCTCATCCAGGGCGGATTGAAGAGTCTGGGCTCGGTATTGCTCCTGAAGTTCTAAAGCGGCTGGAGATTTTCTCAACTTCGAATAGCGAATTTTCCACCATCCGAGGGCTGCTGCCCCCGATGCGAGAAGTAAACGGTTAACTTTGACCAGTTCGTCAGCGGAAATGTAGTTTCGTGGTGGACAACCACGCCAAGTGCCGGCCAAAATCACAGCCACAAGATTAGCGAGGGATTTCAGTGCGTGAGTGCCGGCAATCATGTGACATCAAAATTTTTTATCTAGTTGGCTTCACTCGTTCTTCGATACATCTCATCGCCTTCTTCAGAGGCAGGTCCCCGTACTAATACCGGTACACTTCGGGGGGTTTCCACTTCCAGTCTGGTGGCAACAACACTGGCAGCACTGTGAGCTCGTAGTGCAGTTAGTATTATTTGGTAGACAGTTTGGTGCATTCATTACACAGGTGGCAGCCTGGACTGCTAAAGGCGCCACAATCGAAAAAACTACCGGCACGGCCGCGGCAGCTAGACCTAAACGCACCAGATCTCGGCGTGTAATCTGCGGCTCCCCCACTGGCCGGATAATTCGATTTCGGAGCAGGTGAGATTTCCCTAGTTGCTCCAACGCAAGCCACACGACTTGATCATTCACCGGCGTTGCTGACTGTTCTTGGGCGAGCCTGGAAATTTGCGGAACCGTCGATCGACCATCGCAAAATCCCCAAATTAGAGCGGCCGTCTTATTCAGGCTGTGAGCTTTGTTTCGAGTTAGGTCATACACCAGTACTTCCTCCGATAGTTCTCGAACTATCAGGTCATCTGTTCGTGCCTGTGGTCTCACTCGCCCTAGTTTCTTCATAAACACCTCCTGGTTTTTGATGATTATTTTGGGGAGTTGGTCTTAGAATGAACCGAACCCCCTTGTGATATCAATGGTCGACCACCATTCGCCTTGTGCAGAATTGAATCGACCACTTCTTTTGCCTCGCCACGTGCGCCCTTGAGGACAGGCGCACGCGAAGCTACATGCTCTAGTGTGGAAAGTGCAGTCTTCGGTTGCCGCCGAGCCGAGACCGTGTTCGCCAACAGTGCCAGCACTCCTCGTCCCTCAGGGAGCTGGCGGGGCCGCCACCGGGATCCTGCGCGGTAGTGACTGACAACGACCAGCCCAACCGGTAAAGGTTTACGCCCCGCGACGCCGCCCAACCTTTCAATCGGACATTTGGATGATTTCTGATTGCCATTCTGTCGTATCAACAAAGCCCTGGGATAAGGATGGACGCGCCCGTGGCGATCCAACACTGCATATTCATCCGAATAGTATGTTGCGCCGGCTCTGACCAGCTCGGAAACCAACGTCGTTTTGCCGCTGAAGCTGAGGCCTGGAATAAGGATGGCTACTCCTTTCCAGCCCACAACTCCTGCGTGTACAAACAACCTGTGACGCGTTACTTCTGCGACGTACAGTTGCAAGTCCGATTCGAAAACGGTGAACAATTCCTCGATATCTGCCGTTCGAGCTAGTCGAACTACGTTGCCGTACAGCAAGTGAAAGTAGCGAACTCCCGGCCGAGAACTGGAGCCGCCGACCTTGAGGGAATACAACCGATCTACAACAGGCGACACCGCCGGTTTCCACCCGGGCGGAAAATATTTTTCAAGTTGATCTAATACCTCAGGATTGTTAACCCGTATTCCCACACGAACGCCGTATGATCTGAAGGACTTTCCGGCCGCCCACCCTAGGCGGTCGATCTTTTGCATTCAAGTGGAAGTCTTTTTAAGCCGAGGCAAATTTAAAGCTGTCATTCAAGAGTCCTCCTAATGATTGATTTTCGATTGTCGGTTCTACGAATTGGTTCGGCATCGCGAGCTTTAGCCAACTGTGAGAGATCTGATTTGGTCTGTACGGGCGACCCTGTGTGGTCGCCCGCTGCAGAACCCAGCAGGTTTTTTGCGGCTCCGTTCCAAACTCAATCCGAAGGAGCTCGCCAATTTGTTTGGGCCAACCGGTTAGCTGTTGCAGCGGGCGGCCACACAGGGCCGCCCCTACAATCGTGGTGCAAAAAAACTTCACCAGCAGGGACACGGAGGACACAAAGGAATGGGCTCGCTGGCCCCGATATTGAGTTATTCACAACTTCCTGCCCCGATACTCCCACTTTCCGCGGAAGGTGATCCAGAAGGACAGGGCAATCAGCTTTAGATCGAGTAAGAACGTTTGTTTCTTTATGTAGAGGAGATCCAACCTGAACTTTTCTCTGCGCGGGATATCACGCGCCGCAAAAACCTGTGCAACGCCGGTCAGGCCGGGTTTGACGCGGTGTCGCGCCTCGTAACCGGGGACCTTCTCCAGAGGAACCGGATCCTGAGTTCCCTTTACCTCGATCTCCTGGGGCATCAGGGCGCGAGGGCCGACAAAACTCATATCCCCAACAAAGATATTCCAGAGCTGCGGCAGTTCATCCATGGCCGTGGCTCGTAAGATTCGCCCTACTTTTGTCACTCGCGTGTCTCGCTCATCGGCCTGAAGCGGTCCGAATTTCTGATCGGAATCCGGGATCATGGATCGAAACTTCCAGCTCTGGAAAAGCTGCCCTCCTTCACCCACGCGCTTCTGCCCATAGAACACCGGCCCGCCATCTTCCAGCTTGATACTCAGGGCGATAAGACCCCACAGCGGCGCAGAGAGAACGAGCCCGATGCCCGACAGCAATACATCGAACGGCCGCTTCAAAAGTGGTGCCGGAGATGCTACTTCGACGCCGGGAACGGCCAGCTTGCGTGAAAAAATCCGAGCCGCGACCGTCAGAGAGTATGAAAGAATACTGAGCCGCGCGCGTAAGCAAGCGGACACTCCCAACTGCAAGGCTCGCGCTGTCTTCGATTTGATCGATCGCGGGTCCGCTTGCTCACGCGCGCGGCTCGGAATTGCATTAGAGGTTCCCAGCTGATGGAAAAGATCAAAGTAAGCGCGGATCTGTTTTGATCGGTCAAATTCCAGCGCTGCACGGCGTGCGTTTCTCCCGAGACGCTCAGCCAGTGTGTGGTCGTAATAGAGCGTGAGGATCTTCCGGGCAAGATCGTCGGGATCGCCCAGTTCAGCCAACAGACCGCAGTCGTACTCTCTGGTGATGCTCGCGACCTCAGTCGCGTCCTCGACAGCCGCTATGTAAGGCCGGCCCGCGGCCAGAATACCGTAAAGCTTGCTCGGCACGATATACCCGGCCAAGCCCCTTTTCAGTGAGATCAGAAAAACGTCGGCGCTGGCAAAAGAATCCTTCAGCCTGTCCTTGGGTTGGTAAGGAAAGAAACGCACATTGGTGAGTCCCCGGGATTGTGTCTTGGCTTCCAGCGACGCTCGTTTCGACCCGTCTCCCACTAATGCGAAAACAAGATCGGGAATGTGTTTTAGTCGGCCGGCAGCATCGAGAACCGTGTCGAGGCTCTGGGACAAACCCATATTTCCCGAATGCATCACTACAAACTTTTCTGAAAGACGGTAAGCGATTGAAAACGAATTCTTTTTAGACCCGGGAACGATGCCCTGACAGTCGGCCCAATTATGGATGACACTGACCTTCTCCGGTTCGGCGCCTTTACGTATCACCAGCCTTTCCCGCATTGTGTCTCCCAAAGCCACCACTCGGTCGGCGCGCTTAATGAGGAAGCGGTTGACGCGGTCTAAGCATCGATTGACTCTCTCATTATGAAAATCCTCCAAGAGCGCCGCCACTTCCGGGAAGATGTCCTGGCAGAGGAACACAAAGCGGCCACCACAGCGCCGAGCGGTCAGATAAGCCGCCAAGCCGACGATGGGCGGATCTGTGAGCGCCACAACAATATCCGGCCGGCGAATCCAAAAACTCGCCAGGCAAGCGGAGAGGAAATAGCTGATGTAGTTGGCCGCTCGGCCCGCAAATCTTTTGGTGCTGAAAGTCGTGCCTGCGGCGCGGTAGATCTCCACACCATTTCGCGACTCTCTTCGAAATGGGAGCCAGCGGAGAGGTTGCACCTGGTTTTTGCGGTCCAGGGGGAGTCCTGCAACGACGGAAATCCGACACCCGTGCTCGCGGGCTAAATCCTCGGCCAACTCAGTCAAGAG
>DASXTB010000465.1:0-5396 GCA_036505615.1 Acidobacteriota bacterium
CTGCTGCACAATCTCTTCGAGATTGTTCTTGGAAGCCATCGGATGCGAGATCCTTTGATAGAGATGGTGGGGTTCCACCACATGCACCAGCCTGAGCGCAGCGTTACAACGTCCGGCCAGCACCACCGCCGATTTCAAGGCAGTTTCCCCTCCAGTCTTGAGGTCATGACCGACAACAATTCTTTTCAACTGGCCCATGGAATTCTTTCGTACACAGCCAACAATGCTGCCGCGTAGTTGTTATCGACGCTATCTCCTTTCACACCACAACAGGGCTTTTTCACCCACTCCATTGAGACGGCCCGCGTACCCGGTGTTTTCCAGTACATGGATGATGCGCTGCTCCGATCCCCAGTCACTCCAGTGGATACCCCGAACGTGCAACACGCATAGCCTTGCTGGCTGTTCTAACGGAAGAAGCTCAAGCAATCCCTTTGAAAGGTTCACCGGATACATTCGCTGATAAACTTCTTTCACCAAATCTCCCAATGACGGTGTTCCGACCGCTCTCCAAATCCGCTCAAAGGAACCGTAAAGCAGCGGGGCAATTCTCGAAACGGCGTTGAGAAATGTCTTGGCTTTAAAAACCATCACTAGGGTATTCCATAATCCGCCGCACGAAACGAGATCTCGAGCGACGTCTCGCTCCGGCTTCTCAATAAACTGTGAAACCTCATGGGTGCCAGGCGCCGACGGACCGTAAAGCTTTTTTCCCGGCACGATATAACCGTATTCCGGCTCCGCTTCGCTTGGATTGATTCCTAGCAACACAACCTTGGCGGGATCCTGCTCGACGATGCGAAAGGCCTGGTCGACATAAACCATAAATAGATCCTCCTCGAGAATGAAATGATCCGACGGGAAAACCACCACGGTAGAATCAGGATAGCGTTTGTACAGATGCGCAAGCGGCAGCAATAGACCTGGACCGGTGTCCCTGTTGTCGGGTTGTTCGACGACGGAGGCCATCGGCCGGCTTGAAAGCTGCCGGGCCACATCCGGGTGCCGCAGGTGGCTCTGGCTCACTACGGTGAACAATCGTTCTGCCGGGATCATTTTTTGTGCTCTGTAGAAAGTATGCTCGAGCATGGAGCGCTGGCCGATGAAGTTGACATACTGTTTGGGAAGCGCGTATCCGCGTAACTTTTTCACGAACGAGCGAAGCCGGTTCCCTTCCCCGGCGGCTAATATGATGCCGCAACGAGTTGAGGCGCCGGTTTCAGGAGAGGTTTTGAAAAACACTTCAGAAAAGGTTTGAGCAATTATTAAGCCAGGAAAGCGAAGGCAGTATTTGTATTTCGCGAGCCAACGTTCAAGCATTTCTCTTTTACTTGGACGGTGCGCAATCTCGCGAAGCGCCCTTTGGACAAGGTGGGGCGAGAATGTGTAGCGAGTGTGGCTTGGTTGATCGGCGCGTTTCTACCGCATCCTTACGCAAGCCTCCACCTAGGATAGAAAGGACCTTCGGGTGGTTATGTGCGGGCCGAGGAAAGAACTACACTCTGATCACTTAGACTTCCGATCAGAGTTTTCAAGTCTTTGCGCAGTCAATTGATCTTTTCCGAGAGGATCCTGGTTGCATGGCCCATAGAAATCGATGGTTTCTTCGGCGCTCAGCACCGAACAATCCCCGGCCAAGCTGCTCCCCGTATCGCAGAAAGCTTCTGATGGCAATAACTGCCTGGCACGTACTCTTCCTTCAGAAGGACACCTTTCGCGCCCGCAGCATTGCTTTCCGCCGCGATCACATTGCTATTCGCTCCCCACCAGCTGATGAAAAGCAGGGCCGCTAAAAAACGATTCGCCGATTGTTATAATCTTACCGCCTGTTTTTAAAAGGCAAACATGAGTCGATGACGCATGCGACGCGTAACTTTGTGAAATATTCCAATAAAGATATTGAGCAATTTTCAGACCAGGCAAATGGATGCGGCTTTTGTATTTCAAACTAAGGTTGGTATTGACAAATCAGATGGTCGGCGATCCCATGAGCCGTCTGCTGAGCAATGGCTGGGGCGCAAATGTGTAGCGAGTGAGGCTTTATTGTTTGGCGAATCTCCACCGTGTTGGGGGAGAATCAAATAATGAGATGCATCTTTATTTTGAGTCAAGACCGGTTCCTTTTCTAGAGAAGTACAACTGAAGTTCCTTGAGATTCCTTAGTCGCCATCTGAAGCCTTATTATTGAGACCATCTCCATTTCCTCACGAGTATTCGAGCGGAAAGAAATCTTGTCGTCGTGAATCAGAACTTCCTTCATCTCGGTCAATGATACGCCGCATCCAAATCGGGAGCTTGTTGGTATCATCATTGCTGTTTTTGAATTTACAAGAAACGAAGGAAATCAAAATGAGTCAATGCTCGGTAAACCTTTTTCAATGCTTAGCCGTCCAAACACTTAGATGCCTTTCTTGGACGGGCCCAGAGACGGTCAAGAGCCCGTTGCAAAAATCCTCTAAGGAGATGCAACAATGAAAAAAGTAATTTTGGCTCTGTTGTCGTTTGTTTTGTTGGCTGCAGTCCCTGCTTCTGGTCAGGCGAGACCAGGACCTTTTTGGCACGGCGGTATCGAACATTTTCATGAGCACGATATCGTCGTTTGGCGGGGCGGGCGCTGGTTTCACGGATGGCATGGGAGTCGGATCGGTTGGTGGTGGATTGTGGGTCCCGCATGGTATTGGTATCCGGCTCCAGTCTATCCCTATCCGAACCCCTACACTCCGCCCGTAGTTGTCCAGGCTCCTCCCGCTCCCCCACAACCCCAATCCCTTCCCCAGACCTGGTATTATTGCGATCGCCCTGCGGGCTATTATCCTTATGTTCCTGAGTGCGCCAGCGGTTGGAGGGCAGTCCCGGCAACCCCACCTCCTGCGCCTTCCGCTCCGACTCCACCACCTCCTTACAGGTAAAAGAGCTGCGCCATGAGAGTCAACGCCATTCTCGTCTCCGCTTTAGTCTTTCTCGCCGGTTGTGCTGAATTACCCTTAGGCCCGAGCGTTGCCGTGATGCCCGCGCCGGGCAAGCCCTTCGATCTTTTCGTAGGGGAAGAGGCTCTGTGCCGGCGTTACGCAGAACAACAGGTTGGGATTTCCCCGCAACAAGCGACGCAGAATAGCACGGTCACCGGCGCTGTTGCTGGCACCGCTCTCGGGGCGGCGGCAGGCGGAGCGATCGGCGCGGCCGTAGGCCATCCAGGGCCAGGCGCGGCTGTGGGTGCCGGTACCGGCCTGCTCACAGGTAGTGCGATAGGTGCCAATGCCGGCTACGGAGCTTCGTGGACCATCCAACGACGCTACGATATTGCCTATCAGCAGTGCATGTACGCAAAGGGTAACCAGATTCCCGGCTTTCCCACGGCCTACACGCTAGCACCGCCTCTCCCCCCTCCGCCCTCGACACCGCTGCGACCTTAATTAATCTTTGCTGCTCTTCTCGTCATTCAGTGCAGCATAATAGGCGAGGTGGAGTCGCTTGGCACGCAGTCTTGGAGTAATCATCAAATCCATAGATTACGCACCAGCCACATCTTCACAACCTGCGTGAGTACGACATATAGTAGGAGGGTTATCACTAACAGGGGCCAATACAGGAGCGGCAGGGGAACAAAACCCAGCCACACTCCGATCGGTGAAAACGGCAACCACATCCCGACTAGTATGATCGCCCCTGAGGTCACAATCAGTGGCCAGCTCGCGCGGCTTTGGATGAAAGGCACTTTGTTTGTCCGGATCACGTGGATAATCAGAGTCTGGGTGAGCAATGATTCGACGAACCAGCCGGTCTGGAACAAAGCAGCAGCGTATGTCGAATCTGGGTTGCTTAAACTGGCGCGGGCAAAATGTTCGGCAAGTGCCGCTGGCGGCACGAGCCCTAGGTTATTGCACTTGAAGACGAACCACATCATTGCGTACGTCGTGTAATCAAAGACCGAACTGCAAGGCCCAATAAAGAGAATAAACCGCGCAATCTCGCCCATCGACCATGGTCGCGGCTTGGCCACTTGCTCTGGGTCCACCTCGTCCGTTGGAATTGGCACTTGGGAAAAATCGTAAAGCAAGTTGTTGGTTAGGATCTTGATCGGGGCCATTGGCAGGTAGGGCAACCAAAGGCTTGCGCCTAGCACGCTGAACATATTCCCAAAATTCGAGCTGGCCCCCATGCGGATATATTTAAGAATGTTGGCGAAAACCTTGCGGCCCTCGATCACCCCTTCCTCCAGCACCATGAGGCTCTTTTCCAGCAGAATCACATCGGCGGCCTCTTTGGCGATATCTACGGCCGTATCTACTGATACACCCACGTCTGCTGCACGCAGCCCAGGAGAGTCGTTGATACCATCCCCCATAAACCCGACCACATGGCTTCTGTTCTGCAAAGCCTTGATGATGCGTTGCTTGTGAGCGGGTGAGAGGCGCACAAACAGAGTTGTGGATTCGGCGTTCTTGGCCAGCTCGGCGTCGCTCATGTTCTCGACCTCCGGTCCAGTTAGCACATGTTCCAGCGGCAGACCGACTTCTTTACAGATCTTGCGCGAAACCAGCTCGTTGTCACCGGTGAGCACTTTGACCGCGATGCCGTGTTGCTGGAGAGCGGTGATAGCCGGCGCGGCTGTTTCTTTCGGCGGGTCGAGGAACGCCACGTAGCCCTTCAGGATGAGGTTGTGCTCGTCATCCTTGCTATAAGTGGGCTTGGGATCGCTGTCGTAGTAGGCAATGGCTAGGACGCGGAACCCGTCGGCGGATAACCGGTCGTACTCCTCCTTGAGATCGTCAAGCAGTAATTGGTCCATTGGGTAAAGCTCGCCGTCGAGCTCGAACTGCGTGCAGCGGTTGAAGACCGACTCCGGCGCACCCTTGCAGATCAACCGGTGCCTATCCATCGGCGTGGAGATCACCACCGACATCATCTTGCGGCTGAAGTCGAAGGGGATCTCATCCACCTTGGAATAGTCGGCGATGGAGAGGTCGCGATGAATCTCTTGATGCTGCAGAACAGCGCGGTCGAGAATGTTTTTCAGTCCCGTCTGAAAGTGACTGTTGAGGAAAGCGAATTGCAATACACTGAGGCTTGTTTGTCGAACGACATCACAGTGCTTTTCAAGGAAGACACGGTCCATCGTCAATGTGCCGGTCTTGTCAGTGCAGAGGATATCCATCGCGCCGAGGTTTTGGATGGAGTTAAGCCGCTTGACGATCACCTTCTTGCGTGACATCAGCAGGGCGCCTTTGGAGAGGCAGACACTTACGATCATGGGGAGCATTTCCGGCGTGAGACCCACCGCAACCGCGAGCGCGAACAAGAACGCTTCGCCCCAGTTATGCTTGCTGAAGCCATTGATGAGGAAGACCAGCGGCACCATTACGGCCATGAATCGAAGCATGAGCCAAGTAAAACCG
>DASXTB010000466.1:0-21573 GCA_036505615.1 Acidobacteriota bacterium
GCAGCTCAAGCGGGAGTCGGGCAAGGGACTGTTCGTGGGAGGCGTGAAGCTCCCGCTGGCGTTGGCGGAGTTGGGATTGATCGATGAGTACGAGTTTGTGGTGCAGCCCAGGCTAGCGGGCCACGGGCCCACGTTGTTCGCTGGGCTATCGAAACGTATCGACTTGAAGCTCATGAGCCGGCTGGAGTTCGGCTCGGGGGCAGTGGCAATGCGGTATGAGCGGACAAGCTAGCCATCGGGCTTGTCACGGCCGAGCCTATTGCCTGTGCCGCCCCCGAATCTGGGAGGCCGCAGAACGCGATCGGAAAAGGATTCGTGGCCTTGAATCTGTGGATGGCTTTGCCACTCAATGACCGATCCCAACCAACCACACTTCCCAGCTGCGGCTCCCGTTGTGGGGCCAGCCAGCAGCTGATGTTCTGGCGCCCCGGCTTGGCGAAGCGAATCAGGTCACGTATACCTGAGGACTGATCGCAAGTGAAAGATTTTCGTGGGTTGCCTCCACAGAAAAGAGATCTATCGATATTTTCCCTGATCTAAACCGCTTGCGCGGTCCACATTGGTGATCAGAGAGGGCTCCACGATATGAACTACTCGGCTACTAATTTCGCGGAAAAGCTTTCCAGATTTTCGGAGCATTGGTCGCCCAAAATCATTGCCCAAATGAACGATTACCATTTCAAGCTGGTCAAATTCCAAGGGGACTTTGTTTGGCACACGCACGTTGACACGGACGAAGTCTTCATCGTCCTTGACGGCCAGATGCGCATTGATTTCCGAGATGGTGGTGTTGAGATCAAAACGGGGGAGATGTTCGTCGTTCCAAAAGGAACCGAGCACAAGACCTTCGCTGTTGACGAATGCAGAGCCTTACTTGTGGAACCGGCCGGAACGATCAACACCGGCGATGCGGGAGGTGAGTTGACGGCCGCGGACAACGTATGGATATAATGATGCGAATGCAGTTGCCGTCCCCGGGGGACGACCCGAAAATAGCCCAGCACTTCAGTGCTGGGATTAGGGATTAAAGACTGGGCTATTATCACGCTGTCCCTACAGGACGGGACCTGCGTCACCATTCTCCCTACCAAAAATTTATCAATAATCCCGGCTCCCGCCTCGGCTCAGATTTTTTCTCACGTTCCAGGCCGGGGGAGGCTTTTGAGCAACACGCCCGAACGGCTGACGCTATACCTTCCGCGGCTTTAGGGTGAAGAAAACGTTGTCCGCTCCTGCGTGGTCCGTTATCCTGTTACCCTACATTCTGGAGGTCGTGCCCTTTTTTCAACTGGTTGTAATCTCAAGGAGATTTTTATATGAGCCTCGTCGAAGAAGCGATCCGAAACTGGGAGAGTTATCGTAAAGGTGTCATTGCGGAACTGGAGAACATCCCGGAGGAGCACTGGGACCACTGCTCCGGCGCGGGTGCGCGCACTTTGCGGGAACTGGCGCGCCACATTGCAGAAGCGGGATTAGGCTTTACTACAGAACTTGTCCGGCCGGACTGCTCGTTCTTACGCCTGTTCGATCCGCAAGCTCAGGCGCAGCACAAGGCCGTTCTCTCCAAGGCTAATTCCAAGGCGGAGATTGTCAACCTGCTTCGCACGACGGGTGAGCAGGGAGCTCGACGTTTGCGTGAAGTTGGAGATGCTCTGGCCACTCAGAACATGAAAACATCAACGGGAGAACAGAGCCGGCTCACGGGCCTATGGTTTGCCGCTGCCCACGAGATGTATCACCGCGGCCAGCTAGCCAGTTACGCTCGGGCCGTTGGATGCGTGCCTGCCTTGACGCAGCAGATCGAGGGGATGCTTGCCGGTTCACAGGGGTCTCGCAAGCAGAGCGCCACATAGCCCGGTAGGCATCGAAAAAATGCGGAGAAAAATCCGCTGGATTGTGCAGCGGGCGACCACAGGGTCGCCCGTACGGGATGTAATCAATGTTTTTAACACGTTCCGAGCGTTGCTAGAATTTGACAACATGCACTCTGCCAATTCACAACTTCCACGGCTCTCGATAGGCGCGGTTTAAATACCTGCTGGCTTCAGAATCGCCTTCGATTTTTTCCTCTTTGCCATCCCAGACGATCTCATGGCGGGTACGATAGGCGATGTTGCCCAGATGGCACGTCGATGTGGAGCGGTGGCCGATTTCGATATCGCTGATCGAGTTCTGCCGTGACTTCATGCAGTCCAGAAAGTTACGCACGTGCTGCTCATGCCGTTCGACGCCCTTCATGGTCATCGGTTCGATCAGCGGCTCGCCGGGCTTCTCACGAGTCCCTCGCTTTCGTTCCGGGATAATCTCAAAGCCGCCGCGATCTATGTACAGCGTTCCTTTAGTTCCATGGAAGGTGATGCCACCTCCTTTGAGCCCCGTCGTCTCACTGATGATGGGGCCGCGGCCGTTCAGTTCGCGGTTGGAGTACGTCAGTACCCAAGTGGGATACTGATAGATCACTTCCAGCGTGTCAGGCGTGTCGCGGTTGTCCTGCAGCCCGAACTTTCCCCCAACGGCTGCGATTCGGGTGGGAGCCTCGACGTCCATCGCCCATTGCACGATGTCGATCCAGTGGACGCCCCAATCGCACATCATTCCTCCCGCATAATCCCAGAACCAGCGAAAAGTGGAGAACATATCCGGCCGGACGCCGAATTTGTTCTTGTTGAATGCAACCTTAGGCGCTGGCCCAAGCCACATGTCCCAATCCAGATCCGAAGGAGGATCCGAATCGGGCGCGTCTCCCATGCCATTAGGAAACTGGTTGCCAAGATTCCACGTGCGAACTTCGCTTACCTGGCCGATGGCGCCGCCGCGAACAAGTTCTACCGCCTTCTGGAAATGCTCTGCGGAGCGCTGCTGGGTTCCTACCTGGACAACCCGCTTGTTCTTGCGAGCCGCATCCACCATCTTTCGGCCTTCAACAATCGTGGTGGCGATCGGTTTTTCGACATAGACATCTTTGCCTGACTCGCAAGCCATTACAGTCTGCAAGGCGTGCCAGTGGTCAGGAGTGGAGATAATCACCGCGTCGATATCTTTGCGATCCAGAACGCGCCGAAAATCTTTGTACGCTTCCGGGTGGTGTCCTTTTTCTTTGACGTCTGCGAGGGCCTTGTTCAAATGCGGCTGGTAGACGTCGCAGACGGCGAGGAACTGAACTTCAGGCTGTTTAAGAAAATCCCGGGTGTTCCAGTTTCCCTGACGGCCGTAACCAATGACTCCGATGCTGATCTTGTCGTTGGCACTTATACCCCTACCAACGTTGGCAGCCGCAGCCACACTGGCTACTCCGATTTTTACGAACTGGCGACGGTCGATTGTAGGCATGACGTTCTCCTTGGGAAGGGGGTTTGTTTCATATATCACGGTTCTTAGGCCGTTGTCATCCCGCCCGGCCCAACCCCGATAGGGGATGTAGGGAGAGGCGAAAACAGGGATAAGCTCTTCCTTGACTTGCGCGAAAATAGCAGTCAATATTAAGTCCTTACCGTGATAGGGTGTCGGTAGCGAATCCTTATCAACACCATAGAAAAGCCGGGCTGCACAGTCCGGCTTTTTCTGTTTTGTGATGCGCCGTACCTAGTCCGGCAGCCGCGTAGCGACGTTACAGGATCGTAGCCGAGGGTGTCGGGAGGAGTTGCCCACTACTGACCGACCACTGATGACTGCCGTGGCATCAGCGCCAGGATTCCTGACAGAAGCAGCAATCCAAAGAGCAGATAGATCGCCGAATTGGCGCTGATAGACGCACTCATGCCGTATCGCGCGGAGGCGGCCGCAATGGCCACTGGAGCGGTGCTGCCGCCCACCCAGCCAACGGCATTCATAATTCCGGCTGCCGTGGCCCGACGTTCCGGACGCACCACGTCAAACAAGGAAGCAAAGATGTTTGCATCGTATATTCCCTTGAAGTATCCGAAGCCCACCATCGCCACAATCAATAGCGGCACTGAAAGCGTCCAGCCGGCCACGAAAATGAACGGAGCTCCTGCGAGCAGGCCAAGCGCCTGAGTCATCATGCGGCCCGCTGGACGCTGCCGGGCGAGGTGATCGGCCAAAATACCGCCGCTGATGACTCCCAGAATAGAAGCCACCTGTAGATAAGCCGTCCCGCTGAAGCCGGACATGGAAAGACTCATGCCGAACTTCCTGAAAAGAAACGAAGGCATCCAAGTCAGGAAGACCATAGCAACAAAGTTAGCCCCGGCAAACACCGCCATTAGAAGGGCGGCCATGCTGAGGTTGGTTCTTGCAGACGCAACGAGTCGCTCCGCAATGTTACGTGGTTGGCCTGTTAGCGCAGAGATGCTCCGGCGCGGCATCTCTACGATGTCAGGGGCCACGGGAGAGACGCCTCGCGGAGTGGCCGCGCTGTCGTTTGCTATGGACTTCTCGCGCTCGGGCTCACGCAATATCCAGGTGAGTACAAAGCCCAGCAGCACTCCAAGCGATCCGAACAGGTAAAAGCTGGATCTCCAGCCATAGTGCTGTCCCAGTACTCCAGCGATGGTTCCACCGGCCGCCGTACCGATGTAAACGCTGGATTGGTGAGTTGACATGGCACGCGAGCGCGTCGATGGCCCGTGGTAGTCACTGAGTAATGACATGGAGGCCGGAAAATAGAAAGCTTCGCCTAAGCCCTCCAGCGCACGAAAGATCACAAGATGCAAGTAGCGGGTGGACAGGGCCGTCGCGATGGTGATCAGGGACCAGAAGACCAGCCCGGCGATGATCACTGTTTTTCGGCGGAAGCGATCGCCCGCCATCCCCGCAAAGGTTGCCGAAGCAGCATAGACCCACATGAAGGAGGAACCGATGATGCCAAGCTCTAAATCGCTTAAATTCATCTCTGACTTGAGCAGCGGAAAGACCGAGAAGATCGCCTGGCGGTCGGCGTAATTGAAAAAACAGACGAACCAGAGCATTGCCACAACCGCCCATTTGTATGCGGCCGATGCGTGCTGTGTGCGGCTGTCATTCACTAACGACGGCATTTCCGCAACCGTGCCTTCACTTCCTCAACAGTTTCCGTAAAACGCCTTCCTTCCTCTTCGGTTAACCTCGGTGTGGCGGGCTTCACCGCAAGGCCGGAAAGAACACCTAATTTCCACAGCCCCCACTTGATGGCGGATATGAATTTGTTACAGGCGGCGCCCGTGAGATCTTCGAATGCCTGCCGGTAGGCCTCTTTTTCCTGCGGGTCACCGCGGATGCAAGCTTTCCAAGCATCGGTCCATTCCTGGGGCAACAGGTTGCCCGTTCCTGCGACTACGCCCTGCACCAGTGTAGTGGTCAAATCCAGCAAGAAGGGTCCCTGCTCGTTTCCCAGATAAACGGCCGTCACCGATCTTTCATTTATCTCCTCCACTATTCGCAACAGTCGCTTCAGTTCTTCGAGATCGACTGAAATCTTGACGCCGGTCACTCCAGGGATCCGACACACTGGCTTCAGTACCAGCGGCGGCAATAGCCGGCAACTGGCGTGGGCAGAAATTTCAGGATTTTCATAAAGGCAAATAGGAACGGATTTACTGCGCGCCATTGCGGCCGCTTCTCGGAAAAATGGTGGAACATCCTGCACATTCAGGTCTGCAACAGCCAGCGGAGCGATAAAGATCCGATGCGCTCCAACAGCAAGCGCTGTTTTCAAATTTTCGAGCGTCTGATCCGGTGTCTTCCCGTTGACCACCGGCCATGCTTCGGCCTTTCCGCCATAGGATCTGATTTCGTCGACAGTCAGATCCATCAAGCGAATTCTCTGATCGTTTTGCAGATGAAGAAACTCGCCTGTGGTGCCAGGACTAAAAATGGCTGCCGCGCCCCCTTGGAGGCAGTGTCGAATCAATCGACGCTGGTCCTGCTCGATTATCTCACCGCGTTCGTCCAAGGCGGTCACGGCCGGGACAATAAGGCCGGTGCGGAAGTTTACACGCGATGTGGTCATTTCACTAATAAGTCGAAAGTCCAAGGTCTAAAAAATAGTCGAAAGTCGAAAGTCCAAAGTCGAAAGTTCAAAGTCGAAAGTCCAAGGTCGAAAGTTGAAGGTCCAAAGTCCAAAGTTGAAAGTCGAAGGCCGGCGCTCTGGGACACTTCTGATGCTAATAATTGGCTCGTGACTTTCGACCTTCGACCTCGGACTTTCGACCTTCGACGTCGACTTTCGACTTTGGACTTTCGACCTTCGACTTTGGACTTTCGACTGTTTTTTTAGACCTTCGACTTTCGACTTTCGACCTTCGACTTTCGACTGAGTCAGTGATGATATACTTTCGCGTCATCGATCTGCTACCTCGACAAGGAGAAAGAATGAACAAACGAGGGAGAATAACGCTTGTCCTGCTGGCGCTTTCAATTTGCACGGGACTGGGTTTTTACACTGGCCGCGAATCGGCGCCTAAGCTCACAGTGAAGCTCGACAATTCCAAGGTCACTGTTACCGAATCACTTACGCCCGTGGCTGGAAAGCGCGAGGGCCACGTACGTCCGACCGATCAGCTAATCGTCTTCATCGACGAAGCGAACTATGACGCGATTGACGCTTCGGGACAAACCAGCGCGCGGCACCGGCAGCCTGGCGAGATCGTTTGGCACTCGAAGGGCGAAGTGGCCCCAGTACTGATCAACAAGGGGAAACCCTATCGGAATTTGATCATCGCTCTGAAGTGAGTAAACGGTATCCTATGAACCGCGGGGAACGGCGCGGCCAGGCCACAGCCAAATAAAAGCCGACCAGGAGCACGTTCACGTCCACGTCAACGACCACGACCACGTCTATGCGGACGACTTGGCGACTCGACCGGTCGTGGGTCGTGGACGTGAACGTGCTCGTGGTCGGTTGTTGAGACCAAAGAATGGTTGCTAAGAAAACAAGCAGTTGCCAAATTGTGTCACGGCGACTTATCCCTTCACCGTGCGATTATGCGTCTAAGCTAATACGATGGTTTCTACGCCCGAACGGAGCAGTTGAATGAAGCAAAAAATTGTAGTGGTGGGAAGCCTGCACATAGACTTTGTGATCAATGTTCCGCACTTTCCCAGTCCTGGCGAGACCGTTGTCGGTTCCAATTTTCAAGTCTTTCCCGGCGGTAAGGGAGCCAATCAGGCTTACGCGGCGGCCAAGCTGGGAGGCAGCGTGAGCATGGTAGGCCAGGTCGGAGGAGATGCGCAGGCAGACTGGCTGAAAAAGAATCTCGCTTCCGTAGGTGTCGACGTGTCTGCCGTCCGGCGTGATCCAAAGAATCCCAGCGGGACTGCCGGGATCTCCATTGATCCATCAGGGCAGAACCAGATTCTCATTATGCCAGGAGCCAACGGCACCTTTGGTCCGGCGCAGTTGAAGGAAAGCAAAGAAATACTCGAATCGGCCGGCATTGTTCTCTTGCAGCTTGAGATTCCTCTGGAAACGGTGGAAGCCGCCGTTCATCTTGCCAATAAGGCAGGGGCGGTGGTCATGCTCGATCCTGCGCCGGCACGCGATCTTCCCGACAGCCTGTTGCACCTGGTCGATTACCTCACTCCCAACGAGAATGAATTGGCGGCGCTGACGGGAGCTCCTCCTTCAGCCGGCATCGGCCGTGAACACGCAGTGCAGAGAGCAAGAATTCTGATCGAGCGTGGTGCGAACAAAGTGATAGTGAAAATGGGACCGCATGGAGCTCTGCTGGTGACCAAGGATCAAGAGCACTTTTGGCCGGTGGTGTCGGTGGAGGTTGTTGACACAACCGCAGCAGGCGATGCGTTCAATGCGGCATTCGCCGTTGCTCTGGTCGCAGGGAAGTCTGAGATGCAAGCCGGCCAATTTGCCACTGCCGCCGGTGCTTGCTCAGTTACACGCCAGGGAGCCCAGCCCAGCATGCCGACCCGCAACGAAGTGGAATTGATGATGAAGGTCTCGGGACACAGTGCCCAGTCTGGATTCTGAGATGGCGGAAGGCGGAAGGCAGAAGGCGGAAGGCGGAAAGCAGAAGGCAGAAAACAGAAAACAGAAAACAGGATGTGTTCGTGGTTGGCCAGCTACTGAGAGGGGATGGCTCGTTTTCGTTGCCTTCGTCGTTGCCGCAACTTCACGTTAAGAAGTGAATATCGATTAGCGACTGCCTTCCGCCTTCTGCTTTCCGCCTTCCGCCTTCTGCTTTCCGCTTTCTGCCCTCCGCCTTCTGCCTTCCGCCTTCTGCTTTCCGCCTTCCGCCTTCTGCTTTCCGCCTTCCGCCTTCTGCTTTCCGCCTTCCGCCTTCCGTTGTCTGCCTCCTGCCTCCTGCTTTACGGCCGCAACAACAGCTCGGCCTGCTTCTGAATCTTTCTTACCGCTTCGGCAATCTGGTCCATGTCACTGCGGCTCCCCAGCAACATGTTTTGAGTAAGCCATACGGCTTCTCCGCATAGCTTGTCATTCATCGGGCAGTGGCTGTTTCGCTGCTCGTAATCGGCGATCTCAGCAGGTGAATAGATGCGCTGGAATCCTCGGGAGTGCAGAGTTTGCTTCAGAAACGGCTCCTTGTTCAGAGGTGCGTATCCGCCAGAGCAGGGAACTCCTTCGGCGTGCAGCGCCTTGAGGAATTGTAGCCTTGGAAGATCGGTGAAGCGGCTCTTGTCGTATCGGAACATGTAAAGATGATAGGCGTTTCGAGTGCAGCCATCGTACATGCGAGCGGGCGTAATTCCGGGAATTTCCCGAAGCTGAGCGCTCAGATAAACCGCGTTTTGCGCTCGAGTGTGGGACTGCGCCTCTAGCCGTGTCAGTTGTTCCAACAGCAGCGCACCCTGAAATTCAGTGAGACGACGGTTGTCACCGTTGCGCGCATAAGAGGAGGATGCCGAGGGTTTGCCGGCCCGGCCCTGATTGTGAAAACTGGCGCAAATCTCCATCAGTTCTTCATTGTTGGTTACGATCGCCCCTCCCTCGCCGCAGTTGAGGTTCTTGGACGCCTGAAAGCTAAAGCAGCCGAGATCTCCCAGCGTCCCGACCTTCCGGTGTCGCCATTCGGCCAGGTGTGCCTGGCATGCGTCCTCGACAACCGGAAGTTTGTGTTTTTGTGCGACTTTCAAAATCTCATCCATGTTCGACGCTGATCCCCCAAAGTGAACGGGCAGAATGCAACGGGTCCGGTTCGTGATTGCTGCTGCAATCTTGCCGCTATCTATCTGGAACGTTTCCAGGTCAGTGTCCGCGAATATGGGAATCGCGTAGTGCAACAGAACGATATTGATGGTCGCGACAAATGTATAGGGAGGCACCACAACCTCGTCGCCCGGGCCAATGTCGAGGGCTTGGAAAGCCGTCACCAGCGCGCTGGTTCCGTTGGCCGTAGCTAAGCCATATTTGGCTCCCAGTTGCTGCGCCCAGGCTTTCTCAAAACGTTCGACATAGCTCCCGCCGAGCCGATTCCAGCGTTTGCTTTCCAGAACTTCACTCCAGGCTCGCCGGTCGTTATCACCGATGACCGGCCACGATGGAAACGCTTGGGCTCGAACCGGCTTGCCCCCTAAAATTGCAAGCTTGTCGCCCAATCGCGATCCTTTGCCAACAGCTAGGGAGGAATGCTCAATCAAATTCAAGCTGGCCGCTCCTGCGCTGGTCACCTTGAGAAAATGACGCCGGCTGAGGTGGGTTTTCATAAGATGTACTCTCTTTTTCGAAGATATGAGAATTATACTAGTCATTCACTTCTGAAATAAGATCTTTAGCGATGGATAACGCCAGAATTCGCTTCAAACGGCTCGCTATCGCGGTGCTGGTTGCCGCGTCAATTGTTGCCTTTCTCGAGGCCGGCCCTTCGTCGCGAAAATGGAAGGCCGGCATAGCGCGCGCCAATATCACGCCCATCGAGTCGATGTGGATGGCCGGCTACGCTGCGCGCACTCACCCATCGGAAGGCAAGCTGCAGGACCTGTGGCTCAAAGTTTTGGCCCTCGAGGACAGCACTGGCCAGCGGGCAATAGTTGTTACCACTGACCTGCTCGGATTGCCCGCCGCAGTGAGCAATCGGGTGTACGCGCAGTTGCACGACAAGTTTGGCCTGGCGCGCCGAGCCGTGATGTTCGCCAGTTCTCACACTCACTGTGGGCCTGTCTTGAGCGGCGCCCTCCTTGACATCTATCCCATGGATGAGGAACAGCAGTCCAAGGTAGACGCTTATACGGCGCGATTAGAACAGCAGATGGTCGAGGCCGTAGAACAGGCGCTCAAAAACCTGGCGCCCGCTGAACTGGCGGCCGGCATCGGCACCGCCGGCTTTGCGGTAAACAGGCGCAACAACACTGAAGAGGACGTTCTGAAGGGGAAAGAACTGAAAGGTCCGGTAGACCATTCCGTTCCCGTTCTAAAGGTGAGGGGACATGACGGAAGACTCCTGGCCATCGTCTTTGCCTATGCGTGCCACAACACTACTCTGGATTTTTATCAGTGGTGCGGTGATTATGCCGGCTTCGCGCAGGAATACCTTGAAAGGCAGCACCCGGGTGCGACGGCGCTGTTTGTTGCAGGATGTGGCGCTGACGCCAATCCGATCCCAAGGCGGTCGTTGAACCTGTGCATGAACTATGGCAGCCAACTGGCCGCAGCCGTGGATCGGGTGCTCGCCGCTAGAATGCAGCGCCTTGATCCATTGCTGGAAACCGCGTTCTCACAGATCGACCTTCCGCTGGCGCCAGCGCCTGCCCGCGACGAGCTGGTAGCCAGAACTGAGAATAAGTTGGAATGGGTCCGCCGCTGGGCGCGCCGCATGCTGGTGCCAGCCGACCGTGGAGACAAGTTCATTGATAGATATCCGTATCCGGTCCAAGTTTGGCGATTGGGCGGCCGCCAAGTGTGGATCGCCTTAGGCGGAGAAGTGGTCGTGGATTATGCTTTGCGTTTGAAAAGAGAACTGGGGGAGTCGGTCTGGGTGACAGCATACGCAAACGATGTAATGGCCTACATTCCCTCGCTTCGGATTCTCAAAGAAGGAGGTTATGAGGGGGCTACGTCCATGATGGCTTACGGTATGCCCAGCATTTGGACGCCGCCGGTTGAAGAACTTATTGTTACCGAGGTCAAGCGCTTGGTGCAACGGGTGCGGAATCAAAGGACACGCAGCAGCTTTGAGCAATCAGCGTTCAGCTTTCAGCAATCAGCCTTCAGCAATCAGCCCTCAGCTTTCAGCAATCAACCGTCAGCGATCGGTGTTGAGCACCGACAGGTCAAGTTGAAGGGTCGCACTCTGCAGAGAGGGGAAGCGATGTCCCCACTCAAAGAGCCGCTCTCTGGCTTGCTGAAAACTGACTATTGATGCCGAAAGCTGATTGCTGGCCGCTGAAAGCTGACTGCTGAAACGAATACCCATGCCTCACCGCGTCGCCATCATCGCGTGCGTGCTGATCGCAATTCTCTTCTTCGCCGACGCATTCCTTGCGAACCGAACCCTGATCCCAGCCGGTTTTCTTTATCAGCAGGAACCATGGCAGTCTGAATTCCCCCAGTTCAAGACGGAGAAGTCCGAGCAGTATGATCTGTTGTTCCAGTTCTACCCCTGGGCTCGCTTTTTTAAAGAATCGGTTCACGCCCGCGAGATTCCTCTGTGGAATCCTTACACTTATTTTGGGACGCCTTTTTTTGCCAATCCCCAGACCGCGCTGCTTTTTCCGCTGACCTGGATCCATTTGGCCCTTCCGCTACGATATTCCTTCACCGTTGTTTTTACCCTGAAGCTGACGCTCTTGCTGTTGGGAATGTTTTTGTTCCTCAGGGAGTGCCAATTGAGCCCGGCCGCAAGCTTTCTGGGAGCCTGTGTCTTTGCGCTTTCCATGCATACTGTAGCTTCACTTCCATTTCCATACTCCAACGTCACGGTTTTGTTTCCCTGGGGAATGCTGGCAGTCCGCCGATGGATGTCGTCCCCTAGCGCCGTAAATTGGGCGGCTCTGACTACGCTGCTGGCCCTGATTGTGTTTGCCGGACAACCGCAGTCGGCGCTGCCTGCGTTTGTTTTCATCGGATTATTTGCGGGATTGATGATTGCTGAAGCCGCGGCCGCTGGCGGACAGTTCTTACCGGCAGGTGCGCTCGGCCCCGCGACCGTGCAGCAGTCCGTAGGGGCGGTTCACCAACCGCCCCTACGCAGGAGTTTGCATCGGGCGCTGTTTGTATTGTCGGCTGTCGTAGTTGCGGCTTTGGTTTCGGCCATCCAGTGGATCCCCTCCTACGAATACTTCTCCGACAGTATGGTTCCGCTGGGACCGCGAATCATCCGCTCCGGCCTCCCCTACTCGATCCGAAACTTCTTGAATTTTTTGGTCCCGGATTTCTTCGGCAGCCCGGGACGTCAAAACTTCTGGGGTTTTCCCGGTTACCAGGACGCAGCTTTCTATTCGTCTGCCGGTGCAATTCTTCTCGCTTCATTTTCATTTTCAGAAAAAGGCAAGAGGAAGGATGGATTGGCGTTGTTTCTGGTGTTGACACTGCTGGTTTCCTGTCTTGTCCTTTTGGGCACCCCGATCGCCGAGAATCTGTTGAGTCTTCCCGGTTTCCGCCAGATGCGGCGCGCCAAGTTCGTATTTCTTGCCATCTTTGCCCTGGCAGGGCTGGCAGCGCGAGGAAGTGAGAAAATTTTCAACAAGGGTTCAGCGACAAACCACGCCTGCTCCTCGTCGGCTGACAGGTGGAGCTGCTGGTGGAGAGTTGTTTTCATGGTCTTGCTGATGTGGCTTGGATTTTGGGAGTTTGAGCCCTATTTGAAGGCTCTCGGTCTGGTCAAAACAACGGTCCTGCAGGGCCTGCATGCGATCGCTTTCCTGCTATTGACCGCGGCCGTTCTGTCATTAAAGCCGGGAGCGTGGATCAAGCTGTCGCTACCTGCCATTCTTCTAGCCGACTTGGTGACGGTGTCGTACGGTCTGAATGCTCGCGGCGACAGCAATGCCCTCTACCCTCGGCTTCAAACAGTCGAAGCATTGAAGGACGATAATTCACGAGTCTACTCTTTTCAGGAGATCTTTCAGCCCAATGCGGCCATGGTCTACCGCCTTTACGACCTGCGTGGCTACGACGTCATGACGCCGAGGCGCCTTTTTCTTTTCCTCAAAGAGATCGATCCAAACCTGGGCGACGTTTATTCCTGGTTGATCAGCTTGGATCGACAGAAGATTCACCCCCAGTCGCTCCTCCGCGAGAGCATGCAAGAGGCGATTGAAACTTACGGTCCCCCGCTGGTCGATTACCTGAAGACCAGCGCGTCCTATTACTCGGTTAAGGTGGACGCCATTCGGGACAATCCGCAGTTTTTCGATCTTCTGGATATTGATTACCTCCTCCTTGAACGCCGGCCACCTCCGGTTGGTTACGCTTCGGTCAACGACGAAAAGGGGGGTCTCTCTGTATACCGCAAGACGGACTGTGCCAGAACGCGCTTCTACACTCAATGGACCGAGTCCTCGGAAGAGACTGCCCTGCGACGCATGAAATCAGTCGATGTCAAAGAGAGAGCAGTCGTGGAGTTTTCACTGCCGCCTCCGTCCGCCGAGTCGCAGGGAACGTCTGTCACCATGCGGGAGTTGGAGAGAGACTTGAATGGTCGATCCTACAGCGTGGAAGCTAATCGTGCCGGAATCTTTGTTGAGTCCGAACGATTCTGCCGGGGCTGGAATGCATACGTGGATGGGGAACGCCGGCCAGTTTTTCCGGCCAACTTCCTGTTCAGGGGAGTTTTTCTTGCGGCTGGCAAGCACCGGGTAGATTTCAGGTATGAGCCCCGGAGTTTTTATTGGGGAGCGTGCTTGAGTCTATTGGGTCTGGTTGTGTTGGGACTCGTTTCGGCGATGATCCGGCAAAACGGGCGGTTCACCAACCGCCCCTACAATATCTCCCGGTGACGGTGGTTCGTTAATCGCCCGTATTCCCTGTCGATCCGTAGGGGCGGTTCGTGAACCGCCCCTCTTCCCCGTTGACCTGTAGGGGCGGTTCGTGAACCGCCCGGTATTCCCCGTTGACCTGTAGGGGCGGTTCGTGAACCGCCCGGTCTTTCCCGTCATCATTATCCGAGAAGCGGATTATATGGATCGTCCGTCCAGCACATCGGGTTTTCTCGGATGTATTGACGGATTCTAAGGAGGTCTGCTCTATCCCGAATAATATGGTCGTAGAAGTCTCGTTGCCACACCTCCGAGGCTGACAGACTTGAAAGTTGACTGATCCGCGTACTTGAAACTGTTTTGAAGGCGCCAATAAGGCGGCCCAAGGGCTTTATTTTTCCACTCTTTTGAACCGGATTCGAATCCGTCGGGACGGTTCGTAAATCACCTGTCCCCACAATCACCAAGATACCGTGGAAGTGATTGGGCATGACTATCCATTCATCCAATTCCACGTATGAATAGCGACGTGCCAGCCATTTCCATGAACCTGCCACGATTTTTCCCAGATCGTTAAGTTCCATTTGGCCTTCGACCACTTTGCCAAATATGCATTTCTTGTTTTGAGTGCAGAGAGTCACGTAATAGGAGCCTTCACGGGTGTAGTCATAGCCCTTTAGGCGAATAGATTTGCGCTGGGGGAAATCGAGACTATTGTTTATCGTCATTCTGCCTCCCTCAAAGCTTCTCCTCTCAAGGGATCATGTCCTCCCTTTTACAGAGTGACTTGGTCCTTTCAAACACAACTGCCACACTGGAAAAATTGCGAATGAAAATGTGGGAATTATTTTTGTTGCTCACCAAGGCGGGCGGTTCGCGAACCGCCCCTACCGTTATTTGGGGGAACGGGCGGTTCACGAACCGCCCCTACGGTCACCGGGAAATTGTGGGGCGGTTCGTGAACGCCCCGTCATTCCTGCAATCATTTCTGATCGCCCGTGCTTCTTTACAAAACCTCTCTCCTGCGGTACTTTTAAGCTCTGCACGCATTGTATTTAGCCAGTGAAGTTCCGGGTTTCCTTAAGGAGGAGCGAATGGGCCGGAAACATCAAATCCTATCTGTCTTTTTTTTCGTTGCCTTGACTGTTAGCGTCTCGGGCCAGGAATTTCGTGCCACGGTGAACGGAAGAGTCACCGATCCTTCCGGTCTGGCGGTGCCTGGCGTCACAGTTACGGTACAGAACCTTCAGACCAACGAGGCGGCAAGCGCAGTCACTGGAGACACGGGCAATTATGCGATTCCGTTTCTCAGGCCGGGTGTTTACTCGGTGAGCGCCGAGTTGCCTGGATTTAAGAAGTTCATGCGCGATCAAGTGACGCTGTCTGTGGGGCAGACGGCGACCATCGACGTTCAACTGGAGGTGGGTGAGGTTACCGAAGCAGTCACAGTCACATCCGAAGCGCCTTTGTTGGATCAGTCGAAAGCCGATCGCGGAATGGTGATCGACAATAAACGCGTCACGGAAATACCGTTGAACGCGCGCAACCCCTTCATGCTCTCCACGCTGGTACCAGGCATTACATACAACGGACCGGCGATCTACCAGCGTCCCTTTGACAACGGAGCTATCGCCGACTGGTCCATTAACGGCGGACAGAACCGGAACAATGAATTCCTGCTTGACGGCGCGCCCAACAATTCCATTCAGGGTGGAAACAATCTGGCCTATGTACCCACGGTGGATTCAGTCGAGGAGTTCAAGATCATCACCAACTCCTACGATGCGCAGTACGGCCGTACTGCCGGCGGGGTGATCAACGTTTCCTTGAAGTCCGGAACCAACCGGCCCCACGGAACTGTTTACGAGTTCATGCGCCGCCAGTGGCTGGATGCCAATTTTCTGCAGATTAATTCGCAATACACGCCGACACCGGGGCATCCCAAGCCGCCCAAGTCGGGCCACTTCCTGGATCAATACGGCTTTGAATTCGACGCTCCGGTTTCTATTCCCAAACTTTATGACGGACGCGACAAGACCTTCTTCATGGTGGCTTTTGAGAAATACAAGGAAGGAACGCCCAACCCGGCGACGCTGACCTACCCGGATGATCGGCAAATCAATGGCGACTTTAGCCAACTGAAGGACAAGAATGGAAACCTGATTACCGTTTACGATCCGGCGACGGGAAAAGATGTCAATGGTCAATGGGTTCGCGATCCCTTTCCCCGGAATGTCATTCCCACCAACAGGATCGATCCCATCGCCAAGAAGCTGCTCTCTTTCTATCCCAAACCGAACTTTCAGACTCCCGGTTCGGATCCATGGCGCGACAATTACTCCTTTGTTCCCAACATCGCGTTCGATACCTTCCACAATTTCTCGACCAAAGTGGACCAGGTAATCGGCGAAAAAGACAAAGTGTTCTTTCGCTACGGATATAATCTGCGCGCCGAGAACCGCTTTTTCAACGCCATTACCAGCGGCCCGGCGCAGGACGGCCAACTGCCTCTGGAGCGGCAGAATCACACCGGAGTTTTCGATTGGGTGCGCACGTTTAATCCTAACCTGGTACTGAACGTGCGTATCTCGGGCAATCGCTACGTGGAACTGGCAAGATCGGATCCGGGCCTGGGATTTGACGCGACGCAGCTTGGATTTCCCAAATCATTGGCCGATCAGTTGCCAATCAAGATGTTCCCCCGAATCAACGTCGCCGACTATACCAATATCGGCCGGGGAAGTTTCACTGACGAACCGACTAACGTATTCGGATTTCAGCCCAATGTCGCCATTATCAGAGGGACGCACACCATCCGAACTGGGCTGGACATGAGGCTGACTCAGTACGCGCGGCTGGTTAGCGACAACGCCGGAATGCGGTTTGAGTTCAATCGCACCTTCACGCAAAAGAATTTTGACCGCAGCGATGCCCTAAGTGGGAATTCGATTGCT
Organism: Acidobacteriota bacterium; assembly: GCA_036505615.1. GTDB lineage: Bacteria > Acidobacteriota > UBA6911 > JACQSX01 > JACQSX01 > DASXTB01. The sequence continues at coordinate 16,782 of DASXTB010000466.1, forward strand.
TCGATGCTTCTGGGCGCTCCGGCCGGCGGCGCCATCGACAATAACGCGTTCCCTATCTTCATGTGGAAGTACTACGCTCCGTGGATTCAAGATGATTGGAAGGTAACTCCTCGACTGACTCTGAATCTTGGACTGCGATGGGACCTGAGCAGCCCAATCAAAGAGCGTTACAATCGCGAGAATCGAGGTTTCGATCCCAGTGTGCTGAACCCCATCACTTCCAAGATCGACCAAACAAAGTTTCCCGGCTTTCAGGTCAAGGGCGGCTTCGGTTTTGCCGCAGTCGGCGGGAATCCAGTCTATCCCTGGGATTGGGACAAGAACAACATTCAACCGCGCGTGGGTGTTGCTTACCGGCTCAACGAAAAGACCGTCATTCGAGGAGGCATCGGGCAGTACTATCTGAACCCGACTGGAACTGGGGTACGAAACGGCTTCAGCATTCAGACACCACTGGTGGGTTCGCTCGATGGCAACCGCACGCCGCTCTACAATCTTGCAAATCCGTTCCCCGATGGCGTCGCTCAACCGCCGGGAAGCGCGCTCGGACTGCTCACGTTCCTGGGAAGAGGCCCCAGTTTTTCCAGTGTCCATTACAAACTGCCCTACGTGTTTAACTTTTCTTTGGGCGTGCAGCGGCAACTTCCATGGAATTCGCGGATGGAGTTAAGCTATGTCGGCAGCCGCACGCTGAAGGAGCAGAGTCAATGGAATGGTTATAACGAACCGAGCGCTGCATTCCGAAAGTTGTGCGATGTGACGCAGGGCGGAAGCGCCAGTTTTTGCAACCAACTGCTCCCCAATCCATTCTTTCAAGTGCCGGGGTTTGAAGGAACCGGCCGATTTACCGGCACCACGATTTCTCGGTTCGACCTGAACCGCCCATTTCCGCAGTTCACCGGTTTTACAGAATTTGAAAGAAACGACGGGAAGGTCTGGTACGACTCACTGCAGATGTTTGCCGAAAAGCGCATGTCCAGCGGCTTGGCCTTGGCCGGTACATATACCTTCTCGAAAATGATCGAGCTGGGGAACAATGGCGGGAACGCCTTCTTGGACGACATCGCCAAGACCCTGAACAAGAGCGTTTACTTCACTGACCGTCCTCACCGCATCACGATGTCGGGCGTTTATGAGCTTCCCATCGGCCAGAACAAACTGCTCCTGGGCAACGTCAACCGCTTTGTCGATTTGGTTGTCGGCGGCTGGGAAATGGCAGGGGCTTATATCTTCAATTCCGGCCGCCCCTGGGATCTGCCGGGTAACACCTGGTACGTGAAGAATGCCAAGAATCCGGATCTGAGCTTGGACGGCCGAATCATCCAAGGAGCGATTCCGTGCGTATCGCAAATGGACAACAGCGGCAAAGTAACCATGCTGTCCTATTCGGTAGCTGCAGGCTGCACGGAGCCAAACTTTATCGTTCGTCCCAGCTTTACCGAGCGGACCATTCCTCTGCGCGATTCCCACATTCGGCGACCGCACTTCCACCAGTTCGATATGAACTTCGCCAAGAACAACCGGATCACCGAAAGAATCAAACTGCAGCTTCGAGTGGAGCTCTACAACGTGTTCAACACGCCCATGTATGACGAGCGCAACTATGTGAACGATCCGTTCAACACGCAGTTTGGACAAATCAACAAGGATTCAACCAGGCAGTCCAACTTCCCGCGGTTCATCCAGTTGGCTGCAAAAATCGTGTTTTGAAAGGAATGACAGCAGGGCAAGTAAGGCCGCCAGCGCCGCAGCCCAGACCGCGTACGAAGTCTTCACCACCCAGGGCGCGGCCTGGCCTGTTCTCTTCAGCAGGAAGGGTAGAAAGTTATAAGTGCTGATATGCACGTAGTCCCACGGGTCGGCCTTCATGGAATCATTCACCAGGTCCCACCGATCCATTTTCGCCAGAGCAAAAGCCACAATGTTCTTGAAACGCAAATAAACCACGCAGGTGGGATGGCCGAGGGTGTCCATCTGGTAGATCTCCAGCGGGCACCAGAACATCACCGAGGCAAGCTGGACCAGGACGCTGACCGCAATCACGATCATCGCGGCCGCCCACATGTGCCTGCTTACCTCCTTGCGATGGCGCAACAACAGCGGCACAGAAAGCAAGACCGCCAGCTGGACCTCAGTCGAAACATAGCGATCTCCCCAGGCAAAATCGCCGCTCCAATCCGTGTACGTCGCGTAAAAGCTGATGCAGGCAAACAACAGCAGCGCGAAGGCGATCAGATATGCCCGGATCTCAGAGGAAAAGCGCCTCCATAGAAGCACGGCAATTATCGCCGTAAGCACCAGCAGGGGATCGAAAAGGAAGATAGATTTTTCGGGAGTGATCAGCGGGCCGAGGAATCCCACATGAAACGGAGTCTCGAAGGGAAACTTGGCCGGCAGGCCGGGATTCAGCCTCTTCTGTTCCTCTCCGTAGATCTGGATGTAAGTATTGAAAAAAGATCCGAAGCGATAGTACTGGTAGGCGCGATCGATCAGCACAAAAAGCGCATACACGGGCGCCGCCACCTTCATGTAGGCGACGAACCGAAGCCACAACGCGCGGCCGCCTACTCTCTCCCACCACAGCGCCAGCAGAAGAAAAAGGCCCACCGCCAGCAGCTCCATGCCGGTGGTGAGCCGGGTAAGCAGGTTCAAGCCGAGGGCGCAAGAGCCGATGAGCAGCGCCCGAGGGCTGCCGCTGCGCAGCCATTCATATTGGAAAGTCAGGCCGGTAAGCGTCAGAAGCATGATGTAGTTGTTCTCCATCATGTTCTGCGTGTAATGCAAAAAGGTGGTGCAAAACAGCAGAGCCAATGCTCCCGCCAACGCCTGATTGATGGTGAACCGCAACCGCCGCAGGAACCGGAAACAGACCAGGATAGTCAACACACAAACCAGGGTGCTGGTGCTGTAGCTGACAACAATAGCACGGACGCTGGGATCATCCTCGTAGTCGGCGAAGGCAGGGAGCTGCTCCAGGTAGGTGCCTACAACGTCGGAGGGGAGCATCAGCAGCGACTGGCCTATGTCGTACCAGCCGTAAAGCTTGCCGTTGCGGCCGTGGATGCCGAACTCTGGATATTCGTCTGGGAACACCGGCGGCTCCGAGGTCCAGAACGAATGCGCAGCCTGGAGCCGGTGCGCGGTATCGCTGGAACCGAGTTCGCCGGACTGAACGACGAAGGAGGTAAGAAAAGCCGTTAAGCACAGCAGAAAAACGGGGCGGTGGGCAAGGCGGCGGGTGCGAGTCATCATAGTGGCGAAGGAGAGTGAGCGCGAATGTTTCCTACCGTTCGCCGCGCAGCTCCTTGATTTTCTTTTCGCTGGAGGAGCAGGTCTCTCCTCCATATTCAATCACGAAGTAACGAATCCAGACGTCTGAGTAGCTCCTCGCGGCTTCGACGAAGGGTGCCCAGTCTCCATCGCGTTTCGAAGCAATGGCCGTTTCTTTCAATCGAGAGTCAAACCAGGGACCGGCTATCTGTGGATATTTCACGAAATAAGCGTAGAAGAAAGAGCCGGCAAAAACCAAGGCGACTACACAGACAATCAGGTCGAATTTCTTCCAAGACGATGAAGCGAGCCACAGGAGCAAGCCGCTTAGCAGCGACACAAAGGGCCATGCTCCGATCGATCGGAGGGCGTGAGGGATTCCACTCCAGGTAAGCGCGGCGGGCACGATCCCGCTTGCGATTCCGCAGATAGCCAGCAGCACGGTCGGCCAAGGAGGCGCGTCTTGACGCTGCTTCCCGGCGCGCGTGAAAAGCCAGCGCCCTGCGAGAAACACAGCGGCGCTTAGAGCAAGAAGATCAATCCACCCGAGTTCGCCGAATGACTGAGTCGAATGCCTTAAATTGCTGTCGCCTCTAAAAAGTAGGAAAGAAGGAGTGAAATGAAGCAGGAAATTCTTGATGAAAATCCTTAAGAGCCACAAGAAAGAGGATCCTCCTTGAGATTGCAAATAAGCGTTTGAAAAGATGCCCACCTCATTGACTCGGCCCTGAAACTCTCCTTTGAGTGTGAGGACTATGAGCGGCATGGCGGTCGTCAATGCCGCCACGACAAAAGCTGCTAGAGATTTCCATTTGAAGTTTCCCCGATAAACCTGCAAACAGATCAATGGGGCCATGAGTAGGGGAATTTGAACTCGTGCCGCGTAATAAGAATAGGCGCTGAGCGCGAGAAGCATCCCGGCCGCGATGCTGTCGCCAGGTTTGGACGAGCGCAAAAAGAAATAGATTCCCCATATTAGAAAACATGGCATCAGTTCCGGATCCCAGGCGATACGAGAGAACTGAAAGGCCCAAGGTGAAAGCGCCGCGGCCAGTGACACGTACAAAGCCACGCCGGTTCCGGCAAGCAATCGCGCCAGAAAGTAGAGTCCGATGATCGTCAAGAGGTTTGCAAAAGCCGCAAGCGATCTGAAGCTTTGAATGGAATGTCCGAAAAGCGTCGTCCAAACAGCGCCCGCGTAGAGGTAGGTGGGGGTAGTGAGCGCGGGTCCTATGACATGGGCGAACAGCGGCGCCCTCTCTCCGTCGGACGCCTTGAACTCCCGTTGCACGCAAATGACGTTCAACGCTGCCGCAGCTTCGTCGACATAAAAGCCTGGAGGGCTTTTCTCAAGGCCCAAGAAACGGATTGCGCAGGCGGCAAAAAACAGGAGGTAAAGAACAGCCCGGTAGGGTTCTTTCATTGTTGTTTTTTGTAGCGCCGACTTCCAGCTCAGAAGGTGTGAAAAATTGATTCAATCTGTACGGGCGACCCTGTGTGGTCGCCCGCTGCAGAATCCAGC
>DASXTB010000467.1:0-8394 GCA_036505615.1 Acidobacteriota bacterium
CAAAAAATTCATTCAATCTGTACGGGCGACCCTGTGTGGTCGCCCGCTGCAGAATCCAGCGGATTTTTCTTGGCTCGTTCCGAAGAGCATCCGCGGGAACTGTACAATTTGTTTGGCTAATCAGTCAGCTATTGCGGCGGGCGGCCACATAGGGCCGCCCGTACGATCAGATGAATTTTTTCACAGCTTCTCACGCTCGCGGTACCGATTTCCTCACGTTCCAAGGCCGGTGGAGGCCGGCTTTTTCGGAGAACTTTTGTCACACCTTTATCCCCCACTTTTTTAGCTCGCGGAGCAGTTGCACCTCACTCTCAAACCGTATCCCGGGAATACCAACCGAATGCGCCGCCTGCACGTTTTCCTCAATATCATCGATATAAAAAATCTCTGATGGCTCACAGCGCGCGCGAGCGACAGCTTCAGCAAAAATTCTGGGATCAGGTTTCATCAACCCGAGTTGATAAGACAGGAGGGTCTCATCAAATTCGGCGACCACAGGGAATTTGTGTCGGATGAAATCAAAATGCATGGCGTTAGTGTTTGAGAGCAACATCAGCCGATGCTGCCGTCTGAGAGAGCGAAGCGTGTCCGGGCTGATCAGCATGTCGTCAAAAAAAACGCCGGACCATATCGACATGAACTCTTGCAGTGTCAGGTCGCACAAATTAAGGTGCGAGCAAATAGCGGTAAAGAACTGTTGAGTCTCCAGCCGGCCGCATTCATAATCCCAGATTGCTCCCCAATCCTTCAGCAACCGTATCATCTGATCTGGTGAATATGTGGTCCTGTTCGCTAGTTTAGCCAGCGCGATTCGAGAATCAAATCGAATCAGAACATTGCCCATGTCGAAGAGTAGTACTCGGGTCATTTTGCCAGGCAGAAGCTGATAAACGGAACTACTGTCTTGGAGAGCAGTTCTCGAAGATGTTCCAAATGGGACTCAAAAAAATGATTGGTCGGCAGCGTCAAGACAAGATGGGGCAGCCGCAACTGGTGATTGATGTCGGCGCGCGCCTCGTCTTCCACGAACTCGTCCTGGTCGCCGAACACCACGGCAGTCACGCTTTTGACTTGCTCCAGAAAATCAAAAGCATAGTGCTTCGAAGGCGGAGCGATAAGTACCAACGCATCGGGAGGAGATGGAACTGCCACGCGAGCAGAAACATAAGCTCCAAATGAGTATCCGCATAGCGCAATCTGTGCCTTCGGCTCGCGCTGCTTGATTTCTCGCAGCACGGTTCGAAGATCCTCCTGCTCCCCTTCACCTTCGCCGAAGGCGCCGGTGCTGGCGCCCACACCGCGAAAATTGAACCGGACCACGTCGAAGCGGCCCTCGAAGAACGCCTTGGCTGCCTGAAAAACCACCTTGTTGTGCATTGTCCCGCCATGCAGTGGGTGCGGATGACAAATCACGGCAAAGCGTCTGGTGGGGCGTGGCTGGTGCTTCCACAGGATCTCCAGGCGCCCACCGGAGTAAGGGAGGAAAAGATTCTCAATTTTTCCCAAATCAGCCATTAGTCAGTAAGTCGAAAGTCCAAAGTCGAAAGTACAAACGACTTGCGACCTGCGGCGTTCGACCTTCGACTTTCGACCTTCGACTTTCGACCTTCGAGTTCCGACTTTCGACCTTCGACCTTTGACTTTCGACTTTCGAGTTCCGACTTTCGATTTTTGACTTTCGACCTTCGCTTTCGACCTTCGACCCTCGACCTTGATGGTTAAGCTGCTCTTGCCCTGCGCGCCAGATGACTGTGGCGCCGACCGTAGCCGAAATAAATAATAAACCCGATCAAAAGCCATACCACCAGGCGAAGCCAGTTCTCGGCGGGCAGAGAAAACATCAGTAGCAGGCAGCTGAGTATACCCAGGATCGGAACCAGAGGAACGAGCGGAGCGCGGAAGGGACGTTCCGCATCCGGATGTGTCCGGCGCATGATAAGCACCGCGGCGCAGACGATCACAAAGGCCAGCAGTGTTCCAATGTTGACGAGCTGGGCAAGGATCCTGAGAGGCAGGAATCCCGCCAGAGTTCCCACGAAGATTCCCGTGAGGATCGTCCCTTTCCACGGGGTGCGAAAGCGCTCGTGCACGGCGCCAAAGAAGCTCTCCGGGAGAAGGCCATCGCGCGCCATGGCAAGCAGGACACGCGGCTGGCTGAGCATCATGACCAGCAAGACCGAGGTGATTCCTGTCAGCGCGCCGAGCGCCACCAGATATTGCGCCCAGGGCAAACCCGCCTGGCGGAAAGCATCGACGACCGGAGCGTTGATGTCGATTTTGTTGTAGGGCACCATTCCGGTGAGAATCGCCGATACCGCGATGTACAGGACGGTGCATAAGATCAGAGAGGTAACGATACCGATGGGCACGTCACGCTGCGGTTTGCGCGCCTCTTCAGCATGCGTGGAAACCGAATCGAACCCTATGTAAGCGAAAAAAATGATTGCCGCGCCTGCCAGCATACCCAGCGGCTCGCCTCCGGCATCTGTTTTTCCAAACAACGTCTTGCCGAAAAAGCTGATGCCTGTAAAGCCATAAGGTGCAATCGGGTGCCAGTTTTCGGGATGTACATACTGGGAGCCGACTACAATTACGAAGAGCACGATGGCCAGTTTGACCATAACCATGCCGGCGTTGACACTGGCGCTCTCCTTAATTCCGATGACAAGAATCACGGTAATCAAGGCGGCGATGATGATAGCCGGCAAGTCGAAAAAAGTGCCGGTGGAAACTAATCTGCCCAGTTGCGGGTTGTAGTCAAACGGCGCGGTCGAAAGCTGGTGGGGAATCTTCCAGCCAAACACTTCAATGAACTCTTGAAAGTGCGCCGACCAGCCATGGGCAACCGTCGCGGAACCGACCGCATATTCTAATACTAGATCCCATCCTATTATCCAGGCGAGGAGTTCTCCCAAAGTGGCGTAAGCATAGGTGTAGGCTGAACCTGCGACCGGGACCATGGAGGCAAATTCAGAGTAACAGAGAGCCGCAAAGACACAGGCAATACCCGAGGCGACAAAAGAAAGCATCAGCGCAGGGCCGGTCTTGTCGTGCGCTGCCTGGCCGGTGAGAACAAAAATTCCTGTACCAATAATCGCTCCCACACCAAGGCTGGTGAGCTGCACGGGTCCCAGCACCCGGCGCAGCCTGCGCTCACCCTTCATCTCCTCAAGCAATAGACTGAGCGGTTTTCTTGCGAATAGTGGACTACCCATAGTTGAGGCCTCCGGACCGTTTAGAACAATCGCTTCATTCCCTCTTGCTGCGCGCGCAGGTGCATCATTTCGGTTCGCTTATTGCTTGGAGCTGTCTAGATAAGTCTTGGTTCGAAAAACCTTACATCCTGCAGCCAGGAAAGCAAGAACCCGGCAGTTGGCAAGCTCCCGGCATTTTACCTATATCTTCGTACAAGTGACAAGTGATCAGGAGCAGAGTTACAAGTACAGGTTACAGGTTATCACTAGCATGAGTTATCAGTACAAGTTACCAGTATCAGGGCGGTGATTTCCAGCACTCGCCAGGGCACGGCTTGCCGGTGGCTGGATCTCTCACTGGTAACTGGTGCCACTAATAACTTGCAACTTGTACTGTTAATTGCTCCTGATCACTGGCCACTTGTACCGACTTCAGCCAGGACGCGGGTGGCCATGGCGGGGGCGATCCGGCAAGCCGGGTCTTTCACCAGGCAGCGCGCTATGGTGTCGCCTTTGCAACCGCAGTTGCAATACTCGGAATTGACTCGAGCGAGGAATTTCGTCTTCTGTGCGGCATTGAGCTCGGTCAAAGGAAAGCCAGGCAGGTTTTCAAATGGCCCCTGGGAGACGTTCCGCGATCCTGCCTGCTGTCCAACGGTGGCGATTGGCGAGGCAGCTGCGCCATTCTGATTGCCGGGAATGCGTGATATACCGGATGTGGAGGGAACAGAGCTAAGAGGCGCTCGCGACGGAAAAGATTCCAGCAAAGATATCCGGCCGGCGTTGTTCTTATAATAAACCGCTGCAGCGCCCAGGACTGCCACCAGAAGAAAAAATAACCAGGCAGGAATTGCTCCCTCTGAATTCCTGGGTTGACTGCCCGCTTCGGCTTTTTTGAGTCTGGACATATTCGGGTCAGCGTTCAGTCGCCGGCGCTCGATGAGGAGCCATCAGCAGTCGTTCTACAATTTCACCCCTTCCTATGTGCCGATCCAGGATCTCAAGCACATCCTGCTCGGTACGGACGGTGTACCAAACACCCTGGGGGTAAATCACCACGCTCGGTCCAAACTCGCAAGTGTCCAGGCACCCAGAGTTGTTGGCGCGGACTTCCCCTTTCAGTCCGCGCTTCTTGATCTCCAGCTTGAAGATTTCCCGTAGATTCTTGGATCCCTTGGCGGCACAGCAGCCCTTAGGGTTTTCAGGAGGACGTTCGTTAACGCACACAAAGATGTGATAGCGATACATAGTGGCCGGAAGCAAGAGTACCATAACTTAGGGGACAGACCACTCATTCCACAATTTCGAGAACCTAGGTTCCCGTGGCGCTCATAAGGTTCACAATTCGGTCAAGATTTGAAACCGTTGGCATTTCGGAGAGACGGCCTGAGGGCTGTCTCTCTTGAGGGAAAGACAGAGTAAAATGGAGAGCGCAATGGTAAGGAAATCAGGAAACGCCAACAACAAATCTGCTGGAGGCAATGGTGCTACTGATCCGAAATCAGGCCGCGCTTCTTTCCCAGCTCACTGAAGACCATAAGCGCTTATCCAAGAATGAACAAGATCTAGCCGACATTAAAGGGGACTTGGCTCAAATCAAGGCCATTCTCCTCCGACACGACCAAGTTTTAGCTGATCTCCCGGAAGCAATCCAACAAAAGGTCGGCTTCAAAGTCCCTCCCAACAGCCATCAGCTCGGCGAGTCAGTCTCGGAAAACAGTACTGGAGTTCTGGTAAGCCTCCGTGATCTATCACTTTTCCGCCGTAGATTGTGAGATGCATCGTCCGTCTGTCCGGTAGGTTAGAGGTTCGATTCCTACACGGCTCATTTTAGAATCAAGATTTTAGCCGACCTTGACCGGTCGGTTCTTTCGTTGGGGCGACAAATGATGGAAGTCAAAAATTTTCCAAAGTGCAGTTGATAATCAGGCTGAGCCGTCAAATTCCGCGGGTCGTAAGGGGGATTGGCAGGGGGATTGGCCGGCAATCATGTCGTCGCGATTTCAATGTCGTGACAATAACCGACGAAAACCAAAATGGCCACGCGCAATTAAGTCTTCAACAATGCGCGCACCTAGCTGTGCTGTTCCGGCGTCAGGGCTTTGTAACGCGGTCCTAAGGATTTCGTCCACTTCGGTTTCAACACCGACCAAAAGCCATTCGTCCTTCGAATCCTGTATTAAGAGTTGCAAAACCCGACAGCAATCGATCGTGTATTGGGCCGCCAGTCTTGCGAGTTTCTTAATCACGTCCATCGACGAGTTAATCTTCTGCGTCACCGGGAGGACGCGACTAAAGATTCCAAAACACCAGGGAGGATGGAATCTCCCGGATGTAAACCAGAGCCGAAATTTGCAAGTTCTTTACTAAATGGGGTTGATGAATTCACGTCTTGGTGTGCTTTCTCGGCAATCGTCAATCGCCACTCGAACAGCGCTTGCAGTCGCTCGATAACTTCTGGTGGAGGGTTTTCGATCCACTCTGCGGCAGCATGTCCGATGAACCAGATAACATGAGCGCGTCGTTCATCCGAGGCCCGCAAAAAGAATTCTTCGAGTAGTCGATCGTTTTCGTCGAATCCCAACCTCCCCTGCCAGTAGTAAATCACCAAGTGTTCGCCCAAGCTATCGTCCAGAATACTGGGGTGTCGCATTCGAGAAGGCACGTTACCGAGCTGAGCGACAGCATGCCTATGGACAGTTCTTAACGCCTTCAACAGGTCTGAGTGAGGTTGATTAAAGACGACGTAACTTTCCCATGCGGCCCGGAACACGGCTTCGTTGTTCCAGTCAAATATCTTTTCGACATTGCGCTTAACCCATTCCCAATCTAGGTAGGCGAGTCTTCTGAGTTCTCTTCCATAGAGGGACCTCACCGCTAAGGAGGAATCGATGCTCGGATCAAGATGGGCTTCCAAGACCCGGCGAACTTCAGGCATATCATCAAACGATATTTCGGCTCGTGTCTCATCTTTCAATTGGCGTTTGAGATCTTCTTTTGACCAGAGTGCATACGCGATAACGCGATCCAATGCCCGGCACCGGATGGAATTCAGAGAGAGGCTGGCTGGATCGAAGTGTTCGTCCTCCTTTTCCTGTTCCGATGTTGGGTCATCGTCGAGCGTCAACGCCTCTAAAATCTTCCAGATCTTCATCCTGTCTGCGAACGGCAAACCCGATGTAGCTTCTCTGAAACCGACATCGATCAACTCCAGTATCGAACTTCGCGTCCAGGCCCAATCAGCGTCCTGAACGAAGTAGTCCCCCTTTCGGCCAGGGATGTGTCGCGGTTGTTGAACAATCCAGTCTGCGAGATCCAGCACGGGCGCCCAATCGAACTCTTTGTGATCCTTCACTGCCGTTATTAAGCCTTCAAACAAATGCCGCACGTATGTCGGATCCAGAGTTTTGAATTCCAGAGCTTGGCGGCTGAACTCCAACGGTCTCTGGAGAACCACCTTGCTTATGTTGCGACCCAATCCTTCACGATTTGCTTCGAGTATTCCGCCCGATGGCTTCCACGCGGCAAGGTAGTCAAGAATGTCGTTTATTGACATCCGTTCTAATTCCTCGCTGGGCCTTGGCGATGGTGGTGCGAATGCGCCTCCGGTCGTTCTACGCGGCTTTTCCAAGTGTCGGGAGACGGATCTTTGTTTTAGCAAATACTCGTATTTTGTGGCGACCTCCGGCGTGAGTTGATCCTCGATAAGAGCCAGGCGGTCTCGCCTCCACTGGTTTTCGTAATCGTTGATCTCATCTGGACTCGCCCCTTCTTTAACCAGCCCGTCCCGAAAATACGCGGGCAATCCTTGATCGACCCACTGAAAGAACCGCTCTTGTAAGTCAGAACGTAAATTGCGAAATGTTGTTTTCAGGAGAAGCACTGCCTCGTGCGACAGACTGGGTCGATCGAGAATGTCTGGTTTCTCGAAGAACTGCTGGGCCGTCGGTAGGCCCAGCTCCGGAAATACTCGACATAAATGAAGTTGGATGCGTATAAACGTGGGCCACTTCCGTTCATTTAGGACCGTTAGGACCTGTTGAAACGTCGCATTGTCGAGGCGGACGAGGTATTCCGCCGCGTCCCGAACAGCACAAATGAGAAGGCTCGACAGTTGATGTAATGGTGCCCCTTCTTCGATGGCAGGATGCGAGATGTAGAGGTAATCTTCTTGGCCGTCGTCCGAGTCGTTTCGAGACAGGGTTATTGCCTGTTCCAGAAGGTCACAGAACAGCTTCACCGCATCAATTCCGGAGGCGCTTACCAGCGACTGAGTAACAGTATCGATGATTTCCTCGTAATACCAGAGTTCAAATCGTGATCGTGGATCGGGAGGGAATAAGCCGTCCGCAGGTCGTGAATCCGCAAACAAGGCCAACAAGCTTCGCGTCAACTGCAGCGCCTCGGCGCCTCGCTTGGCATTAGCCAAATGAACAACGAGCTGGCTTGGCTTCTTGGGAAAAAGAGGCCTGTACGGGCCATCAAGCCACTTAATCATCTTCGGAACCAATTGAGCAGACATTTCAGCAGGCAGCGACAAAGCAATCTCTGCCAAATCATCGTTGACTCGAATGTTTTCGGTTTCAGGAATGCTGAGCACAACTTTTAGAATACTTTGCTGCGCGGCTGGGATCTTTGCCATCCTGGCCAAGTAATGCGACTCTGGCCACCATGCAAAAGTGACAGATTGATCCTCAATTGACGGAGCAGGGGGGTGTTTAAAGAGCCCCTTCTCTGCTAGTGGTTCGATCCAAGCAGGCGAAATCAAGCGATCGAAGAAATACTGATACTGCGCATATCCCTTCGCGATTTCTTGGATGGCACGGTCAACTTGTTCCGGTTTAGGCATGCTGTTCGTCCTCCGAAAGAATCGCGTCAATTGCGGAGAAATCGGCTGAGGGAGTACGAGCTAGGCCTGTTAGGAGAAGGTTTTCCAGTTCATCCAGTCTTGCCCGAAACTCTTCTTCGGTGGTGACGGCTCGGTGTGCGACATTGTTAAAGTATCCCAACAGTGGAATCCAGGCTTTTGCCTGCTGTTCGCGGATCGAATCCGGCAGCGACAAGGGGCTCGGATCGAGATTCTTTATGAATGCTTTAACGGAGTCGCGATAGGACGATGTGTTCGGGAACAACTCCTGGGCTGTTCTGAGAAAGTCTCGAATGTGCGCATCGATTTCACCTTCCCATTTCCCATCGGAGT
>DASXTB010000468.1:0-16202 GCA_036505615.1 Acidobacteriota bacterium
CTCCGCAGCAGCAAGCCGAAGTATTAAAAAGGACTGCGCTGCTTCTGCTTATCCTGCTTGCTTCAGGCGCCTTGCTGATTCTCCTTCAGGCTTCGCGCCAGGTCACACAATTCAAGAATCCCACACTGGTCTTTGACCAAGATGAAAAGCCCTGGTTTGACTTGCACGACCCTCTGGGGACTCATCTGAAGCTCTCCGAAATGCCGTTGCATCTTTCCCAGGCAGTGGTCGCCGTCGAAGACAGGCGTTTCTATCAGCACGGGTTCATCGACCTTTGGGGCATCGCGCGAGCCGTCTGGGACAACTTGAAATCCGGCGGCGTCCGGGAAGGCGCCAGCACGCTGAGCCAGCAGCTTGCGCGACAGATATTTCTTACTCATCGGCGAACAGTGTCCCGAAAGCTGAACGAAGCGCTGCTCGCCTCTGCTTTGGAAGATCAACTGACCAAGGACGAAATCCTCGAAGCCTATCTCAATCGCGTGTTCATGGGCGGCTCGCTCTATGGAATGCCGTCGGCGGCGCGCTATTTTTTTGGAAAGGACGTAAAGCAAATTACGGTTTCCGAAGCCGCTACACTGGCGGCCATCATTCGCTCGCCGAATTTTTATAGCCCCAAAGCGAACCCTGACAAGGTAGTCCAGCGCCGCAATATGGTACTGAAGCGGATGCTCGACGAAAGCTACCTCACGCCCGAACAGTACCAGCAGGCAATAAATGAAAAACTGAAGTTTGTCAAAGTGCGCGTAGTCGAAAGAACGGAGACCTACTTCAAGGACTTTGTGCGATCGGAACTAATCAATCTCTTTGGCGAAGAGATATTGGACGAGTACGGATATCGAATCTACACCAGTTTTTCTCCCCAGCTTCAAACTCTTGCCGAGAGCGCCGCCAATCAGGAGATCGCGCGATTACAAGTGAGCAGGCAGCTTTATCGATATCCCGATAAACCTGATCTCCAGGTAGCTCTTGTTTCGATAGAATCGGGCACCGGCCACATCAACGCGATGGTGGGAGGAAGAAACTACGGCGGCAGCCAGTACAACCGCGCCACGCAGGCGTTGCGGCAGCCGGGATCGTCTTTCAAGCCGATTCTGTATACGGCGGCACTGCTGCGGGGGTTTACACCCGCCTCAACCATTGAGCTGGCATCCGAGCAACCTGCAGACCTGGAGGAGATCAGCGAAAACGCACAGCAGGGCCCGGCTGCTGTTACCCTGCGCGAGGGGTTGAGGAAGTCCCTGAACGCCGCCGCTGTTGCCCTGATCGCGAAAGTAGGAAAGGTGGGGACGATCGAACTGGCGCATCGCATGGGCATACAGTCGGAACTGCCGGAAGTGGAGTCGCTGGCGCTGGGAGCAGGCGAGGTTCGAGTGCTGGAACTTACCAGCGCCTTTGCGGCATACCCCTCGGCAGGCGATGTGGTGCAGCCGCACTGCGTTATTCGGATCGCGGACAGCCACGACCGAAATGTTTACGTGGAGAAACAAAAGCCGGCGCCAGTGTTATCGCCGGAGATTGCTTACCAGATGACCTCCATGCTGCATGATGTGGTCGCGCGCGGCACGGCAGCCACAGCGGCTACCGCGGGATTGCCCTTTCCGGTTGCGGGCAAGACCGGCACCACCAATGAATACAAGGACGCCTGGTTTATCGGGTTTTCTCCCCGGCTGGTGTGTGGTGTATGGGTCGGATATGACAACCCGCGTCCCATTATGGCGGGAGGCTATGGCGCCCGCGTAGCTCTTCCCATCTGGGGACGCTACATGCGCGGCACCGCGAAATTGATCAGACACGGAAATTTCACTATTCCCCGAACACTGCGGCCGTTCAGCCTATGCAGAATTTCCGGTGGCTTGGCTACCGAAGGGTGCAACTACGTGCTGAGGCCCGACGGTACAACTTATTCTGCCGTCTATACCGAGTATCTGATACCAGGGACCGAGCCGACCTTTCCCTGCCCCCTGCACGTGCTCGCCGCGCCTGAGCCGGAGGGTGGATTCTTCGAGGGCCTGCGCAAATGGCTGCCCAAGATCATCCCACCGTTTTCCAAGAATTAAGAATTAAGAATTAAGAATTAAGAATTAAGAATTAAGAAACTGAAGCATTACTGAAAAGCGTCATGCGTCATTTGTCATTGGTCATTTGTGCTAAACAAAGAATTAAGAAACTGAAGCATTACTGAAAAGCGTCATGCGTCATTTGTCATTGGTCATTTGTGCTAAAACAATGACGTGTGGCTAATGACGAACGACTGAAGGCTAATGTCGAATGACCAATGACGCCTTTGAGTAATTCTTCATTCTTAATTCTTAATTCTTCATTCTTAATTCTTCATTCTTAATTCTTAATTCCGGCCAGCTCGTCGGCCAGCGCGCCTGCATCATAGACCTTGCGCAGTGTTTCTATGATGGCGGCGCTGTGCACGGCTACGGCGCGATTATTTTCCTCGTTGTAAACATAGGCGCCGACCAGGCTCTCGATGTTTCCATCAAAAATTAACCCCACCAGTTCGGCATTTCGGTTGATCACCGGAGAACCGGAATTCCCCCCGATGATGTCGCAGGTGTTGATAAAGTTCAAACCGGTGCTGAGGTCGATCTTGTCCTTGCGCTCGATGTACCGCTGCGGGAGATCGAACGGGGAGCGCATCTCAAAACTGTTGGCCCGATCGTACAGGCCAAAGAAGGTCGTCTTGGGAGGGGCGACGGTTCCATTCATCGGGTATCCCTTGACCGTGCCGAAGGCGAGGCGCAGGGTAAAAGTGGCGTCCGGATATGCCGTCTTGCCGTACACGGCAAAGCGCGCTTTACCGATTTTCTCGCCCGCCGTCGTTTCCACGCTCTCAATGTTGTCTTCAAACCACTTTCGCATCTCGCGAACCAGCGGATCGGCTTTGCGCGCCAGCACGATCAGCGGATCGGTGGAAGCGCCGACGGCCGCCTCGCCTCCCTCCACCAGAGACTTCCGAAAAGTCGGGTCTGCAAGCTTGGTGCCGCTGATTGCCTGCTTCGCTACATCGGCGGGCGTGTGCCCGTTCAGGAGGGCTTTGATAAAGGGGTCATTGGCACCCAGCTCTTCCGTCGATTCCTGCAGGGAGTCGGCCAGCAAGACCTCTTCCAGTCCCGGATAAACGGGCGCCGGTGAAAAAAGCTGGAACTTCAGCGACTCCAGTTGCGAATCATGATATCCATCCAGTCGCTGCCCGTCCGGCTTGTTTACCTCGGTCACATACTGCACTATCGTCAGCGCTAGCTCTCCCAGCGGCGAGCGGCTCAGAGTGCGGAATCTGCGCAGTTTTTGCCTCTGCGTCAGCATTTTTTCCGCCCGCGCAATAGAGTCCCATGCGTCGCCATATTCTCTCTGCCACTCCGGCCTTCTGGCCACCAGGGCGCGAAAATCGCTTTCTTCCTTGCGCTTTTTTTCGACCAGCGTCTTGTCCAGCAGGCCGTTGTATTCGCCCTTGAACGCTTTTAGCGTGTTTTCGTATCCGAAAATCTCCGTTGCCGCCTGGCGCGCTTGCTCCGGGCCCCGAGCCGCATAGTCGCGCAGCACTTTCAGCCGGCGATTGATCACTTTCAGCGCGTAGGGGAAGTAGGAGTCACGCCGTTGTTCGATCTGCGTCATCGTCCTGAGCCGTTCGGTTGTGCCGGGGTGCCCGGAGACGAAAACCAATTCTCCCTCGGCCGCGCCCTTGGTGTTCCATTTCAAATAATGCTTGTTCTCGATCGGCTTGTCGTTTTCGTAGACGTGAAACAGCGCGAAATCCAGGTCGTATCGCGGATAGGTGAAGTTATCGGGATCGCCGCCGAAGAACGCAATCTGCTGCTCCGGCGCAAAGACCAGTCGGATATCGGTGTATTTCTTGTAGCGATAAAGCCAATATTCGCCTCCTTGATAAAACGACACCACGTCAGAGCGCAGGCTTGTTTTGTCCAGGCTTTCCTTTTCGATCTTTGCCATTTCCGCCTTGCGCGCTTCCAGCGCTTCTTTGTCGCTTGCCCCCTTTTTGAGAACGCGCTGCACGCGATCCGTGACATTTTCCATGGAGACCAGGACGTTCAACTCCAGATCCGGGCATTTCAACTCTTCGCTCCGGGATTTGGCGAAAAAGCCATCCTTCAGATAATCTTTTTGGGGAGAGGAAACTTTCTGCAATTGACCGCTGGCGACATGATGATTGGTCAGGACAAGTCCGTTTGGACCGACAAATGAACCGGAGCCTCCGTCCTCGAAGCGAACGCTGGACAGCCGCACATGTTCCAGCCACTCCGGCGTCGGCGAAAAACCGTAGCGCTCTTTGAGCTGTTTAACCGGCGGATTATCAAAGGTCCACATTCCTTCATCTGCCAGAGTCCACGATGCTCCAATAAAGAAAGCCCAGCATATCAGCAAGACAAACGCGGGGAATTTAGGTTTCCAGTTGTCTTTAAAGCAACGTCTCGCTTGTAGCGCCAGCCTCCGGCCGGCAATAGGCGGCTTAGCTGTGTTCTTCATAGCTCTCCTTCATTCTTTCTCATCGCTTCGCGAAGTAGCATATATCAATTGCATGAGGCGAAAATAGCTGCACAGGATTGTAAGCGGGACTTGGCCGAAATGGCTCTTTGATAGTTAGGTTTTTGGTACCTCTCAACAGTGATGTCACTTAAGGGCTGCTGACAAAAGGAGAAGCCGCGCAGCGGCGTCCAGAATTGTAGCCGAGGCCGTGAGGCCTCGGTTGTCAGGTTCCATAAAAACAACGAGCCGCGCAGCGGCGACAAAAAATCTTTCGCAAATTTGCCAGGGTGACAGTTATGTATATTGATGGCACAGACGTTCACCAGTTTGCTGTATCACATCGTCTTCAGTACCAAGAATCGGGTCCCGTTCCTCAAGTCGGAGATTCGACCGCCGTTATTTGCTTATATGGGAGGAATCATACGAAATCTAAGAGCCAAACCGATCCTTATCAATGGAGTCGATGATCACGCCCAGGCGCTGGTGGGCGCACCCCCCGACTCTATGCGTTAGCGAGTTTGTCGGGAAGGTGAAATCGAATTCTTGCGGCTGGATTCACAAGGAATACCCGAGGTTGCAGTGTTTTGGCTGGCAAGACGGCTATGCGGCATTTACTGTCTGCCGATCGCACTTGGATCAAGTCTATCGATACATCGCTGAGCAGGAACAACACCACCGTCGTGTGTCGTTTCAAGACGAGCTACGCCGGCTGCTGCGTGAAAACGGGATTGAATTTGACGAACGGTATCTCTGGGGCTGACTTATGTCGCCGCTACGCGGCTTGTGTTTTCTTGGGAACGCCTCACCGAGGCCTCACGGCCTCGGCTACAATTCTGGTCGCCCCGCTCAGCGGGGCTCAAAAGCGGCATTCTTTTGACTCTGCCGGCCGGAGGCCGGCGCTACAGCCTAGCGGTCCAGATCAAAAAAAGGTTGACATTCAAATTCTTTAGTACTAATTTCTTAAAATGCGCCCCAAAAGCAAGACATTGACCGAACAGGAGCTGGAAATCATGAAAGTAGTCTGGCGCTTGAAAACGCCGACCGTGCGCGACGTCTACGAGTCGCTGCTGAGGCGGCGCCGGATCGCATACACAACTGTGATGACGATGATGAACATCCTGGAGCAGAAGAAGTACTTGAAGAAGTCGCGCGCAGAGCGCGCCTATGTTTACCAGGCGGTTCGTCCCAAAAACCAGGTGATCCGTTCGATGGTGCAGGAATTCATTGATCGTGTCTTTAACGGCTCCGCTGAACCCCTGTTGCTTCACCTGGTCCAGGATCGGCGCCTTTCCGAAAAAGATCTGGAAAAAATCTCACTGATGCTCCGGGAAAGCCGATGAACCTGTCACTGTGGGTGCACAATCTGGCCGCATACAGCCTTCAAATTGCTTTGCTGATTATTATCGGCTCGGTACTGCCGTTAGTTTTCCGTTTGCGCATGCCCCCGGTGCTACTCGTTTATCGGCAGATTCTGCTTGCCGCTTGCATCATGTTGCCTCTGCTCCAGCCATGGAAGCAAATCCCGGCGGCCCCCTTCGCGCAGTCAGTAGTGCAAGTAACAGAGATAACAATTCCGGCAGATAGATCCTCTACTGGAGGGCCTCGGCTGCACCTTCCCGATTCGCTCAAGCTTTATCAGGCGATTCTGTTCGTGCTTGGCGCGGGTGTGCTGATGCGAGTGCTGTGGCTGGCGGCCGCGCTTCGGAAATTAGGACGCTATCGGCAGGGCGCATCTGTGCTGTTGCCGTTGCCGCCAGCAGTGAGCGAGATGCAATCTCGTCTCGGCATCCAGGCGCGGATCTGCGTTTCAGACAGGATCAGCGGCCCCGTCACCTTCGGCATTCTCGACCCGCTGATTCTCTTACCGGCGCAATTCCTGAAACTGCACCCGTCATTCCAGAAAGGCATTGCCTGTCATGAATTACTCCATGTCCGGCGGCGTGATTGGTTTTTCACTGTTGTGGAAGAAAGTGTCGGTGCTCTTTTTTGGTTCCATCCGGCGATCTGGTGGCTGCTAAAGCGAATCCAACTAAACCGTGAACAGACCGTCGACCGCCAGGTGTTGGAAATTACGGGAACTCAACGTACTTATATACAATCGCTGGTTCACATGGCCAGGGCAGGTGGGCCGGCTGAAGTTCTTCCGGCGCCCCTATTTTTAATGGAACATCAACTCACGCAACGAGTGGCCCTCATACTCAAGGAGGTTTCTATGTCCAAACGCAGAGTGGCGGTTTCTTTAGTCACCATTTCAATTCTTCTTTTCATCACTGGCCTAACAGCGAGCCGATATCTTCCCCTCACCACGGAAGCTGCCGGACACTTCATTTCCGGTGAGCGGTTCATCGGAGGCGATGTCTACGATCAGGCCGGCGCCGTCATCCCCGGAGCAGCAGTGAAGCTCATCGATAAGAATACTGGGCAGGTGCTTGAAAGCGCTATCAGCGACTCCAGCGGCCATTTCGAAGTCAAGCGTCCCGACCAAGGAGAGTTTACTCTGCGCATCGAATACCCGGGATTCAAACCGGCCCTCTACGACCAGACTTCGGCGCCGCAGGGAAATATTAGAGTTACGCTCGCGCTTGGCCAGATCCAGGAAACCGTAAAGGTCCGGGCTGATTCTGTCGATGCACGAGCCGTATCTGCCGTCTCGGCAGCTCTGCGACCTTCGTCCGCAGGGACGAAACGAGATGCTTCCAGCCAAGAGCCAGAGAAGCACCCAATCCGGGTCAGCCAGGCGACGCAGGCAGCCAAGGCGCTGAAGACGGTGCAGCCGGTCTACCCGGAAGTCGCGAAACAAGCAGGCGTCACGGGAACCGTCGTTCTGGAGGTGACCATCAACGAAGCAGGGGACGTCTCAAACATAATAGTCGTTAGCGGCCACCAGTTGCTGCGGGACGCCGCGGCGGAAGCTGCGAAACAATGGAAATTCTCTCCTAGTTACCTCAACGGCGATCCGATTTCGGTGGTGGCAAACCTTTCCTTCAACTTCGCCCTGGCGGAAAACAAAGCTGGTCTCTCGCTTACAATGGACGATGCGGGCAATTTACTGGAAGGCGAGCAGCGGCTTGAAGGGGAGAGATTGAACGCCAGAATCGCGGAAAGCGAGGGCTCGATTCGAATCAGGCCTAACCCCAAAGTGCCTCTGAAAGTTGTAGAGGAAACGCTGCAGATTTTGCAGCGGTTAGCCGGGGACAGGCCGGTGCGTCTCTCCGCTCCCTATGCTTTTCGGGACGGCCATCTGACAAAGAGTGAACCGATTCGGGTGGGTGGAAACGTGCAGGCATCCAAGCTGCTCAATCGCGTCTCGCCGATCTATCCAAAAGAAGCAAAAGAAGCAGGAGTTGAGGGCACGGTTGTTCTTCAAATCACTGTAAGCGAAGCTGGAGAGGTCTCTGACATCCAAGTGGTCAGTGGCCACGAACTACTGCGCGACGCTAGCGTCGAAGCGGTAAAGCAGTGGCGTTATTCTCCAACATTGTTAAACGGAGAACCAGTACCGGTAATCGCCACGGTGACCGTTCAATTTGCGTTGAAGTAGCTCTCAAGACAAGAGCGGTGAGTGGGAGAAAAAGGTCGCAGGTCGCAGGTCGCAAGTCGCAGGTCGCAGGTCGAGAAGGATTAAATTCTTAAGTGCAACGTAAGTCGCTTTGGTTTATGAAATTGGCCTCAAGCGTCGTGCGGTCTTGACTTGCGACCTGCGACTTGCGACCTGCGACCTGCGACTTTTTTTCTCCCACTCTCCCACCCCCCGCTCTCCCGCCCTCCCTTCTTTCTCGGCTTCCCCTTCGGAACCCCTTTCCATCTCTTCGACTCAAATTGCCGAAATCCCTGCTCGGATGCCTGCATGAACAGCGCGGCGGCGCCCTTCAGTGAATCGATCAGCCGCAGCCCACGTTCCGGGCCCATGGCGCTGATGGCAGTAGCAAGACCATCAGAGACTGTGGCATCTCGAGCAACAACGGTGGCGCTGGAGTGGCCGATGATGGCCACTCCGGTTCGGGGATCAACAATATGAGAGTAACGCTTGCCGCCGATTTCGACAAACTGCTCGACGTCTCCTGAGGTGGAAACCCCGGCATTGCTCAGCAGCAGAAATTCTGCGGCAGGACCGTTTTTATCTTCAAGCGATGCTATTCCCACGGTCCAGCCTTTTTCCCCCGGTGGAGCATCACTGACGGCAATGTCCCCGCCAGCAGCTACCAGAGCGCTCCGAATTCCTTGCCGGCGCAGTACTACTTGAGCTTCATCAGCCGCAAACCCCTTGGCAATGCCGCCGAGATCCAGAAGCATGCCAGATCTGGTAAGTTGAATCGTCCGTGCTCTGCTATCCATTCGTATCTTCTGGTAGCCGACAAGCTGGAGCGCCTCTCCAAGCTGTTCGGAGGCGGGCATCTCTCCCATGCGGCGCGCGCGGCGCCACAGGCGCACAACTGGACCCACAGTGATGTCAAAAGCTCCATCCGACAGGCGCGAGATTTCCTGCGAACGGCCAAGCACCCGAAACAGATCTCCGCTCACTTTCACTGGAGGACCGCCGGCCTCCGCGCACAGCCGCATCAATTCGCTGTCCTGGCGGTAGTCGCTCATGATTTCGTCAAGATGAGCAATGCGGTCGAACGCAGCTCGCGAGGCTTGAGCACCCTGTTCGGCGTCGCGCGCATACAGAACAATTTTGAACCGCGTGCCCATGTGAATTTCAACATACTCAAAACGCGTTAAGGACTGGCTGGCGGAGGAGTGTCCAGTTGGACAGAAAACGAAAACTACCAGAAATCCGGCCACTAGCCCGCATTTCCCAGTAGATTTCGCTGCTGCGGGGTGGTAAGGACGAGGCGGAACTGCAAGCGTTGGCCTACTTGCTTCCAGCCGAAATAGGTAACGCAAAATACTCACCATGGCTATTCTAAGTCGCTGCGACAGGTTCAACTATAATCAACGTGCGCAGAAATCAGTACCGCGAGCGTAAGCCGGGATGATTCACAAACACTCACCGCAGAGACCCAGGGCGGCAGGGCCACAGCCAAACATCAGCAGCGAGCAAGCCGCAGACGGAGACCCCGCTGGGCGGGGTCACAGAGTATAGCCGGGGGCAGAGGCGCCTTTCGCGCGGCGCCCCGGTCTGCAACACGAAGAGTTTTCATACTTCAAGCTTCAGCCCCGCCCTCTGTGCTATCTTTGCGTTCTCGGCGTCTCTACGGTGAGCGTTTGTGAATCGTCTGCGCTTTGTCAACTGAGGACCGCAAATGAAACTTAAATCCTCTATTTCCTCTGCAGTTCTTCTTTCTTCATTTGCCCTGTTGCTGAGTCCCATGACCGCTTCGTCTGCGGATGCTTTTGCCCGAGCCGACGCGGAGGAAATGAAGCCCTACACGGAAACCATCCCCGGCACCGAGGTCAAATTCGAAATGGTAGCCGTTCCCGGCGGCACTTTTACCATGGGAAGCCCGCCGGCAGAGGTCGGCCGGACTAGCGATGAAGGCCCGCAACATCAAGCTACGGTGGCGGCCTTCTGGATGGGAAAAACAGAAGTCACCTGGGACGAGTACGACCTTTTTGCTTTCAGCCAGGATATCAGCCGCAAGAAGCAGCAGAAGATCGATCTCAGCATCCAGCCCCAGTCTGAGAAGACCGCAGATGCCATCACCCGCCCCACCCCGCCCTATGCCGATGAGACTTTCGGCTATTGCCGCGAGGGATGCCCAGTTCTCTCCGTCACGCACCATGCAGCCATGGAGTATTGTCGGTGGCTGTCGACGAAGACCGGGAAAATCTATCGTTTGCCCACCGAAGCCGAATGGGAGTACGCGTGCCGCGCCGGTTCCAAGACGGCGTACTCTTTCGGCGATGATCCCTCAAAGCTGGCCGACTATGCCTGGTACACGGCTAATTCCAACGCTTCCTCTCACCCCGTCGGCAAGAAGAAGCCCAACGGCTGGGGTTTGTTCGACATGCACGGCAATGTCGCCGAATGGTGTCTGGATCGTTACGACAAAGATTTCTATGGCACCTTCAGCGAGAAGACCCCGGCATTGGCCCCGGTGCTGATTCCGGAGGCGGAAGAATATCCGCACGTTGTCCGGGGCGGTTCATGGGACGACGACGCCCGGCGACTGCGCAGCGCCGCTCGGCGAGGCTCCAACAAGGATTGGAACAAGAGAGATCCGCAGATACCTCAAAGCATTTGGTGGCTGACCGACGCGACTTCAGTCGGATTCCGCATCGTCCGTCCTCTCAAGGAGCAGGAGAATTTGGCCGGAATCCGGTCGAAGGTGAAGACGGATAAGAATCACTGAGATTTTGGATTGCGGATTTCGGATTGCGGATTGAATGAGCCGCGAATGAACGCGAATGAGCGCGGATCTTTAACCCGAAATCCGCAATCCGAAATGGTAGCCGGGTGCTACAATGGAGAACCACTTTTACCCGAATTCCTAATAACCAATTTGGAGGTGCCACGATGACCCAATTCAAAGAAGCAAAGTCCTCTCGGCGAGAATTCATCAAGACTTCCACTGTTGCGGCGGTGGGAACCGCTGTGGCATCCACTCTGTCCGGCATTCCGTCGGTGTATCCGGCTGGAAGCGACGAGATAAGAGTGGGACTGATCGGTTGTGGTGGACGCGGTTCGGGAGCGGCGGATAATGTGCTGGATGCCGCGCCCAACGTCAAGCTGGTGGCCATGGGTGATGTGTTCAATGACCGTCTGGATGAAAGCTTGAAAAGGTTGATGGAAAAGAGGGCGGATAAGATTGATGTGCCGGAAGAGCGGCGCTTTGTCGGTTTTGACGCCTACAGGAAAGTGCTTGCGAGCGACATCAACTACGTCATTCTTGCCACGCCGCCAGGTTTTCGACCAGAACACCTGAAAGCCGCGGTAGCTGCCGGAAAGAACATTTTTACGGAGAAGCCGGTAGCCGTCGATGGCCCAGGGATCCGCGCTGTATTCCAGGTTTACGAAGAAGCAAAAGCAAAGAACCTTGCCATCGGCGTCGGCACACAGCGCCGCCATCAGACCAGTTACCAGGAAATAATGAGTAGGATCCACGATGGCGCCGTCGGCGACATTGTTTCGGCCCGCTGCTATTGGAATCAGGGAGGTCTTTGGCATAAGCCCCGCGAAGCCAGCTGGAGTGACGTCGAGTGGCAATTGCGTAACTGGCTCTACTTTACCTGGCTTTCGGGCGATCACATCGTCGAGCAACACGTGCACAATCTGGACGTGATCAACTGGGCTATGGGAAGACCTCCGGTTCGCGCCGTGGGAATGGGCGGCCGCCAAGTCAGAACCGATCCTGCCTTTGGCCACATCTTCGATCATTTCGCTGTCGACTACGAGTACGACAACGGCATGCATCTGATGAGCATGTGCCGCCAAATCGATGGCTGCGAAAAAAGTGTCTCGGAGGCCCTGGTGGGGTCAAAGGGGAACTGCAAGACGGCTGACAAGAGCCACTACGTGATCATGGGCGAGAACGCGTACAACTTCGATCCAGATAAGGACAACAAACCATACGTTCAGGAGCATACCGATCTGATCGAGAGCATTCGCTCCGGCAAACCATACAATGAACTGAAGCAGGTTGCCGAAAGCACCTTGACGGCAATCATGGGACGCATGTCGGCATACACCGGCAAAGCCGTCACCTGGAACCAGGCTCTTGGTTCAAAGGAAGACTTGATGCCTTCGGCGCTGGCGTTCGGGCCGATGCCAGTACCCCCAGTCGCAGTCCCCGGCCAGACGAAGTTAGTGTAGGCGACTGCCGGCATTCCAATTTGCCGGTCATTTGAAGCGGCTCTGCCGGCTGCCTCTGAGACGCACCGGTGGCGCGCCTCTGTCCGGCGAAGCGGCGCTGTTGGAGAGACGCCCCGTGGGGCGTCTCCTGCACGGTGAAAGATTGTGCGGGAGACGGCCCTCAGGCCGTCTCTCCAAAATGTCCAAACTCCAGAGCTGTCCCGGAGGGACAGCCTGTCCGCGAAGCGGACCAATAACAGTAGCCGGGGGTGCCCAGGCGCGGAGCGCCAGGCACCCCCGGTCAGCGATTCCCCACACGGAATCGGACCGCGCAAGCGGTCCCATTTTTTCCTTCTCAATAAACACCGGGTGCAGTATGACGAGCGTTATCTTTGGGACTGAGGCATCCATGACCGCTGAACTTGATGGGACCGCTTGCGCGGTCCGGGCGATATGGGGGATGGTTGACCGGGGGTGCCTGGCGCTTCGCGCTTCGGCACCCCCGGCTACTGCTATTGGTCCGCTTCGCGGACGAGGTGTGGTTGCAGCGCACTGCAGCATGAGAAAATGTAGAAACTCTAGAGGCCGCTTTCAGCGGCCTTCCGCGAAGGGTTTCAGCCCCGGCCTTGCAAGGCCGGGGGCCAGCGCAATTCAGAATTACCCAAGGCCTGCACCAGCCTTCCGACCAGCCGGCTTTAGCCAGCCAAATATTTCTTCGCAAATCGATCGGTGGGCAGTTATGTGGGGCGGAAGACAAACCTTGTTAGATTCACCGCGCGCGCCCTGACGGGCGCGGTTCTGATTTTTTCTCACGTTCCGCAGCGGCTGGCCGATCCGGAATACCCTCCTCATCGCTTTGTGTTCCTGCTCACACATTAAGCCCGGTCTTTAAGTTAAAAAATTAGGCTGACGGCCGTCGAAAACAACGACCTGGAGTTGGGGAATTACCAGCACCGGC
Source organism: Acidobacteriota bacterium (assembly GCA_036505615.1). GTDB lineage: Bacteria > Acidobacteriota > UBA6911 > JACQSX01 > JACQSX01 > DASXTB01. The sequence continues at coordinate 13,188 of DASXTB010000468.1, forward strand.
TAGTCATCGGCCCGTCTCCAAATTACGCCAGACCAATCAGTTAGCACCCGGTCTCGGAGTACTGGTGCTGGGCAAGCTAAAATGGTGTGGTTGTGAGTTCTACGACTAAAACGTCCGCCAGAATTGTACCCGCCGGGGTCGCAGACGTTGAGCTGGCTCTGCGACAGAACGAAGAATCTTTTCGTCTTCTCATCGAGAACACCCTTGACATTATCACCATCTTGAGACCGGATGGGACGGTTCACTACGACAGTCCTTCCATCGAGCGCATATTAGGATACAAACCGACTGAGCGCGCCGGAAAAAACGCTTTTGCTCTCATCCACCCTGACGATCGGAAGCACGTTCAGCAAGTCTTCAATCGAATAGTCGAGAACCCGGATGCGACGATGTCCGCAGAGTTCCGTTTTCGCCACAAAGACGGCTCATGGCGAATTCTTGAAGCCGTCGGCAGATGTCTTGGCGATGCTGACGGCGTGACAGGAGTGGTCATAAACTCGCGAGATGTGTCAAGGCGCAAAAGGATCGAGGAGGCTTTGCTGCAAGCGCGCCATGAACTGGAAATGCGCGTCAGGGAACGAACTGCGGAGCTGGTAAAGGCCAATCACAAACTGAAGCAGGAGATCGAACATCGAAAGCATGCCGAGCGCGACCTGGCCGTACAGTGCGCTGTGACTACCATATTGGCTGGAGCCAGCTCTCTTGTCGATGCTACTCCAAAGACGCTGAAAGCAATTTGCGAGAACCTCGACTGGGATATGGGCGCTCTGTGGATTGTCAATCGCGAGACCAATCTGCTCCGATGCGTGGACATCCGGCATACATCCTCCATCAGTATTCCCGATTTGAACGCTATCCGGGAGTTGACCTTTCCACCTGGTGCTGGACTGCTGGGGCGCGTGTGGGCAACCGGCGAGCCTGTTTGGATTACAGACATTCTGAAGGAGACAAATTTTTCGCGAGCACAAATGGCATCCACGGTCGGCCTACACACGGCTTTCATATTTCCGATCTTGAGGGGAAATCAGGTCACGGCGGTAATGGAGTTTCTCACGCGTGAAATTCGGCGGCCTGACTACGAAATGATCCAGATCATGGATGCTCTTGGCAACCAGATCAGCCAGTTCATCGAGCGCATGCAGGCAGAAGAAGAGCGCACCGGCCTGCTGGAGCGTGAAAAGGCCACTCGTGCTGTGGCTGAATCGGCGGAACGCCGAGCCACGTTCCTCGCCGAGGCCAGCACGCTGCTCGCATCTTCTTTGGATTATCCCATCACCCTGGCAAAGGTAGTTCGGCTGGCGGTTCCTCATATCGCCGATTGGTGCACAGTCGACGTGGTACAGCAAGACCACACGGTTCAGACGCTGGAAGTGGCTCATGCCGATCCGGCCAAAGTGCAACTGGCGCGCGAATTGAAACATCGTTATTCGCCCAACCCATCCTCCGCTGTGGCCAATGTTTTAAGAACTGGAAAGCCGGAAATCTATCCGGAAATCCCCGACTCTCTACTGGTGGAGGCAGCGCGCGATGCTGAGCATCTGAGGATTTTACGGGAGCTGGGGTTAGCATCCGCCATGATTGTGCCTCTCGTGACCAGAAGACGCATACTGGGAGCGATGACGTTTGTCACCGCTGAATCGGGACGCCGCTACGGACCTGGCGACCTGGCATTAGCCGAGGACTTGGCGCGCCGCGTCGCCAACGCCATCGACAATGCAAGTCTTTACAGCGAAGCGGAGCGGGCGCTTTGGGCGCGCGACCAGGCACTAGAAGATCTCAAGACACACTTGCTCCAGCAAGCGGCTGTGGCGGAATTGGGCCAGTGCGCCCTGGCCGGCTCCAGTCTTTCCACACTGATGGACGAGACAATGAGGCTGGTGGTAAACACGCTGGAAGTGGAGAAGTGCGAAATCCTTGAGCTGCTCTCAGGCGGCGATGTCCTGCTTCTGCGAGCCGGAATCGGTTGGCAAGATGGATGCGTGGGGAATTCAACTGTGGAAACCGGAGAAAAGTCGCATGCAGGTTTTGCGCTGCTTTCGCGCGAGCCAGTGACAATCGATGATTTCCGCGCCGAAGCTCGGTTCCTGGTGCCACAACGCCTGCGGGATCACGCCATTGTCAGCGGCGCGTGCGTCATTGTTCAGGGACAGGAACAGCCCTACGGAATTCTCGGCGCGTACACAAGCAGGCAGAGGACCTTTACCAAAGATGAAGTCTATTTTCTCCTTTCCGTGGCCAATATCCTGGGAACTGCCATAGAGCGTCACAAGATGCAAGCAGTTCTGCACAGCCTTTCTCTTACCGACGAACTGACGGGTTTGTGCAACCGCCGCGGATTCATGGCTCTTGCCGAACAGCAGCTCAGATTGGCGCGGCGGCTCAATCGCGGCATCACCCTGGTGTTCGCGGACCTAGACGGCCTCAAGCAGATCAATGACGGCTTTGGTCATCAGGCCGGCGATGAAGCGCTGGTCAAGACAGCCGGTATACTGAAAGAGACCTTTCGTCACTCGGACATCATCGCGCGCTTTGGCGGAGACGAGTTTATAGTGCTCGCGATGGAGGAATCGGGCGACAGTACCAGAAGAATCACCACCCGCCTGAAGAAGAGCGTGAAGGACTACAATGCTAGCAGCATATGGTCGTATCGGCTGTCGTTTAGTGTCGGCGTTGTGCACTTTGACGTCGGTGACAGCGCATCTATTGACGAGATGATCGCCCAGGCCGACGAAGCGTTGTACCGAAACAAGCGAAAACGCGCCTGAAACGCGGTTGCACGGCAGCACACGCATCATCGAAGGGATTTGACGCCGCCAGGGCCGCAACCAAAGAACGGGCGATCACGACCACGCGCACCAGCCTACAGTGGCCGTAAGGCCACAACCAAAGAGCTGGTAATTGACTGAATCCATGATCCATTAGAGCGTGAAAGCGCGGGCCGCTTCAGCGGCCTTCCCCGAAGGGTTTAAGGCCCGCCGTCTTTACGGGTTGATCAGACATCATTAGTCCAATCGA
>DASXTB010000469.1:0-30658 GCA_036505615.1 Acidobacteriota bacterium
AGATTTATACCAGCAGTTTGGCGATTGGCCACTAGCCCTGGCGGCCTACAACGGTGGAGAGAAACGTGTAGCCTGGGCAGTACGCCAGACAGGCACGCGGAATTTCTGGGAACTCGCTGCCAAAAACCTACTCCCTAAGGAAACTCAAAGGTATGTTCCCGCTGTGCTGGCGGTAATTTATTTGCTGAGCAGTCGGAAACCAACCGAAACACCGCCTGGCGAAAACAATTTAACGACCAAGGACCTACAAGTAGCAAGGCCACAACCAAAGCAAAGGTCGTCTACGACCACGTGCACGGCAACGATTACGGCTACGTCCACGGTCAAGAAAAATTTGCGGATTGTTCCGGATCACAGAAAATCCGAAAAAACAGTGACCGGTGGACGTTGACGTGGTCGTGAGCGTGAACGGTGGTTTCCATTCGGACCAAAATTCTGCCAACTTCTAGTAGGAAAGTTTATGAATAACTCGGGTGAATACGCGGGAATACTTACTCGTGCCGCGATTGGAGTCGGTGCATTGAAGAAATTAACAGTTATCACAGCCGGATTTTTACTGGCGATAGTCAGCTTCATGTCGTCAGCTACGGCGCAGGCTTTCACTTTGGCTGTAAGACACAACCATTTCCGAGGACACTGCTCGGGTAAATTACTCATCAGCGAAGACGGCATCGAATACTCTACCGACTATGTGAAACACCGCCGCAAATGGTCCTACGTCGATCTGAAGCGAGTCGAAATCTCCACTCCCAAGGAGCTGAAATTGCAGACCTATGAGGATAAGAAATACCGTCTCGGGCCAGACCAAGAATTTGATTTCCACGTTGTTGAAGGGGAAATTAATTCCGACATTTATCAATTCTTGCTCTCAAAAACCACGCGCCCCTTGATTACGGGCGTCGCTTTTCCGACCGGGCCCTTCGCCTACGAGATTCCCGCGAAACACAGGCAATTTCAGAAAGGGACCCAGGGGCTTCTAAAGATCGGCGACAATGAAGTCGTTTATGAAACTCCACACCCCAAGGATTCGCGCATCTGGCTTTACAAAGACATTCAAAACATAGGGCTGCTGGATCCGTACAATTTCCGTATCTCTACGCTGTTAGAAACCTACACATTCGATCTGAAGATTGCGATGACTCGCGAACAGTACGATTATGTGTGGGAGCGCGTCTACCGCCTGGGAATTCCGTTCCAGAAATAAGGAGCCAAGCGAGTTGAACATTGTTGACTAGTCTCCTCAGCGTTTTTAGACTATAAGATCTCCAATTTCCCATAGAGTGACTCCTCTGGAGCCTTGCTCGATTGACCAGAATAAATGTTCGGGATTTCCAGTAGCATGCCGGCGGGATACTCTGAAAACCTAAACAGTGACGGCCAAGGTCAGTCAGTATGAAATCATCGCTGGAACGAAAGGTCGCGGCTGCCTTCATTATGGCGCTGACCAGCATCATCGGCCTCAGTGTTTTGCAATACCGTACGGTACGCAGGCTGAATGAGGATAGCCGATTGGTATCTCACACCCAGGACGTACTGCTAGAACTGCTGACCATCCGAAACAGCCTAAACCGTGCCGACGCCTCTGGTCAGAGCTTCGTTATCACAGGTGATGCCACTTACCTGGAGTCGTATAGTCAGGCGATCAAAAATATCGGCGAGCACGTTCAGGCCCTCCGCAAGCTGACTGTTGATAACGCCGCGCAAAAACGCAGAATCGACAACCTAGAGCCTTTAGTGAAGAGCGGTATTCGTGCCCTTCAGCTGCAAATCGACTCAAGGATCACAGCTACACTTCCCACCGAAACATCGTCGCCGCAAGCTTCCGTCGGAAGGATCCTCGGTGACGTTCGCACTGTGCTCCAAGATATGGAGACCGCCGAGATTGAGCTCTTACGACAACGGAACGAAGCGGCCCAGCAGGCCAACCGTCAAGCAAACCTGCTCATTCTTTTCGGGAGCCTTCTGGCAGTTGTGCTTCTCGGTGCTTCCGCGATCGCGCTTTACCTGGACATCAACGAGCGCAAGCGAGCAGAAGAAAGCCTCCGATCGCTTTCTGGGCGCCTGCTTCAGATGCAGGAGGACGAACGGCGGCACATCGGCAGAGAGCTTCACGATAGCTTGGGGCAATATCTCTCCGCGCTAAAAATAGGGCTGCACTCTCTGCAAACCAATGTCGGACAGGCAGGGGGCGGAGCGAGCCAGGAGCTCGCCGAATGTATTCATCTCGCTGAACAGTCGCTAGCAGAAGTCCGGACCGCATCGTACTTATTGTACCCTCCGATGTTAGATGAATTAGGCCTACGATCGGCCGTCCCCATGTACCTGGAAGGATTTGCAAAACGCAGCGGAATCAAAACTACATTTGAGATACCTCCGAATTTTGGCCGCGTGCCCCGCGATGTAGAGCTGGCGCTATTCCGGGTTCTTCAAGAATGTTTGACAAACGTTCACCGCCACTCCGGCAGCCCGACTGCGCACGTTCGAGTATTCCTGAAGGACGGCGGCGTCAGACTCGAAGTCAAAGATGCTGGCGGAGGAATGCCCGCAGAGAGATTGGATGAATTCCAGAGGGGTCTGCCGGGCAAGCTGGGAGTTGGACTGCGCGGTATGAATGAACGTGTGAGGCAATTCGGAGGCAAATTGGACGTGTCTTCAAATAAACAAGGAACGACCGTTAGTGTGACGATACCTTCTGCAGGATCGGGCTTACCTGTAGCAGTTCTGCCTGCCGACCAAGCTTAATTGGCATGAGCACATCATCTCTGGATATCGTTTTCAGTTTAGGCCAGGCCTTAAGCATCGCCTTTTTGATGTTCTGGGAGATCCTTTGGCCATTGATACTTGGTTTTGGCCTGTCAGCCTGTGTCCAGGCTGTCGTTTCAAAAAGAGGGATGAGCAAATTGCTGCCCGATGACTCACCCAAGTCTCTAGCAATCGCATCTGGTTTAGGAATGGCATCATCGTCTTGTTCGTATGCGGCTGTGGCGTTGGCCCGCTCTATCTTTCGCAAGGGCGCTGATTTTACGGCTGCAATGGCCTTCGAACTGGCCTCGACCAACCTGGTAATCGAGCTGGGGATCATTCTGATCGTGTTGATGGGCTGGCGGTTTGCCCTCGCTGAGTTTGTTGGAGGCCCGCTGATGATCGTGCTCCTGGCATTGCTCTTCCGGGCATTCCTAAATCCTGGGCTGGTACAAGCAGCCAGAAGACAAGCTGACAGAGGCATCAAGGGCAGCATGGAAGGTCATGCTGAAATGGATATGTCGGTCACCGAAGGCTCCCTGATGCAAAGAATCTTCTCGCCGGAGGGGAAAACTGCCATCAGCCACTACTTTGTTATGGACTGGGCTTCAGTTTGGAAGGACATCGCTGGAGGCCTGCTGCTGGCCGGCGCGGTCGCCGCCTGGGTTCCAAGCAGCTTCTGGAAGTCGTTCTTTCTGACTTCGCATCCGCTGCTGGCAAAGTTGTGGGGCCCGATTGTCGGGCCTATCGTTGCCATTCTGTCGTTTGTCTGCTCGGTTGGAAACGTTCCTTTGGCGGCCGTGCTGTGGAATGGCGGAATCAGCTTCGGAGGAGTGGTGGCGTTCATATTCGCCGACCTCATCGTAATACCAATCCTGGATATCTACCGCAAGTACTACGGCGCAAAGGTTGCCCTCTTCATTTTCGCGACTTTCTACGTCGCGATGGCAGGCGGCGCCCTGATTGTCGAATTTCTTTTTCAAGTTCTTGGGCTCGTCCCGTTACAGCGGAGCGCCAAGGTGGCAGAGATGGGAATCAGGTTCAATTACACTACCGTGCTCAACATCTTGTTCTTAATTCTGACCGGTTATCTTCTGCTTCGATTTTTCAGAACGGGCGGACCCCAGATGCTGCGCATGATGAATAGTCATAGCGGGCATCGAAGGGACGAGGGGGTGATTAAGGAGTCAAACATGGCAAAAGATCCGGTCTGCGGCATGCAGGTGGACGAACGGACCGCCGCTGCGAAAACAGAATATAAAGGGAAAACCTATTATTTCTGCTCGGGCCGCTGTAAAGAAACCTTCGAGAAGAGGCCGGATAAATTCGCCGGCAAGCGTTAGTTTTTTTCACAGCGGGGCAATGCCGTCCACAATTTCTGGAAGCACTGCCGAGCGAAAGCGGACGAAGGTGACATCGCCCCGGGCTGACTGGATTTGAAGCGCCTTGTCGGCCCCTTCGTTAGTCGTTTCCAGCACGATCCGCAGCGGAGAACTGATTATGTGCGTGAGCCTTTCGCCCCGGTCTTTGCCGGTAGTGATCGTGATTTTGTCTTCCCCCGCACCCTTTAAGTCCGCGGCAATGGCCTGCAGGCTAACTTCACGCGCTTCTACTTGGGCGCCGCGCTGGGGACTGCCGATCTTCTGCCCGGGGGCTCCAATTTCCAAAGTGACAAGCCATCCGGCGTGCTTCTGGCTGAAGCTATCGAAGAATACGCTCCACTGGTCGCGGGGAATTTCTTGAAGGCTCATGGCTGGTACGTCCGCACCCGGCCCCAGAGGCTCTTTGTTCCCCAGATTCCCGAGCGGAGGCATTCGAGCTGGACAATCTGGCTATGGTCGACGAATAAGTTCACCTCAGGCCCGTAATTTTTTATATACCATGCAAAAACCTCCGGATCGGCCGCCTCGAACATCACCTTTTCAAAGCCGAGCTCGCCGGCAATTTGCGAAATGACATCGGTGCGCCACGAGCGCACGTTCTCGGTAATCCCTTCCGATTCAATCATGATCAGGCTGGCGCCCGCTTGCAGACAGCGTTGGGCCACACTAATGGCCGAGCTCGCGTCGCGTGTCCCCTCTGCTTCCAGCTCTGCGGCCGAAGTTGCGCCTCCTGCCCCAAACTGGATTCCTACCTCGGGCTTCACCTTCAGGCCCGCTTCTTGGACCCTTTGAACCAGCGCTAAAAAGTCATCCGCGGGAAGAGTGATAAAGCCACTGGAAACCTCCACAATATCGAAGCCTAGATCTTTGCACTCAGCAAGGTAACGATCGACTGAATCACCGCCCTGAGTAAGGACATATTCGATAAAGCCACCCGTTGAGACCATGACATTGTGGCTGTGGCAGAGACCCAGCAACTCACGTACCGCCCGCCGCGGCATAAGGCTGAACGATCCACCGGCAAACTTCAGGATATCGACATAGGCGCCCATGGTCTCGAGAATGTCCTCAAGATAGCGCTTCCCCATCGGGGTGTAATAGGGACCACGAATTTCGGTGATGCCGCGCTTCCTCGGCTTCTCCTGGCGGCGATTCATTCGAATGAACGGAAAAGCACGCTCGCTATCCTTGCCTTTCATCTTCGTCTTCCTCAATTTTTCTTCCGGAACTGCGGACGCGCCGCAGCAGGGATGTCAGGTCCGATATAGGTCTTGATTCAAGAGTGGCTGTAGTGTCGACTATGTCCTTTAGCAGGTTGTTGTCGGCACGTGCAGAGCTGAGTAGCTCGACCTTCTTCACCACAGTTTCCCAGCGACTGGGACGGGTGTGGAAACCCTCATAGTCGCGTTTCTCTTTAGTGATCGCCTTTCCATCTGGTAAATATATCGTGAGCCTGCAAGCGTGCTCACCCGGAAAACGACGACTTAAATCTTCGCTGGGTCGAACTACGACCCGTCGGAGCAGGCTCTGGACATCCTGGCGAAGAATGCGCTCTGTGATGAATTGCTCCGGCATTACCGAACCGTCCAGTAGGGCCACTGCGACCAGATAGGGGAGCGAGTGGTCTGCCTGCTCCTTGGTCCGAACCAAATGCTTGTCGCCCTCTTCCCCTCCCCCGATGATGTGGTACGCGACGTCGAAAATCTCGATCACGATCTTCTCGATGTCCTCGCAGGCGAATCGGTTTTCGGCCTTCAACTCGAGAATCCCTTCAAGAGCCGACTGCGAGTGGATTTCAGCGTTGTATTTCTTAAGGATGGTATGGCGCACTCGCTCCAGATCTTCACTGGCCCAGTTGATGGTGAAACGTCCGGCGATGGCCTCCATGAAGCCTTTGTTGCCTTCAAACACTTCCCGCGGCCCAGTGATTCCACGCCTGGCGAGAAAGGCGGCATGAGTGGCGCAGAAGGCAGTATTCGGGTAAGCCAATCCTTTCCACTGCGAAAGCACTCCAGTGCGCGTGACACGCAGCGCATTGAAGGCGGTTCCGGCAATGGCAACGGCATTGGAGGCTTGTTCGACGTCGAGCTGGAGTGCTTTAGCGACTCCAGCGGCAACTGCGTAGGCGCCCTGAGTGGTATGGTCAAAACCCTTTGCCCGCACGGGAGCCTCGTCGCTGAGGCGACACTGCACCTGATAAGCAACAGCCAAAGCAGTGAGAAAGTCAGACCCGCTGCGGTGCGCGTATTCGGCAGCGGCCAATACGGCGCCTAAATTGTCGCTGGGATGACAGGTTTCCCCCTTTGCCAAATACGAGTCGTTGAAGTCCAGATAGCGCACCAAAACGCTGTTGTAAAGAGCAGCGCGATCGGGTGCGCTGTATTCTCCGCCCACCAGACTGCAGAGTGGCCGTCCACCGAATTCCTCAATCTGATTTTTGATTGCGCTGGCCGGCTGGCCTTCGAGCGCTCCGATGGCACAGCCAAGAGAATCGAGCACACGAATCTTTATCCCTTCTCGTGACTGCTGGGAAATATCTTCCCACCGAGCTTTCACAACAAAGCCGGCAAGCTCATCTACCAAGGTCATCGGCGTGGGATGAGAAACCCAAGTGGCCCTTGGATGGTGGTCTTATCACCTCCGTTTGATCTTTCGATCAACTTCGTGGCCACCTTTTCATGGACCACCTGAGATTAATTCCAGTTTACCGCCATAAAGGCTGTTGTCAATTCGGGGGTCACCGGCGAACGCAAAGGCGCAAGGACGCAAACATGCAAGGTGGTGAGGTCGAGTCTATGCGCCCGCCAAGGCGGCGGAACTAGGCAGTCTGATCTTAGAAGAGCATATACTCCCCCTGATCCGCTTTGCAATTTGGCACTGAACAGCCGACCACGTTCACTGTCACGAGCACCCCGCTGGGCGGGGTCCACGACTACGGCCAATCGAATCGTGAGCGATTGTGTATTTTCCGTCGGCGTGGACGTGCTCGTGAACGTGGTCGTGATCGGCTTCTGTTGGGTTGCGGCTTTGCCGCGCTGCGTCCCTGCGCCTTTGCGTCGAGTCTCCTGCGATCGCCGGCTAAAACGACAAACGCAAGCCAAACTGGATCTGCCGAGGGGATCCACCCGAAAGCACACGCCCAAAGTCGGGCAATGTTACGCTGCCGCTCGGGTTGGCAAACTGTGGGGTGTTAAAGGCGTTTTGGAATTCAGCTCGGAATTGGAGGTTAGCGCGCTCTTTAATGCGCTGGCTGCGGTGCAGTCCTATGTCGAAGGTTTTGATTCCCGGCCCGCGCAAGTTGGGCTCGGTCCTTGAATCGGTACCCAGCGTGAATGCCGCTGCAGGCAAAAATGCCGAAGTGTCAAACCAACGGTCCAGTGTCTGCTGGCCTTTTGGAAGAAGTGGCGACCTAAGGCGCTGCGGATAAGCGGTCACACTCGGCAGTTGTGTGTTGCTGGGGCCAGAAATAACCATCGGTCGCCCCTTGGCCAGAGTGGTAATCCCGCTGATTTGCCAGTTGCCCAGTAGCCGCGACGCCCAACCTTCTCCTACCCATTTGCGCCCGGGTCCAACGGGTAAATCGTAAATGTAATTGACCACCAGGATCTGTGGCCGGTCGTCTTCTGAAAGCGATCGTGAAAGCGACAGATTGTTCGGATCGATAAAGCTGGTACTCGCGCCAAAACGCTCTTGCACGTTATCGATGAGCTTGCTGACCGTGTACGCAGCCTGAAAGCTCAAACCATGTCCTAGCTGCTTGTCAACCCTGGCTGTCATGCCGTGATAGATGGAATCTCCCACCGGGTCGCGAAAGCGGGTGATGCTGTCGTAGTGGGGAAAGGGCTTCAGCAATTGCGATCGTCTCACATTCCGCGATGCGCCTATGCCTCCCGGAATCTTTCCAAAGAACGGGTTGGGCACCAAATCATTGAGACCGGGGCCAAGAGACAGGAACTCAGTGCTGACGGCATTGCGGGGCCGATTGACCCAAATATGCTCGCCTCGGCTTCCCACGTAAGCCACTTCCACAATCATGTCTCTGGTCAGGGACCGCTGGATATTCAGCGTCCACTGATGATTGAAGGGCGTGACCCAGTCGCGAAACATCGTAGTGACGCCTCCGCCCACCAGAGTGCTGGGTGGAATTTGAAAGCCGGCCTGAAACGGATTCACCAGTGAAGCCCCGGGGGGCGGAGTATTGGGCGCTGCAGGTGGTTGACCCAAAAAGATGCTGCTGGTAGCTAAGAACCCACCACCCAAGTCGCTGGCTCCCGCTCCGATCCCTCCGCTGCCCGGGTAATAGAACAGTCCATAGCCGGCACGCAACACCGTCTTATCCATGAATTCCCATGCCAGCCCGACACGGGGTGCAAAATTGTTTCTATCTGGATCCGATTGATAGCGGGGATTTCCATCGCGGCCGACAAAACGCAGTACACCCTTCTGACCGGACAGCGGCTCGATGGCTTCTGGATCAAAATAAGCCAGTTGATTGAATCGGTCCGTCCATGGAGTCTGATACTCCCATCGTATTCCCAGATTGAGTGTCAAGCGCCGCATCACCTTCCAATCATCCTGTAGGTACCAGGCGTAGTACGTTTGTGAAGCGGCCAGCGATGGATCACTAGTGATCTGACCACTCGTGGGCGCGCCCAGCAGAAATGTCGCCACTCCAAAACCGGAAGTGCTCGCCGTATTCAGCGGGTCGGAACCCTGCGTAAAGGTGCGGCCAAAGGAATATTGGCCTGCGGGACGCTCCGAGCGGAATACGTTGAACGCCATAAATGTAAAATCGTAGCCCGCCTTGACCGAGTGCGCTCCCTGCAGCCAGGTGACATGAGCCTGAAGCTCCTCAGCATTCTCCGCATCGTCAAAGAATGAAGCCCGGTCCGGTCCCAGCGAAGCAACATCGGTGACGTCGATGCGTGGGAACAATAGTGTCTTACCATAATCCTTCAGAGCGGCAGGAAGTCCCAGTTGCGAATAATCAAAACCAACACTGCGTGGAGCCGTAAGATTATGATGCCGCGTGAAGCTGGCCCGGAATTCCCCGATCAACTTTGGGCCCAATGTGACCGTATCGCTCAGTACCGCCGTTCGTGGATGACTTTCGATCTTTCCCTTTTCGCCGTTAGTCCCTTCGGCTGGAAATGCCTCATTTATCCCTGGCGTAAATCGAGGATTATCCGCACGGCCGAAAGTGAAAAAGAAGTGGTGCTTGAGCCCTATGTTGTGATCGATGCGGAAAAACAACTTCCACGAATCATCTTTGCGCGAAGCCGGTTGGAAAAAGTTCTCCGTGCGCGCGGAACGATTAGGGAGTGGAAAGAATCTCAATATGCGAAGTGAGATGGGATCGAGCTTGTTCGACGGTATCCGATTTCCCGGAAATTGATCTCGTATGAAAAAACCCGTGCGCGAGGGATCCGGTCGCGTTGTGGTGGGGTCGTAAATCTTGATCAGGCTTCCTCTTCCATCAAAGGTCTGAGAAAAGTCGCCGCTCCGCTCCAGTTCCGTCGGTACTGTAGTGAGGATGTCATCCGGAGATCGCTGTTTGGTCTGCTCCCAATTAACGAAAAAAAATGTTTTGTCATGACCGTCATAAAGCGCGGGTACCAGAACGGGGCCGCCCAGCGTGAATCCATACTCATTTCTTCTGAAGGGGCTGCGGGGTACCTTGCCTGTTCTCGGATCCGGCGTTCCGACGCGGTTCGTGGTCCAGCTATTCGCGTTTAACTTATCGTTGCGCAGAAACTCGTAAACGCTTCCGTGCCACTCGTTGGCGCCGGAGCGCGTGGCGGCGGTAATAACACCTCCGCCGGACCGCCCGAACTCGGCGGCCATGCCGTTAGTGATCAGCTTGAATTCCTGGACCACCTCCAGAGGAGGCGTGTAAGCAGTATCGTTGGTGGTGCTGTTGCGTGACTCGGCGCCATCGAGAAGCACTTCGCTGGTATTAGAACGTCCACCATCGATGATTGGGCCCGTGCCGGTGTTGCCTCGAGGTAGAACTCCGGGCGCCAGAGTCACCAAACTGTAAGGGTTGCGCCCGAACAACGGCAACTCGATCAGTTGCCGGCTGCCGACCACGTTGCCCAGAGAGGCGCTTTGGAGTTCCAGTTGAGCCACGGGGGCAGTCACGGTGATGGCCTGCTGTAAGGTCTCCGGTTTGAGAGTCACATTGATGGTGGCTGTCAGCCCTACGGACAGACTGACGCCCGTTACCTGAGCCTTGGCAAATCCGGACATCTCTACGACAAGGTTATATTGGCCTGGATGCAGATACGGGACCGCGAAGGTCCCCGCGTCGTTGGTCTGCGTCTCTCTGATTACTCCAGTTTGGACATTCGTCACGATCACGCGGGCGTTTGGAACGATGGCGCCCGACAGATCGGTCACTGTACCGGTGATCGTTGCCTGCTCGACCTGTGCTGCAGCATTGAAGAGGGAAAGTCCGTAGATCAGAGTTGCTACCAACAATACGGCCCAAACGTGTCGCCTAAGTCCCGTCATCTCGCGCCCCCTCGATTACCAATTGTTTACCATCGCAAGCCCATCTATTTCTAGTGTTTCTTGCAGACGCCTGTTCGCCGAGGAAGTATAATCGGGAAATCTTTCTTGGTAAGTCAAATACGGTAACCCAAGGGAAACGGGACTGCGGCCCAATTGTCTTTGAAGACCACGTAGAACCCGATGAAGAAGTTGTAGTTGGGGGAGAGCGGAAAGCTTCGGCCGAGGTATACAAAGGTTAGTGTTCACGGCCTTCGGCGGCCACTCGAGGGCGATTGGGGCATTTGCGCGGACAGTGGAATTTCGCCGCGAAGCATTCTTGCCGCGTCTCCAGCCAACCGCAAGTACCAGTCGCTGGGCAGCCGGTAACCATCGATGCTCAGTGGCACAAAAAAACCCTGTACCGGTATTTGACCCGGCGTCGCCGCCAACTTATACATGGCGGTCCCTTCATCGACCTCGTCGAACATCGCTCCATAGATCATGCTACATCCTGCTGAAATAGAATTGTAAACCTGCCTCCAGTAGAAGCGGCCGCCATTGCGTGGGATCTGATTCAATGGCCCGGCCCTCAGGTTGTGCCACGAGAATCCCGGAAAGATCACAGGCATGTATTCCGCGCCGCTCAATTTCGCCTCGGCCAGGTCCGGAACGATCAAATCGTTTTTAAATCTGTCAGCGCCTGCTTCGTCCCCATAGCGACCAACTGCCCAGGGACTAATGACATCAAACGAGCGGTATACCGCTGCCCAGTCCGGGTCCGTTTTTGAATCACGGGTCAGAGTCCGCCAGTACGTGGGCACGCCTCCCATCAGCGTCACCCGGTATTTAGGCTCGGCCCCTGACTTGAAATACGCAATCAATTGCGCGGCCTGCGCGGGCGTACCGGGACGATCTGAAAAACCAAAGCCCCAGATGGCCAAAACCGGCCTTCCATTGTGCTGCAGGTAATGGGGACTCTCAGTGATCTTCAGTATGTCCACTAAATAGGTCCAGTCGTTTTTAAGGTCCTGAATCAGCGTGCCCTCATTCTGTCCCGAGATGTCATACATGATGGCAAACACGCGCCCATACGCTTCTGCTCCAGCTCGTACATTCTGGGCCACCTGGTTGCGGAATGCGAACAACCGAGGATTGGGGAGCTCGGAGGAAAAACGCTGCAGGAAAACTCCATCCAACCCGTAATCCTGCATCCACCTAAAGTGGCGCTTCACCGTCTTGGAATTGTATGCGGAATATACCCGAGCGACGCTGCCATCACGAATTGTAAACGCAGTATCGCACAGTTCGTCAGTATCCTGTTCGGAAGTATCCGGCCAAAAATCTACCGTCACAGTTTCGGCATTTGGTTTCTGAGCATTGCGTGACCAGTGAAACCAGTTGTTCAGCAGTGAGCCGTCACCGGCACAGGCAAACCATCCCTGGTATCCCATCAGCAATTTGCGATTGATCGTGGTGGAATCCACGGTCGAGTTCTGGTCGACTGAATTGGACGGCCGGCTCCCCTGACGCCTCACCGGAAGTCGTTGAGACTCAGGTGTGCTCAAAACGAAGAATCCTAGCGCCAGAAACGCCGTCAAGCGGCGGCAATAGCTCATAGGCTGCCACCAAAAGAGCATGATCGGTTACCGGTCATCGGTCATCCGTCAACAGTCATCGGTCATCAGTTAGGAGAATCTCGCTAAAAAAACAAGTGCTTGCCAACTCGGCGTCTGGTTTCGAACTACCGAAGAGCATTGCGATGATAATGTCCGGCAAAGACGTGGCTGACTCCATATCGGGCAAAGAGCTCCAGGTAGACTTTGCGCCGTTCCAGCGGGATGTTGAAGTCCGGGACCGTCCGGCTCAATTCGTGTGCCCGAAAAGCATGCCGATACGCGATTTGTACACCAAGCGGTTTCCAGTGTGAGTAGCGCCGACTCCGATTCCAAAATTCCAGACGATGTTTTCGCTCAGTTTGATGTCTCCGCCCGGGTAAAACTGGTGCGTCTGCTGGTCGCGAGGAAGCGGATCGCTGAATGGTCCTGTGGCGCCGTAGTATTCCAGACTCAGATCCAGTTTTCTTGTCGCCTGATACGCAATGCGTGCTGCCGGCTCAAACTCCCAGCCTTCTTTGGTTCCCGGACCGCGAAGCGCTCTGGCCAGCACGGGATTGCCGTCCAGCTGCCAGCGGCCCCACTTCTTTTCCAGAATCGGTCGGATTTCGAGCGTAGTCGCGTTCTCTTCGTAAATCCGACGGGGAAAGCCGACTTCCCCGCTGATGCTGATGTCCAGAGGGAGACCCCAAGACTTCGGAATTGCCACACGCGGCCGAAAGCGCCAGCCGGCGTACTCCAGAGGGCGAGGCCCATCCGGTCTTGCTGCAAGCACCAGATACGCCGCCAGCTCCAACGATTCGGTAATGCCGCGCGTCAGTTCATACGTCAGATGGAACTGCTTCTCGCTCGGGGCAACTGAACCCTCGTAAACCTTCGTCCCAAGGCCCGTATAATTCAGGTGCGTTTCAAGATTCCACATCCGCTTCGGCACAAGTTCGTACTCATAGACCTGAATTTCAAAAGAATCCTGGGCGCGCAGCGCTGGGAAGGCAAGTACCACAACCGCCGCCGCAAGCAAGAGCCGAGGCACAATCAAGGAGCGGGTGGCCATTTTGTCACGCTCATCATAATGCAGTGAAGCTGCGATTTGTTCTGAGAATTTCGGGTTTCGGGTCCTAGGTCTCAGGTTTTGGGTTTCGGGTTTCAGGTCTCGAGTTCCGGGTCTCGGGTCTCGGGTCTCGGGTTCTAAGTCGTGGGTTTTGGGGTTTCGAGTCGGCTTAACGGGATTCGCATCTCGAGACTCACAACCCGAAACCTGAGACCTAGAACCCGGAACCCCGAAACCCGAGACCCGAGACCCGGAACTCGAGACCCGAGACTCGATTTACTCACAGCACGCTTCCCCTCGGATTGCCCGGTAGCCTTCGTTTGACAGCCAGGGAACCATGGCCAGGCCAGCGACAGGGTCGGCCCACCACCATCCTAAGCCAGCATTGAGTGCTAAACCGACCAACAGAGCTGCCGAAAGGAGCGAGCAGGCCAAAGTTTGCTTTGAGTCTCCCAGCATAGCGCCGCTGTTTAGCGCTTCGGCAATCCTTCGCTTGCGGCGCGAAAGTATCGGCATAACAATCAGTGAAACGAGCGCCAGCAGAATTCCTGCAACACTTGGAGCGGGCGATTCCCTGAAGAGAAGCTTGCGCAGTGATTCAAAGACAATGTATGCCGAAAGTAGAAGAAATGACCACCCCACGTAGCGAAGCGCGCGTTGTTCCTGAGACTGAAAGCAACCTTGCTCACGAGCCTCCGCCCGGAACCGCCAGAAAACGACCAGGCCGGAGGAACTCTCGATAAAGCTGTCCAGTCCAAAACCAATGAGAGCAATCGAACTTGAAATTCCTCCCAACAAAAGGGACACCGCGCCCTCCAAGAGATTGTAGAAAATCGTGAATAGCTCCAAATGGATGGCACGCCGAATGTACTCCCGGCGTGGGCTGCCTGTCGCGGTCATATGCCTGGCCTTCGATTGCAGGTCTACTGTATGAGGAGAGATTGATAATGTCTATTATCGAGTTCCGATACTCCACTTCGGCTGAGCCACGCGTGTGAGCAAGCGAACTCTCTCGACCAATTGCCACCATAGCAGAGCAAGTAAGAACAATCATAAAATTCTCGCTCGACGCAGTTACGCCACTCGTTGGAGAATGTGGATTTACACGTTCTGGCGGCCGCGGCTCAGCCAGCCTGGAGGCCTCCCTCATCGCTGCTTCATTGGGAGCAAGATCGGTGCAAAGAACTTCGTTTCCGTCCCTACTAATTGCCTTCCACTTAACCGTCGTTCTGGCACAAAGCGACACTGCCATTTTTCGCCTCAAGGAGATCCACAACGTATTGGTGAATCCGGGAATGGGGATCACCACCTTCCAGCGTTTTAACGGGCAGGCGCCCAACTCCGGGCTGGAATGGTCCGAAGAAGGCCCGGTCAGGAAACTGGAGGACGCCGCCGTCAAGCCTGACTTTCCCGACTCTTCCATCGCTTACTGCCGTTGGTTCTGGTCGACGCTCGAGCCGGAAGAAGGGAAAGTACGCTGGGAAATTCTGGACGGCGCGCTGGAACAAGCGCGTTTGCATCAGCAGACTCTGGCAATCCGACTGATGCCTTACGACCAGAAGCATCCGTTACCCGAGTGGTATCAAAATTCCGGAGCGCGCAGAGCCAACAAGCCATCTGACAAAGATGGGGAAGTTTGGCAGCCCGACTTTAGCGATCCCCTCTATTTGAAGTACTGGGGCCGCCTGATCTCAACCGCAGGCGCCCGCTACGACGGACATCCTTACCTGGATACCGTCGATGTCTCGTCAATCGGGTACTGGGGCGAAGGCTGGAGCCCCTACATGCCTGAATTTCGCCACCAGCAAGCGCTGACGGACATCTACCTATATGCATTCAAACGTACTCCCCTGCTGATGAATTTCGATGAGCCGAATATACTCACTTACGCGACCCAACATGGAACCGGCTGGCGACTGGATTGCCTGGGTGACATGAGAAGCGCCGACAATTCCCGCTCCTGGTCCCATATGCTCGATTTTTACCCGCAGCAGGTCGTGCGCGCCGGCATCCACGACGCATGGCAACACAGCCCTGTGTCACTCGAGACTTGCTGGGTGCCTGGATACTGGAAGCAAAAGGGATGGGACGTCGATTACATCCTCGAACAGGCGCTGCGCTGGCACGTCACTTCTTTGAACATAAAATCTTCTGTGATTCCATCCGAGTGGAAAGACAAATTCGACGATTTCCAGAGAAGAATGGGCTATCGCTTGCTGCTGCGGCGCCTTGAATATCCGAGGACAACTGGAGCGGGGAAGATGATGCCCGTTCGAATGTGGTGGTTTAACGCCGGTGTGGCGCCGGCCTACCGCGATTACCAACTCGCGATTCAGTTCTACTCATCGAAAGCGAACGGAACTCTGCGAGTTCCAGTGGATGTAAGAAGGTGGCTGCCTGGAGATTCAGTGGTGGAAGAGAATGTGTACGTTCCGGAGTCACTCAGCGCGGGAAAATACCTTCTTCGGGTGGCTCTGCTGGACCCGCGCACCAGCCAGCCGGCCATCCGGCTTGCGATCGAGGGCCGCCAGTCAGATGGGTGGTATGACGTGGGCGAGTTAAGGGTTGAATGACTATCGGCCTGCAGACCAACTGAGCCGCGCGCGTCAGCAAGCGGACTCTGGATTTAGCATTTGTTTCGCCGACCAGAACGTTAGCTGCGCGAGGATTTGCCACCATGCTTAATTCTGCCACCTCTGGCGGTATCCGCCCAATCCAGGGTCCGCTTGCTGACGCGCGCGGCTCCATCCGCTCACTCACGGCCGACGCCGCGGCCTGTTCGCAGCCGGTGAAACAAACTGCGAAGCCAGAAAAGTGTAGGACGTAATGTAGTAGATGCCGGTCTCGTTTACTATCCAGGGCATCGTTCTTGCGCCGGTCGGATCCGAGTAATTCCAGTCTCGATAGGCCTTCCCATAGGGCGCAGCATTTCCATCGGGAAGGTTTGGAGGACGCGCACGACCACCCAGCTCGTAATATTGATAAGTGGGCCCGTCAACGATAAACCCCGGAGCAGGTCCAGATGCAGAGAGGCTGGTGTCGGTAATTCCAAAATTATCGATCCCCGAAAAATAAGGATAGAGCGGATCGTTCACCCCCGCCGGCTTGCCGATAAAATTCGGCCTTGAGAA
Source organism: Acidobacteriota bacterium (assembly GCA_036505615.1). GTDB lineage: Bacteria > Acidobacteriota > UBA6911 > JACQSX01 > JACQSX01 > DASXTB01. Next base: position 16,412 of record DASXTB010000469.1, read on the forward strand.
TGAGTCGTCGTAAGAGCCGAACCAAGCGTGGTACAGGTGCCAAATTCCATGTTTGGCTCCGGCACTTTCCGCGTTGCTCATGTAAACCATATTCATTGGGTTGGCGCCGTTTAAATAATGAAGGTAGTCCTGAGCGTGGTTTAGGCATTCAGCAGGGGTATGCGATCCGGTAGCCCCGAACCGAGCCGCCCAAAACAGGTCCATTGCGTACTCAGCCTTAACCTGGTTTGAGGACCAATAGTAATCGTCGGCCACTATTCCTGAATTGTAGAGGTCGTTATTCTGAAACACCCAGTTCACGTGACGAGCAATGGCAGTCTTCATCGCGGCTACAATTCCCTCAGATGCCCCGGGTGTCTGAATGTAGGTATAGATGCCGTAATTCACTTGGTCATTGAATAGCAGTCCATACCTCGACCAGGGCTGGAATCCTTCGACAAAGTTGCGAGCCGCTAGCTGAGAACTGTCCAGGTGAAAGATCTCCGCCGCCGCCCAAAATTTGAAGCCGGATGCCGGAGCGTTCGCGACCCAATCGTTCCAGGTTGCCATCGCGGCTGTTCTGAGCGTGGCTGCATAATCGGCGTAGGCAGGAAAAGCAGCCAAGACCCGCGCGCCGTGGGCCACACAGGCGACAAATATGGCCTCGCTGTTAATTCCCGGCGGGTAGTAAAGTCTCACTGCACGGTCGGTGCTCGGCGGCGCGCTGCTGCTGAAATCAGGTTGATCAACCTCCGACAGCACGTGGTGATCCCTCATCTGCATCTTCAGATACCAGTCCAGCTCCCATTTCGCTTCGTCCAGGATGTCGGGGACACCATTGCCACTTTCCGGAATATTGCCCTGGCCGTCGTAAAAGGCTCCCGGATTCAGTTCGTAGGCGCTCAGCAAATACCAAAGCGTCTGACCTCCGTTGCCATTCGCGCCTGCTCCGCAAGATTCATCGTTAAACTCGATGAACTTGTTGTAGTCGCCTGCATCATGCCAGCCACCGCTCAGATCCAACACCCCGTAGGGAGATCCTCCACATCCCGGAGTAGTTGACATATCCCGGAGGTGGCAGGCCTGGTTGTCCGACCAGTTTCCAGCGTAAATTGCCGGTTTGGCCGTACCACATCGTTGCAAATAGAGCGCCTTCAGTGTCGCCAGCATGGGCAAGCGATAGATGTCTTCGGCTATTCGGAAGTCGTACGAGCGCTGCAGAAGGTTGGGCGAGGAGATGTAAAAACTGCCCGCTTCCCTCAGACTCGAGAAGTCCACCCACCAGACATGGTCTCCGCTGATTAAAGGAAAGCTTTTATCCATTCCCTTGTCCTGAATGGATGGAAGGTCCACGCTGTAGGCAAGACTGTTATCCGCACTCCGGCGAACCTCGGCAACGCCGCCGGGATCTACTGTAAAGTAGGCAATCTTGAGATCTCCCGGGCGGTAGCCGAAATGATCAGTCTTGATGTTATTGGTGAACAGTATTTCGGCGCCTGGCGAAGGAACGAGGATCGCGAAAAAGAGGAGAGTGGCGAAAGAGATTTTGAAAATCTTAAAGCGCAATTTAGAACGTCTCCCTCGTCATTGCCTCATTGCCAAGCGGAACATAGCCCATTCATGCGCGAAGGGCTGATATATAGGTAGACGCGCCGGTCAACTTGGTTGTTCAATAAATGTTTCGGAGCGAGAAAAAAAGCCGTACGTCCATGTCGACGACCGCTGTGTCCTTTGTGTCCGTAGTGGTGCAAAAAGATTGAACCACAAAGGACACCAAGGACACGGCGCAAGATACCGCCGCGTGTTAGCTAGACCTTGGGTTTCAATAATGTCATTGGAACAGAGTTCGGCATGAATAATCCGGGATCAGGGCGAGATGACTGGAATATCACGACCCGCTGGCACTTCTTGAGTCGCTATGCGCGCACGCTGGCGGCTGGAATCTTGGAGAGCAGTTCTTCCATCTCTCCGCGATTTTCAGCGCCGATGGTAAAACAATCCAACACGTCTTGAGCCAGAGCAAACTGCAACGCCTCATCCACCTTATGGCGCAGATCTCCTTCGCCCAGGATTTTCATTCCGATTATGCCTTTGCCCTTGGCTTTCATTTCCTTCAAGACGCCAATCACAGTCTGCGGGTCGGCGTCCATATGCGACCCGATGGGATTGAGGCGCGCCAGATCGACCTCGACCCAATCGGAGTTCGCGGCCGTTTTTAGAGATCCAAGCGTGTGGCAGGAAGTTCCGTGAGTCCGGATCAAGCCCTTGGCCTTGACTTCGCTTAAAACAGCCATCGCACCAGCCTTCCGCTCAGGCCAGTCATCCTTCAACATGCAGTGCAGCAGGACGATATCGATGTAGTCGGTTCCGATTTCCTGGCGGAAGCGATCCAGATCGGCACGCATCTGCTCTTCGGTATTGGCCGAAGTCTTGGTCATGATGACCACCTTTTCCCGTCTTACCGTCTTGAGCGCTTCCTTGGCATGGGGATGACTGCCATAGCTGTCGGCCAAGTCCCAGAAGTTCAGGCCGTTATCCACACCGGCTCGAAACAGGTCTGCCAGGCCTTCAATTCCCAGATTGGTTTGATGTGAATGCTTGTTGCCTCCGATGGTTCCGGTTCCTTGCGCCAATCGAGAAAGCCGAATACCCGTCTTACCCAGTGTGACAACATCCTGCGCGTGCTTCTTTTTGGGCGCGGCGAATAGATGATAGGGAAAATGGTCCAGGTTGAGGAGACTGGCTCCGCCCGCAATCGAGCTGTACCGCAGGAAGTCACGGCGTTTCATGTTAGTCCCTCCCGGTTTAATTTTGGAAATATAGCATAAAAACGCCGAGGGCCGTCAGCTAATAGAACCCCTCCCGTGACGGCTGCATTGGTGTCCTTGTATTAATGTGAGTAGTCAATGATCTAAATATAGGCCAGGACCTGGCCGCTTCAGCGGCCATTCCCGAAGGGTTTAAGGCCCGCCGTGATTACGGCGGGTGAATTGCCAGTCATTAAGCCAATCGCAGGCCGCTTCCAGCGGCCTTTTCATCCGGCTTTAGCCCTCATTTTTCTTTCGCAAATTTCTCCCTTGCCCGGTTATGTCCAGAAAAGGGGACTCAACTTATGTCTCGAAGAAGTTATTGGGAAATTTATCTGCAGATTGTTTGGCACACAAGCTGAAGGGCTCCAGTTCTCATTATTTGAACCAGAGGTTCCCTGGCCGTGGGCGAATGCGGTGGCAGGACGGCTATGGTGTGGTCAGCTTCGGGCGCAAAGATCTTCCATTTATCTGTGAATACATACGAAGACAAAAGGAGCATCACGCCCGAGGGACGACTATTGCCAGGTTGGAAGCCATTGAGGCTGAGGGGCTAAAGCCGGGACCGAGAAAGCCGCTGGAAGCGGCTTTAGACGATTTGATTATTGGGCTGCCACCCCGCCGTAAAGACGGCGGGTCTTAAACCCTTCGGGAATGGCCGCTGAAGCGGCCCAAGCCAATGCGCTGATTGAAATGGGGTAAAAATTAGTCTTGAGGGCTCCGTCACACGCCCAGTTCCACGACCATCTCAACGGCGAGCAAGAACTACTCGGCCAAAGAATGGTTTAAAAAAAAATTACCACCAAGGACACAGCAGACACAGCGCTATCGAACCGCTACTGGGACCTTCACATGTGAAGGGTAATGACTGGATCGAAATACGCGCTGGGTCGCTGTTTGATAATCGGATTCCCTGGCGGTGAAGATGTTCTCTACGAACTTCTGCGGATTGCGGTCGATGATCGGGAACCAGGTACTTTGGACGTGGACCATGATCTTGTGCCCTTTTAGGAAGCGATGATCGTTGCCGTGCAGATCAATCACATATTCATTGATTTCGTTGGAGACGACAGGCGCTGGTTCCTCAAAGCTTTTTCTGAATCTGCCACGAAACACTTCGTCGGCAATCATCAGCTGATAACCACCCATCTTCGGATCTTTCGCATAATCTTCCGGATAAACATCGATCAGCTTGGTGATCCAGTCGCTGTCGGTGCCGGAAGTTGAGGCAAAGAGGTGTGCGACGATATCTCCGGTAACAGTCACATCCTGGCTCAAAGTCTCAGTCTCCCAGCTCAATACATCGGGACGCCTGTGGGCAAAACGTTGATCTTCCACAAGCCAGTTGTACCAGCCCGAGCCTCCTGGAAAATAAGTGGGCTCGATCGGTCGTTGCCGATACGGGACGGGACGGCTTGGATCGGAAAGGTAGCTGTCAAACGCCTCGTCGTTCTGACGCGGGGGATCGAAGGAAAGACGCCCTCCTGAATGAAAATAGAGATTGCGTTCGATGATGTTCCGGCGGGGCGGCCATTCGTTATAGGATTGCCATTTATTCGAACCGGTTTGAAAAGTTAGGGCCTCGGGCTGATCCAATTTCGCTTTGTCCTTCAAGAAGAATGCAAACCACGGGGCCTGCACCTTTTCGCGAAAATATTTTCCCGTGGCACTCTCAAAATCCACCTTTCCCAATTTGTCTCCGTCACCTCGGGCCCAACCACCATGGTTCCAAGGACCCGCCGCCAGGTAGTTCATGTGCTTGGAATCGTTCTTCTCCAGCGCTTCGTAGATTTTTAGCGGACCATAAAAATCCTCCTGGTCCCACCAGCCCGCGACATTCAAGTTCGGAACTGTGACCTGTTTCAAATAGGGAGCCACAGCTTGTTTCTGCCAAAACCAGTCGTAGTTTGGATGATTCACAAAATCGTTCCAGGTGGGCAGCTTCCCATGGAAGTATTTTTCATTGGCATTAGAAAGCGCCCCGAGGTTCAGATACCACTCATAAGTGTCGTACCTGTCAAATTTGAAGTTGGTATTGGTGTTGGAGGTTTCCAAAAGAGCGGCGTATTCAAAACCGTAACTGAGGCGAAAGGCGCCGTTGTGATGAAAATCATCGCCCAGAAACATGTCCGCCGGAGACGCCTGTTCAGAGACCGCCTTGAGTGCGGGATGCGGCTCCAGCATCGCCATTACCGTCAACCAGCCACCGTAAGAAATTCCAAGGACACCAGCTCGGCCATTGTTGCGAGGAACATTCTTCAATAGCCAGTCGATAGAATCGTAAGCGTCGGTACCTTCATCGACAGACTTAGGATCCTTCCTGTCCCGCGGCGGACGGTTCATGACAAACTGCCCCTCAGATTTGTGGCGGCCGCGAATGTCCTGAAAAACGAAGATGTATTCATCATCGGCCAGCTCTTTGTAACTTCCCCGCAGCGAAGGATTGAAGCCTTTGGAGTCGTGCCCGAGCCCGTAAGGTGTGCGCGTCATCAAGAATGGCAGCGGTTCGCGCGCGCTCTTGGGCGCGTAGATCTCCGTATTCAGCCGCACACCATCACGCATGGGAATGAGGGCTTCCGTCTTGGAAAACAACTGACTGAGGTCTTGCTCGGTCTGGCCTCGAGTGAGGGCGGAAAGGAGAATGAGGCCGAGCAGCGGGAAGGCTCTAATAAGATTCTTTTCCATCTTAGCCCGGCTCAGAACCAGCTACTTTGTGTCCGCTGTGTCCTTGCTGGTGTTTTTTTTTTACCACAAAGGACACCAAGGTACACAACGAAACAGTCGCCGCGGCCCCTTAGATGCCGTAGGGGCGCACGTCCGTGCGCCCCCACGCCTGAATCGCCGCTTCGGCACAATCTAAAAACCGATGACCGATTACTGATGACCGATGACCGATGACTTTTTTGGTACGGCGCTACGGCTCATGATCGGTTGAGATTAGTTTTCCTTTTCGAAGCTGAGCGCGGCCGAATTCATGCAATAGCGCAGGCCGGTCGGTTTGGGGCCGTCGGGAAAGACATGCCCGAGATGAGCGTCGCATCGCATGCACAACACCTCGACCCGCTGCATAAACAGGCTGTTATCCACTTCGGTGCGCACGTTCTCCTTGGTGATGGGAGCCGAGAAGCTTGGCCAGCCAGTCCCTGATTCGAATTTTGCATCCGCATTGAAAAGCTCGTTGCCGCAGCAAACGCACCTGTAAATCCCCTTCTCATGGTTGTCCCAATACTCGCCGGAGAACGCTCTTTCAGTTCCCTTCTTCCGAGTGACGTAGAATTGCTCCCGATTGAGCTGTTTCTTCCAGTCCTCTTCGCTCTTTACCACTTTTTCGGCCATGATTCTCGTCACTGCTTGCGCTTGGCGCTCCACTTTGCCGAGCCCAGATCCCCGAGAGTTGCAGTACCCTTCATCGTCCCATCCTGATCGACAACTCCTTTATACGAGGCCGTGCCCTCAGTTCCCTGAAAGCTCACTTTGAACGAAAACGCGATTTCTCGGCCATGGATGGCGCCGGTCACCGGAGCCTCGCCGAAAAATCCCTTATATTGTCCGGTCAACTGCTCTCCCTGCTGCTTGAAAGTGAATACCGGAGACCCGCCGCCTGCATCAGTTTGAACTTCGAACGACCAGGTCCCAGTGACATCTAATTTGTCTTGGGTCGAAGTGGAAGTGTCAGATTTATCCGTTTGCTCAGCCGTAGCCCGAGCTGCCGTCCAGGTCCCATCGGCCTGGCCTCCAAAATCAGCCTTGCCTTCGATCGTCTCACCCTTTCGGCCGCCCGTGAGCGCGATTCGCATGTCACTGCCTTCATACTTTATAGTAAACAGCAACTTGACCTCGTCGTCCTTAACAGTCACATCTACCGGATAACTGCCCTGCCGGCCGGTGATCGTACCGGCGAGATTTTCGCCGTCTTTCCTGACTGTCAACTTGGCTTTATTCTCGCCATGGGGTGAAATGATGTTGAGGTCCCAATCGCCGGTGATGTCGACGGACTGGGCGGTTCCGAAAGTAATGAGCGAGAAGAATAAAGATGCAATCAGGTGCAGTTTAAATTGTGGTTTCATGAATTTTCCCTGTCTCGTTGGTGGAGCAATTGTACAATCACTGGTCCTCGCGTGAAATCTTGTTTTTTGACCCTTTTCTCCAGAGCATGCCAAGCCTACAACTCCCCTCTCTTCCTCTTGTCCGCGATGTAGCGCGCGCTGCGGACGGCGAGGGCGGCGATGGTAAGCGTCGGATTCTTTTCAGGAGAAGTAGTGAAGCAGCTTCCATCCACCACGAACAGATTCGGGATCTCGTGAGTCTGGCAATAAGAGTTCAGCACCGATGTCTTGGGATCATTCCCCATTCGACACGTGCCGACCTCATGGCTTGCAAAGCCCGAGATGTGCGCGGTGCTGTCCAGTGTCAGCACCACTCCGGCGGCATCAAGGATCTCGCGAAGACTCTCGATCATGCCGGCGTGCAGGGCCCGGTCGTTTTCGCAGAATTCAAACTTCACAACGGGGATCGGAATTCCAAACGAATCGGCTAATGCCGGGTGTACCGTCACCCGGTTTTCTCTCCGCGCTATCACTTTGCCAAAGCCGCCCAGATGCAGCACCGCGGGCAACAGGTCTCTGATTCGCTGTTTGTATTTCGATCCGAAACCCGCAATAGCAGGCGCATGATGGGGATATTTCAGGTTTATAAACTGAAGCTGCGTGCCAAAGCCGCCCTTGTAATCAACCGGCTTTCTTCTTCGACCGAAGCGAGGAATGTACGAGTGGTCCGTGGCTCCCGGACTCTTTTCCGGCGCCGCTCCAACCAAGTCCTTCAAATAACCAATCACGCCGCCGGTGCTGTGTCCGTGCAGGTACCGGCCTACAAGATCGTTTGAGTTCGCCAGTCCGGCAGGAAATTTCTCACAGGAGGAATTCAACAGAAGCCTGGCCGACTCCACCGTGGCGCAACTGACAACCACAATTCGGGCATAGATCTGTTCTTCCTCGCGAGTGATCCGGTCGATGAGAGAGACTGCCGAGACTTGTCCCGCTCTGTTCACAGAGAGCTTTCGCGCCAGCGCGTTGGTTCGCAACGTCAGGTTTCCGGTCTTGAGCGCTTTCGGGATCAGAGAGTTCTCGCTGGTGAATATTGCTCCTACATCGCACACGTCCATGCAGTGACCGCAGTAATGACACGGTGGGCGGCCGTCGTAGCCGTCAATCGAAAGAGCTTTGCGGGTGGGAATGAGTTTCATTCCCAGTTTCTCGCACGCCTTGCCGGCAATTATCTCCGAACATCTCAGTTTGGGCGGCTTCGCGACGAAGTCTCCATCAGGCAGTTCCTTTAGTCCTTCCTGGGTACCGCATACACCCATGATTCTTTCCACGTAAGAATAAAAAGGCGCCAGCTCGTGGTAGGAAAGCGGCCAATCTTCCTCAATGCCATTGACGGATCTCTCTCGAAAGTCATCTTCGGAAAATCGAAGACAAACAGCGTTCCAGTGAACAGTGCGACCTCCCAGTGTGCGGATGCGGTCGACAGCAATCGTCTCACCAGTCTTGTACTCGATTGATTTTTCGATTTCGTCTGGATACAGCGCCGCCTGACGATTGAATCGATATCCCTGGCGCGGCAACTGGTAAGGCATGTCGTGAATGTGAAGTTCTTCGGCGTCCACTTTGCGGCCCGCCTCAAGCAGAATAGTCTTTGCGCCCGCCTGGCAAAGTTCCTTAGCCACAAAGCCACCGGCAGCGCCGGAGCCAATCACACAGACGTCATAGATGGTCTTTTTGGAGATGTACATTGGGTGGTCCGTTGTCCGTGGTCCGTTGTCAGTTGTTCGTTGTCGGTGGTCCGTAATTAGTTGCCCCGACTACGAAGGAGAGCAATCGGACGGCAGCGAATCTTCTAACCAAAAGGACAACTGAAAACGGACCACGGACCACCGGAAAACTCACCGTATCTGCAGAAAAACGAAAACCCCCTTCTTGTTGGATACGACAATGTCGGGCAATTTGTCGCCGTTGATATCGGCGACAGTAAACTGCGTGCCGACTCCCGAGTCGCTATCAATCTCATGGCGTATCCACTGGACCTTTCCGTTGTCGCGGCGCAGCTCAAACCAGTACAGCACGGCAGGATCCCCGGGCCGGACATCACCGGTGGGGCCGTGTGCCCAGAATCGCTTTCCCGTGACCAGGTCGGGAAGCCCATCTCCGTTGAGGTCCGCCAGAACCAGGCTGTGCGACTGAGAGAAGCTGTCGTCTATAATATGTTGAATGAATTCAGGTCCCTTCGCGCCTTTGCGTTGTTCGTACCACCAGACGCCGATTTTATGCGCAGAGCTGCTTAGCAAATCCATTAAGCCATCGCCGTTGACGTCATACGCGTACATCTGGGCGCAGTCGGGTCCCAGGTCTACGGGCACGAATTTCCACGGACCCTTCGTAGGATTCGCGGGAGCTTCCCAGTAACCTTTCGTTATGATCACATCGGGCCGGCCATCTCCGTTGACGTCGCCAATGCCCAATCCATGTGAGAACCTGTCGGTTCCAGGCGCTTTTGGCTCGCTGATGATGTGACAGACAAATTCTGCTGCCGGATCTTTGGCTGGCTCATACCAGGCCATCTGCGAATTATCAAATCCGAAAACCAGGACCGGCCTGCCCGTTCCGAGGGGGTCGGCAAATGCCGGGCTCTCATTGCAGGCGCTGCGCCAGATAACGTGCTGTTTCCAATGACCCAATCCTTTCCCGGGGTTCTCACGCCAAACGGCTTGTTTGCCGGGAAATCCAATGACGATCTGGTCAACCCATCCGTCTTCATTAATATCGGCTGCAAAGTTGATAAAGCTGTCGCTCCACCCTGTGGCGGGATCTAGTTTTTGCAGCGGTTCGATCTCGTGCTTCTTCCAGTCAGGGGCTTCATACCACTGGTTGCCGGCTAGGACGTCCAGCTTGCCATCTCCGTTTACATCCGCCACAGCAACGCCTTCGGATCGAAATTCCCTGTCCAGCACGAACTTCTTGAATTTGACTTCTCTGCTCCCCGCGGCCGACGCAGATGAATTGCTGAATGATCGCATACCGGCTGAAGCAGCAGCCAGTGCTGCAATTGTTAGGATGGCGCTCGAAAAAGATCGCGAGAACACCATGGGAAATCTCCGTCTAGGACGACCTTGAGCCGCTTATACATCTGCCAGTGCGGGAAAGTCAAACTCAGCCCTAGAAGATTGTGCCAACTTTCTCCGCCGATCCCGCCGAGACATCGCATTGCTGAAAAGCTCTGCGAATTTCGGCGCACGCCTACGGCGTCTCCGTCTGCGGCTTGCGACCGTTGCTGCAAGATTTGGTTGCGGCTCTGCCGCGCTGCGTCTCGGCGGTGAACTCGCCTTCTTGTTGATTTCTCCAACCAAACGGGTGCCACTTACGAGGGCTCTGCTTCCCAGACTGTTTTTCGCTGACTGTCCAGGAAGCAAACCCGCTCCCACTCTTCCGGATAGAACTCGCTACGCCTAGCGGGACTGAAAGCGGCCCATCAGAGCCGGCCGAGCCTATTCCAACCCAGCCTGCTTTAGCGCGGCGCGCAAATCCTGTTCGCTCCGGCCACCTACGTAACGCGCTGCTATTCGGCCCCTCTTGTCGATGAAGTACACGGTGGGAATCGCTGTCACACGATAGGAACGAAAAGTTTCGTGCCGAGAATCCATCAGTGTGGCGAAGGTATAACCGTTACCGTTTACAAACCCGCGAGCCACCTCGGGTTGCTCGTCGTTGATGCCCAGGACTACCAAGCCGTTGCGCCGATATTCGCGATGCAACTTTTCGATTACCGGTAGTTCCCTCCTGCAAGGGCCGCACCAGCTTGCCCAGAAATCAAGCAATACCACTTTGCCCCGGAGACGCCGGAGTTGGAACTCACTTCCGTCCAGATCGGCCAGCGTAAAGTCTACGGCTTCATTGGCCGCTGCCGGCTGCTTGACGATTGGCGTCTGATCCGTTCCTCCATTAGCTTCACTGCCATGCTCTGCTCCGGCCGAAGCACCGTTGAGCGAGGCGCTGGAAGTAGAAACTCGCGACCTTAGGCCGCTGCCTCCACCCAAAACGACTTTGTTGGCGCTGCGAAGGCTCAATTCCGCGACTTCTCTGGCCTCAGCGGGAGGGACAAATTTGAACAAAGAGTCGGGAACGGGTTCATTGACCCTTGCCACGCCAAAGACAGTTGTTTGCATCTTTTCAGTAAGAGGAGTGTAAGGTCGTCTGATCCTGAATGTTTCTTCATCGCGTAGGACCAGGTAACGGAACTTGTCGATCCACAACATACGAGGCAGCGTTTCGACGCCAGTAGTGTTGCCTGACGCAGGTGCAAGCTCCACAACGATACAGTCGACGCTCCGGCCACCAACTTCAATTCGATCCTCGCGCAAGACCCTGGCGGCCGCCGACCGATCCGTTAGGCGCTCATATTGGGCAATCGGGTTAGGAAGGGTGGAAAGATCAGAAGCCGTCGTTCCGTCGGACGCCAAACCTGCTGCAGGGGCGCCCGTGACGCGCGTGTATTCATGAATCCTGGGCATGTAATTCCAGGTCGTCTCTCCATCCGAGACGATCAGCATCGCCGTCAGTGAATTTTTGGTTTCCACTCTGAGCAACGATGGTTTAACCGCAGCCACCACGAAAGGAGTCTCCAAGAGATGCTGTACGCTTGATGACTGAGTCCTTACTTTGGTAACACCCTCAAAGTGGCAGGACTTGAGATTTCGATAGGTCTCGCTTACCCGCTTCAAAAGCTGAACGGCATCGCTCGCCGCTTGAGGGAAGCTCCGGCCGGCAGACAGCAGCACCAAACAGGCAAATAAGATAATGACCTTTCTGCTCCACATCGCAAGACTCCTTTGAAATTGCAAAATATATACCCTCAGCCTGGGTAGGACGATGTAAGAGCTCGCACAGGTTAAAAAAATTGGTTGCGGCTTGGCGCGCTGTGTCCCGGTGGTCAGGTTTATCAACTCCAACTTAATGCGGTTCCAATATAGAATAGTGGCCTTGACTCATGAAAACTCGCAGAATTCTGGCCGGAGAAAACCCATGACAAAAAAAATCAATCGCCGCCACTTCGTCGTCAGCAGCGCCGGCGCCGGAATAGCCGCTGCCGGCCCGCTGAGCTTCTTCGGAAAAGGACCTGAGTTGATGATACCCAACGGCGTAAAACCACTGGTGATTTCTTCGGCCAACGGAAACAGATTTAAAAATGGCGGTGACATGACTTGTGTCGAAAAAGCGTTCAGGCTGATCACGCAGGGCTCTGACGTGCTGGATGCGCTGATCGCGGGAGTCAACATTGTCGAGTTGGACCCCGAAGACACCAGCGTTGGCTACGGGGGTCTCCCCAATGCCGACGGCATCGTTCAGCTCGATTCTTCCTGCATGCACGGCCCGAAGAAACGAGCCGGCGCAGTTGCCGCGCTGGAAGGCGTTCGCACTCCTTCGCTGGTCGCCAAAGCGGTGATGGATCAGACCGACCATCATCTAATTGTGGGAAAGGACGCGCAAAAATTTGCGCTCAGCATGGGATTTAAGATCGAGGACGACCTGAACACAGAGAAATCAAGGCAACTCTGGCTTGAATGGAAACGCCGCACCGATCCATCACACTATCTCAATCCGAAAGAACGCTCCGAAGCCGGTTTTCGAATAGCTCGGCAGATGGCGGAAGAGGGACTGATCGAACCGGACCACCTTTACGGGACCATCAACTGCGACGGCATCAACCCGAAAGGCGAGATCTGCGGCGTTACTACCACCAGCGGACTGGCCTGGAAGATTCCCGGCCGCGTGGGTGATTCGCCGATCCTGGGAGCCGGACTCTACGTCGATGGCGACGTGGGCGCCGCGGGATCCACGGGACGCGGCGAGGCGAATCTATACGGCCTCAGCTCCTTTCTCATCGTCGAGAGCATGCGCCACGGTATGCACCCGAAAGACGCCGGAATGCTGGCATTGAAGCGGATCAAAGCCAACACTATCGAGAAACGCCTGCTGAATAATAAAGGAAATCCCAACTTCAACGTCAATTTTTACATTCTCAACAACAAAGGTGAATACGCCGGCGTCGCGCTCTATGGCGGCAAGAAGAACAACTTCGCAATTTGCACAGAGAACGGAGCGCAAACCCTCTCAATCGAGCCGCTTCTGGACGGAGCGCCGCCGGATTGAGATCATCTCAGTTCGCTCCATCCCAATCGCCGTCAAGATCATGAATTTGTTGTGCGGGTGATGGTGAATCGGTAGGCCCTCTTCATTTTCCCAGCGCTGTACGGCACGCACCGCCCGTTTGAGATAGGCGCTGATCTCCTTCTGCGAGTCCAATCTATCGCTTGCGCCATACTGCGCCATCCCCCAAACGACGCACATTGTCGCTTGGCAAGCTCCCATCAGCGCGGAAATATTATGTCGAGCGGCCGTCCTAGCTGGGCCAGTTACAACTTTTTCACAGATTCGGAGCACAGCGCCGCCCCTGGGATGTTTGAAACTCTATCGCAATAGCCACATTTTCATCGTACGCGTGACTAAGTCTGCGGCGTCATGATGCACCCAATGCGAAGCGCCCGGAATAGTAACCAGCGTCAGATCTTTGGCCACCCAGTCCCAGGTCCCGTTCAAAGCCGGAGCGAGCAAATAGGGATCTTGTAAGCCATGGAACATGAGGACAGGCGCCTGCACCTTGACGAGCGGGGATGAGTCCACTGCCGCCGGTTGTGTGGGATAATTCCGCTTGTAGTAATTAAGCATCGCCTCAAAGTCGGAGCGCCGGAAAGCTTCGATGTATTTGGCCCTCACAACGGGGTCTTTCACCCACGAAGCTAACCCCTCCGCGGTAAGCTTCGCATGCGCTCCTTCCTCTTGAAAGTCCCGCGCATACTGGCTGTTTTTTTGTTGTTCGGCATTAGTGGCAAGCTCGCGCATCAGTCCTCTCGGATGAGGAAGATTCAAAATGATCAGCTTTTCCGTCATCTCCGGTAGATGCATTGCAAACTGCCATGCCACTGCGCCTCCCCAATCATGTCCTACAACGATCGCCCTCTTTTCTCCCAATTGACGTATCACAGCAGCCACATCTCCCACCAACAGCCGCATGTCGTAGTTTTCAACACCTTTGGGTTTGTCACTCAGGTTGTAACCGCGCATATCCATGGCGACCACATGAAATCGATCCGATAGTGCGTCCATCTGGTCTCGCCAAGTGTACCAATAATCGGGAAATCCATGGATCATTACGACCAGCGGTCCTCTTCCAATACTTGCGTAGTGAATCTTTACTCCAGCGCTGTCGGCATAACCGTGCTTGACACGGCCCTCCAGATCGGCGGCCATAGCAATTCGACCCGCCACTGCCACCAAAACCAAATAGAACAGACTCCGTTTCATTGAAAACTCCGTTTTAGCTAGCTCGCGGTTTTTAGCTTTCAGCGATC
>DASXTB010000470.1:0-4838 GCA_036505615.1 Acidobacteriota bacterium
GACTACTAGAACGTCGCCTTTCATTGTGCCAGTGACTTCGATTTTCAGGTCGCGCAGCTTGTCAGTTTTTGCCAACCATTGGGAGGCTAACTTATCCCCATTCTCGTCGAACTTAATGAACTTGCCATCGACAACAATGCCGTAGCCGTCGGGTACACAGGATTCCATCAACGCGCACTCTTTGGTATGTTTGGCAACTTTCTCCGGGCTAGATGCGGAACTGGAGCACGTTTTGTCCATCAACGTGCCTGAGTAGTTCCTGTTTGCGCTGTCGACCAAAACGAGAGTACCAAAAAACAGAATCAAAGTTGACGAAACGATCGGCTTCAGCTTATTCATTGGATCCCCCAAAAAAGCGAATTGAATATGCTAATAGACAAAGCCATAAAGATGATTAGGCAATACTGATATCGTTATCGTTTGTAGAAGCTATTATATGATTATTGAAATGTCAAGCCCAAGGGAATAAATGCCGTCGCAAAAGGAGCGGCCCGACCCACGCCTTTGACGGTGCTCTGTTTCACGGGGAGATCAACTAGTGTAATTCCAAATTTTTGAATCGATCTCTATTGACAAGGAGCAAAGGCCCGGATTACCCTGTTTCGGAATCGATTATCGATAACGGAGAAGCTTGAACGGGCTTTAATGTGGTCAGGCCCAAGAAGTGTTCACCGAACCTCCGGATGACTAATTGGACTTCCCACTGACATGTAGCGCCCAGAGGTTACAGTGCCGCACTCGGGGCGTTGCGACGTTCTTTCAGAAGAACTCCAGAGTGGGGTGACGTCTATGAGCTGGAACAATTCGGACTCTTTGAGCGGTCAGGTTGCCCTCGTCACGGGTGCGTCCCGTGGAATAGGTCGCTGCATAGCCCTAGACTTGGCCCACATGGGTGCGGCAGTCGTGGTCCACTACCTGAGTTCAGCGCAGGAAGCCGAGCGGGTCGTCCAAGCCATTTGCGCTAGCGGCGGCCGCGCGGTGGCTGTCCGGGCCGATGTCGGCGAACCCGCCGACGTGCGGCGACTTCACGACGCTGCAGTCAATGCACTCGGTCCCGTCGACATTTTGGTAAATAACGCCAGCATCGCCGGCGCTGTGGTTCCTGGATTCGACGTGTACCTACGGACGACTCCCGAGGAGTTCGACCGAATGATGAGGGTGAACGTCGGCGGCGCTTTCTTTTGCTCTCAGGCGGTCCTGCCGTCGATGATCAAGCGACGACAGGGCACCATCGTGACCATCTCATCCGGGACCGGACTCCACGGTGGGATCTTGGATGAGCCGCCGATCACGTATGCTGCCTCGAAGGCGGCCGAGGTCGGATTCACCAAATCCTTGGCCAAGAATGTCTCTCGCTACGGTATCCGGGTGAATTGCGTGGCCCCCGGTCTTATCGACAATACCACTTTTGAGTCCAACAAGCCGCCGAAGGTGTATGAGGGAGCGTTGCTCGGCCGATCGGGCTATCCCCAAGAGGTGTCGGCAGCGGTCTCCTTCCTGTGCTCGCCTCGCGCAGCCTACATTACTGGCCAGGTGCTCTGCGTGAACGGTGGGAACTATCTTCATTGATCTCCCCAGTTGGGACTGGGCTGCAGGACAGGGTCGCGAAGTGGTACGGCCACGGGGACTGCGGTTAGGATGGCACTTCTCTTCAAAAAAGGGCAATGCGTAGCAGCCTTCTTGTCCTTAGCTTACTTTCGTCAGCGCTGATTCAGGATGCCTATCAACGTGCTACTGTCGCCTTTCAGCGGGGCTATTTTATAGAAGTGCTTTCTCTACTGGCCGAACTTCCGGAACAAGAGGCGGATCGTCCTGCGCCTCATAACTTGAGGGCCCTCGCGCTGGCGGAGCTCGGTCGATACGGTGAGGCGCTCGCTGCCAACAAGCGCGCTCGGGAACTGGATCCAAGCAACATTAATTACGTTTACAACCGCGGACTGATCCTGATCGCGAAAGAGGATTTCCAACAGGCGGAACGCGTCTTTCGTGATGCTATTGATCGGTTTCCTCAGTCATCCCGACTGTATCAAGGATTGGGCGAAACACTTTACAGACTCACTAGATTTAAGGAGGCTGAGAGCTGGCTTCGCGAGGCGGTGCAAGCGGATCCCACCAATGGGCCTGCTCACATCGCTCTCGCCAGATTATTCTATGCCTTGGGAGATCGAGAAGATTATGGATCTGCAGCCTCGAAAGCCATCCAGCTAGATCCCGAGAATTACCTGGCGTGTTACTACTATGGTCTGTGGCTCTTGGAGGTACAGGGAAAGTTTTCAGAGGGCAGTAATTACATCGGAAAGAGCATCGAGCTATACCCTCGGTTTGTCGATGGTCTAAAAGCTTGGGGAGGTGTCCTTTCTCGCCAGGGACGCTGGGACGAGGCGGCCCGAACTTACGAGAAAGCGGTGGCCCTCGATTTACGCAATGCTCAGCTTTATTACCTTCTGGCAATTGCTTATCACAAGCTTGGCGAACAGGGAAAGGCCGAACGGGCGGTAGAAGAATACAGAAGGCTAGCAAAGCCTTGATCGCAGCACACTGGTTCAACTTGGACTGATGTTCGATCGCAAGGCCGCTGTGCATCGGGCACCACTTAAATCAGATTTGAGATCGATTATTGGGAGCCGCAGGCACGGAGGATGAACCCAGTCAACCGGAACGATTCAAGAAGGAGTCCGTATGGACAAGAGCGGGAGCTTTAAGGATAAGCTGAAGATGGGCGGCGTATGTGTCGGAATTGCCGTATCATTCAAGGACCTGGCGGTTACTGAAACCGTTGCCGGAGCCGGGTTAGATTTTGTCTGGATTGACATGGAGCACGCTGCATTGTCAATTGAGAGTGTTCAAGGGCATATCATAGCTGCGCAGCTTATGGGAGTCACCTCTCTGGTCCGCGTGCCGTGGAATGATCCGGCGCTAATAAAGCCGATCCTGGACAATGGCGCAGGGGGTGTGATCGTGCCAATGATTCGCTCGGCAGAGGAAGCCAAGCAAGCGGTGATGGCGTGCCGTTATCCTCCCGAGGGTACTCGGAGCTTTGGTCCAATCCGCCCTTCGAACTACGGACGGGGGTTCGGACCGGAATTATGCCAGACCGCGAACGAGAGCGTGGTGACCGTTGTCCAGATCGAGCATATTGATGCGGTCGATAACCTAGATGGAATTCTCCAGACGCCCGGCCTTGACACTATTTTCATTGGCCCCCACGATCTGTCCCTTTCAATGGGTCTTCCGACCCAGGTCGACCACCCGAAGGTTGTCAAGGTGATGGAGAAGGTGATTGATAAATCCCGCCAGAGGGGCGTCTTTGTCGGGATCGCCGTAGGGGAGAATCCAGAGGTTGTTCTGAAATGGGTTAGAAAAGGTGTGCAGTGGGTCCTGGTCGGCGCCGATTGCTCACTTCTCGCAAACTACCTCGACCGGACGGTAGTCTGCATCAGGGACGGCCTGCGTTCGTTTGGAAAGACAGCGAGTATTGTTGAGCGTGCGGAAAATACAATTGTAAAGTCTTAAGTAGGTTTCCATCTAGTCGATCTTGTCAGAAAACGACTTGCGGATCAGCGTGGATTAACGTTCAGCGGCCGCGTGCGATTTATCAATTTGGAGAAGTTGGATCTATAGAACTGGCGTGCAGAGAGAGTTATGCGTACGTTCATCTCAGTTGCCTTCAATAGCAGACCTTTACAATCTTAGTTCAAAAGATATTATTTAAATTTCTACCACATATTGGTCATCCAGTTATCTGGGCAAGGTCACGGACTGCAAGCGCCGGTTCGCCTTAGGTAGCTGACCAAGCTGCTTCTTAAACCAAAACAGGAAGTCTCGCTTCAGTGATACGGCGCCTGCTCTGCTGGAAGTGGTGATCCACGCAACCTCCAGATCTGCATTGTGGCGAAGTAGTTTTCGAACGTTGCTGTTCAGCAACGGAGCGGGGCGTCGTTTGAGGAATACACTAAGCAATCCGTCAATCGACGTGGATTATTGAGGAACTCTGCCTTAACCCCGGCAACCGATGGCTCATTTTTGAGAAGGTCTTCTGCAAATTCCAGTTCTAAAATTCGAGGGTCGAACTAGAGGAACACAGATGCTCACTGAGTTCATACTGCCTCCTTGCGGTTCTCTTCTGGCCGCGGATAGGCGCGGATTGCTTCCTGCCTGCGCTGCAGCTTCGGAGCGGTTCAGACGGAATGACCGAAAGGAGGCATCCTTGGAGTACAAGTGCAGTCCGACGCCGAGCTGGTGGGCGCAGCGCTTGATGCAGTCGGTGGTGGCCGACTTAATGGTGGCGCCGCGCGAGATGATCGACTTGTCCGACTTCTTGCACGCATATTCGCGCGCGCCGAAGTCCTCCTTGACCACTTTTCTGTCGCCAATCCAGGCCGTCAGCTGGCCACGGACAATGACCTCTTCTTGCAGTTGGATCGGCGGAGGGCAGACCGCGCAGGGCCACCGCTGATTTACCTGGCGATCCTGCACTGTCTTCCTTGCACTTACTGGACAGACGAGTCGCCACCATCGGGTGAGCGGAGCGTGAAGGCGCAAACCGGGCGCCGAACCGCAGCGAACCCAAAAAAGCGCGGCGGCCCGTACAACGTTGACTACGGAGCGACAATCTTGACGGCCGCCACCGCAGCTTCGAAGTCTTCACTACGGGCTGAATCGGGTGAGTGGAGTCTGAGTCGTTTTTTGCCGAACCGGAGTAGCTAGAAGTCGCCCGACTGAACTTTCGCAACAGCGGAAGACGCGGCGTCTTTTGCCGCGGTTGAACCGTTGCCGACCGCAGAGGTTACCTTCCTTTGCAGCAAGGTTGCCTGCTGTACGCCAATGGCGTACAGCAG